>CAZACZ010000025.1:0-25031 GCA_964483695.1 uncultured bacterium | reverse complement strand
GCACGACGTGCGAGACCCCGAACGGCTGTCCCGACCTCGTTCTTGGTCGCGCTCGCGATCATGCTCTCCGGCACACCCGGGGCCCTCGCCCAGGCGGCGGCCGGGAACGACGGCTCCGAAGCGGGCGGCTCGCCGGCGCCGGGCGGAGCGAGCGCCGAAGCTCCCCTGGTCGCCGTCCACTACGAGGACCTGTTGGACACCGAGCCCGCCAGCATCACGCTCTTCTTCCCGCGCCCGCTGGGCGCCGGCTGGCAGGTCGTCGAGCCCATCAGCAGCGACGCCTGCCTTCGGGTCGACCGCGTCGCCGGCAGCGATCCCGAGCACGTGCTGGTCGTCGAGGCCGACGTCCGGTTCGAGGCGGCCGACGTCGCCGCCGGGAGCGTGAGCCCCTGCCGGGCCGACGTGACGATCGCCTTCGCGCGCGAGGCCGAGCGCTGGACCGGGACGGCGCGGGTGATCGTCAACCGCGTCCATGCCCCCGAGCTCCCCTACCCAGAACTGGGCGCGACCATGACCAGCGAGCCGCTCGTCGTCCCTCGCCTCGGCGCGGCGTACGTGGCCGACGCCGCGACGCTCCTCACGCTCACGCTGCACAACCCGTTCGAGGACGCCATCACCGTCCAGGGCGTGAGCAACCCCGCCGCGTTCGCCTCCACCGTCGGCGCCGTCCACCCGCACGACCCCGCATCGTTCGACGGCACCTACGCCACGCTGGTCGCCATCACCCAAGACGGCGACGCCCTCGCCATCGCGCCCGGCTCGAGCCTCGCCTTCGGGCTCGTGCTGGACCCCGCCCACGACCTGCCGGACGGCGCCGGGACCCTCACCATCCGCCCCGCCGCCATCGTGGAGCGGGGCGGCACCATCTACGCCTCGCCGTTCCCGCGCGTCAGCCTGGCGTGGGGCAACGAGCTGCCATGACACGCTGGGCGACCGTCGTCCTGGTCGGCACGCTCATGCTCGTGCCGGCGGCCACGGCGGCAGGTGGCGTCGCGCTGCCCCCGGACGCCACCCTAGGTGACTACCTGGCCGCGTTCGACGCCGCGTACCAGCCACCCGATCACGTCGTCTCGGCGCTCCTGGACGCCGAAGCCGGCGTCCAGCGCGCCGCCTGGGCCGCCGCACCGAGCGTCGAGGTCGAGGAGTCGTTGCGCCTGACCGACTTCGCCTCCCTGGCGCTCGAGGTCACGGCCGACGTCCGCCTGCCGCTGTTCGCGTCCGATCAGGCCGCGAACGCCGCACTCGCCGCGTCCACCCTCGAGCACCAACGCGCCTTCGCCGCGACGACGCGGATCGAGACGCGCGAGCGTTTCGCCGCCGACGTGCTGGCGTTCGCGTTGCTCAGCGACGCGGCCAACGTGCTGACGCGCGGCCTGCATCGCGTACGAAGCGCCGGCCCATCGCAGGACGCCGGCGCCGCCCTGGACCTCCCACCCGACGCGCGCAACGCCTACGCACAGGAACGAAGGCTCGCCGGCCTGGCGTCCTTCCTCGAGGCCAGCACCGACGATCTACGGCGCAGGCTCGCGCGGAGCCTCGACCTCGATCCTTCGAGCCTGACGGCGCCCGCCGTCGATGCCACGCTCGCCGCCTTCTCCGGCTCGCTGCCCGCCCACGAGCAGTGCCTTGCTGCGGCGCCGGCGGCCGCCGACGCGCACGCCCGGTACCGTCAACGGACGCTCCAAGAAGCGCTCGCCGCTGCGCCCGAGGTGAGCGTGTTGCTGATCGGAGGCGTCGGGTACCGGCACGCCGTCGGCGATGCCGGTGCCGCACCCGGTAGCGCCGGAGGCGCGTACGGCAACGTCGGCATCGAGGCGCGGATCGCCCTCGCGACCGGCGGACCGGTGAACGGCAGCGCCTCCGCCACCCTCGACCTCGACGGCTTCGAGCAGTCGCTGCGGCTGACGTGGCCCCCGCGCTCCACACCGATGCTCCCGGCGGGTCGCAGCGTCGAGCGCGTTCTCGACGACGAGCTGCACGCGCTCGACGCGAACTTGCGGAGCCTGCGCCGCGCCCATGAGCAAGCGGTCGCGCGTCGCGCAGAAGGCGAGCTGCGGTTGGGTTGGTTCCTGCGCGACCAGGGCGTCGAGGCGACGCACTCCGCGCCGCTGTCCGACCCCGTCGCCGACCTGCTCGCCGCCGAGCACCGCGCCAACCTGGCGTTCGCGCGCCTCGACGAGGCGTTGGCGTGGCTCGAGCTTCGTCTGGCCTGTGGCCCCGGCACGTGACGCGGCGCCGGAGCCTTCGCCGGCGCACCGGCGCGGCCTCGCTCGGGCTCGGGATCGTCGCCGCCATCCTTGGCGCGATCGCCTTCCTCGCGCCCGACGTCCTCGTGCAGGCACGGGCCCGGCTCGACGCACGCGCGCTTCTCGGCACGCTCGCGGAAGCGATCGCGCGCACGCCGGCGCCGGCAGGCGCGACGCGCGGAGAAGCGCCCCCAGGCGGCGCGTCGGCCACCGCCTCCACCGTCGGTTTCGAACCAGGCGTGTACTTCGGCTGGGCGCGCGCCGAGGGGCTGGCGGCGTCGGATGGCGGCGCGGCGGCAGCCGCCGGGGTGCTGCGCTTCGCGGGCTGGGCTTGTCCCGACGACGACCCGGCGGTGACGCTCACCATCCCGGCGGCCCCGACGCCGATCCGCCTGAGCCGCAGCGAGATCGTCGTCGAACACGCCGACCTCGGCTTGCCGCAGCGTGTCCCCGGCACGTCGCTGACGCCGGCGCCCGCACCGCGCGAGGGCCCGGGGGTGTCGTTCCGGCGCGTGCTGGCGCGCTGCCGCAGCGGTGCGGAGCGGTGGTGGGACGTCGGGCGTGCGCACCTCGCCTACCTGCCAGGCGGCGCCGGGATCGCCTGGCCGCTCGGCGTTCGCATCGTGGCGTCCGAACCCGCACCGGCGCGCGGCGTGCTGGCGGCACTGACCATCGCCAACGACGGCGACCAGGCCGTCACCCTCACCCGCGTCGCGTACGCACCCGAGGCCGCCGCCACCGGGCGGGTGCGCGCCGCGGCCGGCAGCCGCGCGCAGGCGGCCGCCTGGCGTTGGGTCGTGGTGGGCCCCGGCAACGGCGCCGTCGACCCGGCCACCCTCACCCCGTGGCACCGTGCGTACCAGTCGCCCGACGACGCCGGCGCGCTGCGCACGCGCTCCGCCGACGACGTAGGGCTCGCCCTCGCCCCGGGCGACGTCGCGCTGATCGTCATCGATCACGCTTCCCTGGTGCCTACGCGCCGGCCGCTCCGGGCCATCCTGCACCCGGTGCTCTTCGTCGCCGCGAGCGACGACCCAGCCCGCACCGCCGCCGTCGGTTCGCCGCTCGCCGCGGTGGGTTGGACGCCGTCGACCACGAGCGGCGCGCGCAGCATCGGATCGGCGTCGCCGCGCTGATGGCGGCGGCGGCTCGGGAGCATGTCCCGCACGGCGGGTATCCTGTCGAGCGTGACGCGACGCGTGGCCATCGTCGGCGGCGGCCCCACGGGGCTCGCTACCGCCGTGCTGCTGGCGCGCATGCGGCCCGACGTGTCCGTCGTGGTCCTCGAAGCCGAGGCGGTTCTGGGGGGCAAGGCCAGGACCGTGAGCCGCGACGGCTACACCGTGGACCTCGGACCGAACGGCTTCGTGGCCAACCGTCCGGCGACGCTGGCTCTGGTGGACGCCGTCGGTCTGACGGGCGACCTGCAACCCGCAAACGACGCCGCTCGCCGCCGGTACCTCTTCCAGCGTGGTGGCCTGCGTCCCCTTCCCACCGACCCCGTGGGCTTCCTCCGCAGCGAGGTCGTGTCGTGGCCCGGCAAGGCGCGCGCGCTCCTCGAGCCGCTGCTGGTCCGCACGCCGGCCACGGGCACGGCGGCCGCCTACACCGGCGCCTCGGATCGTGGTCCGGTGGCCGCTACGCCCGAGGAGAGCGTCCACGCCTTCCTCGCGCGGCACTTCGGGCGGGACCTTGCCGACACCTTCGCCCAACCGCTCGTCGTCGGCATCACCGGCGGCGACGCCCGCCAGCTCAGCGTCGACGCCCTCTTCCCGCAGTTCCGGGCGATGGAGCGCCGGCACGGGAGCCTGCTGCGAGCGCTGGTGCACCAGCAACGCTCCGCCAGGACGGGCGATCCCCCACCCGCACGGCCCAGCGGGCGCCTCACCAGCTTCGCGCACGGCGGCATGGGCCGCTTCACCCAGGCACTCGCCGACGCGCTGGCGGCGCTGCCGAACGCCGAGGTGCGCGTGGGAGCGCGCGTCGCCGCGCTCGAGAGGGTGCCGGGCGCGGACCCGGCGGGCGGGTACCGCCTGTCGTTCGCCGCGCCCGACGTCCACCCGCCGCTCACCGTCGACGCCGTCGTGCTCACGCTGCCCGCCACCGGCGCGGCGCGGCTGCTGGACACCCTGGCCCCCGCGGCGGCGACCGCGCTTCGCGCCATCCCGTACGTCGGCATGCGCGTCTTCGGTCTCGGCTTCCACCGCTACGACGTCCCCCGGCCGCTCGACGGGTTCGGCTTCCTGGTCGCGCCCGGCGAGCGCGTCCGAAGCCTCGGCGTGCTCTGGACGTCGGCCATCTACCCGGGGCGAGCGCCCGAAGGCCACGTGCTGGTGCGGGTGCTCGCCGGCGGCGCCGTCGACCCGGCCATGCTCGATTCGCCCGACGACGAAGCGCTGACCGTCGTCCGGCGCGACCTACTCGTCACCATGGGCATCGCGGCCGAGCCGGCGTTCGTCGAGACGGCCACCTGGCGCGAGGCGATCCCGCAGTACACCGTCGGTCACCTCGCCCGCGTCGCCGCCATCGAGCGTGCGCTCGCCGCCTTGCCCGGGCTACACCTCGCCGGCAACGCCTACCGCGGTGTGTCCATCAACGACTGCGTGGCCGAAGCCCAGCGGGTCGTCGGCGCGCTGGTGGAGGCGCCTTCCACCCCCTAGGTGTGCTAGCATCGATATTTGCCGCGCCGCCCGGCCCATGCCGGGAGGATCGCGGTGGCGAGCCGACGCTGGAGAGGGCGAGGCGCGGGCCGTTGCGCGGCCCGGCGCGTCGTGTCGTCTTCGCGCCGCAGGTGCCGACCCGGACACCCCGCGCCGCGAGCGCCACGCGCGCGAAGCCCCACGAACGGGGCCTTCGCACCGCCACCAGCCTGGAAGGAGGTGCACATGCCGAACACCCAGTACGATCTCAACCTCATCCTTGCCCCTGGTCTCAGCGAGCAGCAGATCCAGGCCGAGAAGGATGCCGTCACGGCACAGGTGGAGCGGGCCGCAGGCGAGATCCTCGAACTCGACGAGTGGGGCATCCGCCGCTTGGCGTACCCCATCCGCAAGGGCAACGAAGGGTACTACCTCATCTACCGCCTACACCTGACGGGCGAAACGCCCAAGGCCATCGAGGGCGCGCTCCGGCAGCGCGATAACGTCATGCGTGTCCTGGTCGTCAAGGACCGTCCGGAGTGGAAGACCAAGAAGGCCCCGAAACCCTCGGGCACGGCGGAAGCCGCCGCCTGAGCCAAGCATCGAGTGACGAGCCGAGGAGTGCTCCATGGCACGTGGATTGAACGCCGTCTACCTGGTCGGAACGCTGGTGCAAGCGCCCGAGTTGCGCTACACGCCCGGTGGCCTGGCCATCCTGGAGCTGAACCTCGCCGGGAACGATCACGTCGTGGGTGACGACGAGCGCCAACGCGAACTCGCCTGGTACCACCGGGTCACCGCCTTCGGCGCGCAAGCCGAAGCGCTGGCGAACCAGTTGCAGGAAGGGTCCCCCGTCTTCGTCGAGGGGCGCCTGAACTACCGCACCTGGGAGGCGCAGGACGGCCAGAAGCGCTCCGCGCTCGACGTCAACGCCCAGCGCGTCGACGTCCTCACCACCGGCACCCGCGGCACCGAAGCCACGGTGGTCGACGCCCGCGGCCAGCATCGGCTGAAGGACGCGCTCAACCAGGTGATGATCGTCGGCAACCTCACGCGCGACGCGGAGCTGCGCTATACCCCCAACGGCGCCGCGGTGACGCGCTTCTCGGTGGCGGTGAACGAGCGCTTCCGGGGTCGCGGGGGCGACGAGCAAGAGCGCACCCACTACGTCGACGTGAACGTCTGGCGCGAGCTGGCGGAGGCCGCCGGCGAACTCAAGCGCGGCGATCCCGTCTTCGTGATCGGCAGGCTCGTCAACGATTCTTGGACCGACAAGGAAGGCAACCGTCGGTTCACGACGCGGCTGGAAGGCCAGCGCGTCGAGTTCCTTACTCGCGGTCCCGGCAGCGGTGGAGCCGGCACCCGCCCCGAGCGGCCTGCTCAGGGCGCCCAGGCGAGACCGTCGACGCTCGACATCGACGAGGAGTTTCCACCAGAAGAGGACCTACCCTTCTAGATGGCACGTGAATCACGAGAACGAGGCGGACGCGATCGCGATCGCGACCGCCGTAGAGGCGGCGGGCGGCGCGGCCGTAGGCCACGCGTATGCCCGTTCTGTGCAGGTGAGTACGAGATCATGGATTACCACGACGGGCGCGTTCTGCGGCGGTTCATCTCCGACACCGCCAAGATCCTGCCCCGTCGCCGCACCGGCGTGTGCGCCAGGCACCAGCGTCGGCTCGCCACCACGGTCAAGCGTGCGCGCATGCTCGCGATCATCCCGATCACGGAGAAGCTGGTGCGGAAATGAACGTCATCCTGCTCGAACCCGTCGAGAGCTTGGGTGAGGCCGGCGACGTCATCAAGGTCAAGGACGGGTACGCTCGCAACTGGCTCGTCCCGCAAGGGCTGGCGCTGCCGGCCACGCAATCGAACCGGGCCGAGTTGCAGGCGCGGCTGGCGCAGCGCGCTCGCCAACTGGCGGAGCGTAAGTCCGACGCCGAGCGCCTCGCCGAGCTTCTCGGCGACGCCACCCTCGACATCCGCGTCAAGGCGGGCGAGGGGCGCATCTACGGCTCCGTCGGCAACAAGGACATCGCCGATGCGCTCAAGGCCACCTACGACGTCGAGATCGACCGTCGCAAGGTGATCCTGGCCGAGCCGATCAAGATGACCGGCGAGTACACCGTCCCCTACCGTCCCCACCCCGAGGTGGAGATCGCCCTGAAAGTGGTCGTGACGGCAGAAGAGGGCTGAGCCCGCCCCCAACGGCCCGGGCCGAGGTCCTCGGTCCGCGGCTCGAGGGCGGCGCGACGAACCCGCGGCCAGACCTGGTCGCTAGGGACGAAGCAAGGAACGAGCGAGGGCGCCGGTCTCCGGCGCCCTCGACGCGTATCAGGTCGGGATGTTGGGGCCAGTGGTCGGCGCCGCTCGGCGGCCCCCCACGACACCGTTCAGCGGTAGCGCTCCACGCGGATCAGGTTGGTGGTGCCGCGCATGCCGAACGGCACGCCTGCGGTGATCACGAAGCGGTCGCCGGGCTGCGCCAGTTGCGTGCTCTGGATGGCGCGCATGGCGAACTCCACCATCTCGTCGGTGTTGTGGATGTCGTCGCTGTGGTGCGGCACCACCCCCCACACCACCGCCAGCTGCCGCAACGCGCGCGCGTTCGGGGTGATGGCCAGCACCGGCGTAGGCGGGCGGTTGCGCGACACGCGCAGCGCCGTCGAGCCGCTCGAGGTGAACGTCACGATCAGCTTCGCGCCGAGGTTGTAGGCCATCTCCACCGCGCCGAGCGCCACCGCGTCTGCGGTGGTGGCGTCGGGCGTCGGGACGTGCTCGCGCATGGCGCGAGCGTAGTTCTCGTTGGCTTCCACCGAGCGCGCGATGCGGTCCATCATCTGCACCGCCTCGATCGGGTGCGCGCCCACCGCCGTCTCCGCTGACAGCATCACCGCGTCGGTGCCGTCGAAGATGGCGTTCGCCACGTCGGAGGCCTCGGCGCGCGTGGGCGTGGAGTTCACCACCATCGACTCGAGCATCTGCGTGGCGGTGATGACCGGCTTGCCGGCCTCCATGCAGGCGCGGATCAGGTCCTTCTGGATCAGCGGGACGCGCTCCGGCGCCATCTCCACCCCGAGGTCGCCGCGCGCCACCATCACGCCGTCGACCTCCTTGAGGATCTCGGCGAAGCGCTCCACCGCGCTCGGCTTCTCGATCTTCGCCATCAACTTCGCCTGCGAGCCGGCGCGCGCCAGGTAGTGCCGCGCCAGCAGCAGGTCGTCGCGGCTGCGCACGAAGCTCATCGCCACCCAGTCGACGTCGAGTTCGGCGCCGAAGGTCAGGTCGTCGACGTCCTTGTCGGTGAGGGCCGGCACGCTCAGGGTGGCGCCGGGGATGTTGATCCCCTTGTTGTTGCTCAGCACCCCGCCGATCCGCACCCGCGTCTCGATGACGGCGTTCGCGAGCCCGACCACCTCGAGTTCCAGGCGCCCGTCGTCCAGCAGCAGGGTATCGCCCACCGCGACGTCGTTGCAGAGGCCGGGGTAGGTGACGCCGACGCGCTGGACGTCGCCGGGGCTGTCGTCGTCGCAGGTGAGGTCGAAGCGCGCCCCTTCCTCCAACGCGACCTCGCCGGCGGCGAAGCGCGCGACCCGGATCTTCGGACCCTGCAGGTCCTGCAGGATCCCGACCGAGGCGCCCAAGCGGGTGGAGATCTCGCGGATGGAGCGCACGCTCTCGCGGTGCACGTCGTGCGTCCCGTGCGAGAAGTTCAGGCGGAAGACGTTCACGCCGGCGTGCACCAGGCGCTCGATGGTCTCCGGGGACGACGTCGCCGGCCCGAGGGTGGCGACGATCTTGGTGCGGCGGTGCCGCTTCATGCCGTTGTCGGTCATCGGGGTCCCTTCACGAAGGGTGGCGTCACCGCGTCAACGCCGCCTTCCCGAGGTAGCGCGCCGCGACGCCGAGGTCGGCCTCGATGCGCAGCAGCCGGTTGTACTTCGCCATTCGATCGGAGCGGCTGGCCGAGCCGGTCTTGATCTGCCCGGCGTTCACGGCCACCGCCAAGTCGGCGATGAAGGCGTCTTCGGTCTCGCCGCTGCGATGGCTGATGACGTTGCGGTAACCGTAGCGCTTGGCGAGTTCGATGGCGTCCATCGCCTCCGTCAACGTGCCGATCTGGTTCACCTTGACCAGGATGGCGTTGGCCACGTCCTCGTCGACGCCGCGCTGGAGACGCTCGACGTTGGTGACGAAGAGGTCGTCGCCGACGAGTTGCGTGCGGCCGCCGAGGCGGGCGGTGAGCTTCGCCCAACCCACCCAGTCGTCCTCGGCCAGCCCGTCCTCGATCGACACGATGGGGTACTTCGACACCCACTCGTCCCAGTAGGCGATCATGCCGTCGGAGTCGAACTCCTTGCCTTCGGCCGCGAGCCGATAGCGCCCGTTCTGGAAGAACTCGGTCGACGCCGGGTCGAGCGCGATGGCGATCTCGTCGCCCGGGGTGTACCCCGCCTTCTCGATGGCGGTGATCAGCACCTCGATCGCTTCCTGGTTGCTCTTCAGGTCCGGCGCGAAGCCTCCCTCGTCGCCCACGTTGGTGTCGTAGCCGCGGCCGACAAGCACCTTCTTGAGGTGGTGGAACGTCTCGACCCCGGCCCGCAGCGCGCTCTCGAAGGTGCGGAACCCCACCGGCGCGAGCATGAACTCCTGCATGTCGACGGCGTTGTCGGCGTGCTTCCCGCCGTTGATGACGTTCATCAGCGGCACCGGCAGGGTGCGCGCGTTCGGCCCACCGAGGTACCGGTAGAGCGGGAGTTCGAGGGTGGCGGCGGCTGCCCGCGCCACCGCCAGCGAGACCGCCAACATGGCGTTGGCGCCGAGCTCGCCTTTGTTGGGGGTGCCGTCGAGCTCGATCATGGCGCGGTCCACCGCGGCCTGGTCGAGCGCGTCCATCCCGATCACCTCGGCCGCGATGCGTTCGCGCACGTTGGCAACGGCCTTCTGCACGCCCTTGCCGAGGAACCTGGCGCCGCCGTCGCGCAGTTCGACCGCCTCGTGCGCCCCGGTCGAGGCGCCCGACGGCACCGCTGCGGTTCCCTCCACGCCGCTGGCGAGCGTCACGATGGCACCCACGGTGGGGTTGCCGCGCGAGTCGAGCAGCTCGATGGCGCGTACGTCGTCGATGGTGGTCATGGGATCCTCCTTGGCGGGCCAGCGCGACCGTCGCGCGCGACTGCGCGCGCTGGCGCTCGGCGGTTCGCGTGCGTGGTCGTTCAGCCGGTGCGCAGAGGCACGACCATCGCGAGGTAGCTCGCGTCGGCCAGGTCGTTCACGACGCTCGGCGCGGCGCTCGACCCGGAGAACCGCAGCCGCACGTCGCCACCGACCGGCGCCAGGGCGTCCACCAGGTACTTGGCGTTGTACGCCAGCGCGATCTCGGAGTCGGTTCCTTCCTGCGCGACCTCGAGCGCTTCCTGGCTGCGCCCGAAGCTCCCCTCGGCGGTGATCTGCAGGTTGCCGTCCTTGATGAACAGGTCGACGCGGTTGTTGGCGGTCTTGTCGGCCATCAACGCGACCCGCGCCACCGCTTCGGCCAGGCGCGTCGCCGGCAGGGTGATGCTGACCGGGAAGTTCTGCGGGATGACGCGCTCGTAGTCGGGGAACGCGCCGTCCATCAACTTCAGGTTCATGGCGTACGGGCCGTGCTGCACGCTCAACTGCCCTTCGGAGAGCGCGAGCGCGACCTCGCCTTCCTGCAGCACGCGCAGCAACTCGTCGACGCTCCGACCGGGAACGATGAGGTCGGCCTGCAAGCCGGTGGTCACGTCGGTGTGGTAGTAGGCGAGGCGGAAGCCGTCGGTGGCGACGGCGCGCGTCCGACCGTCCTTGAGTTCCAGCTTGACGCCGCGGAACACCGCCTGGAAGTCGGCGACCGCGGCAGCGTAACGCACCGCCGAGAGCGCCCGCGCCAGGACCTCGGCGTCGATCGCCCCGTCGTGACGGTCCGGGAACGACAGCACCGGCGCGGTGGCGGGCGCCACCAACTGGAGTTTGGTGGTGTACGTACCGGAGGTGATCTGGAGTTCGGTGTCGCCGAACTCGAGTTCGACGTCGTCGCCCGGCAAGGCGCGGACCACCTGGCCGAACACGTGGGCCGTCACCGCGTGGCTGCCGCTGCCTTGCACGTCGGCAGCGAAGCGCGCACGGATGTCGATGTCCATGTTGCTACCGCTGAGCTCGATCCCTCCCGGAGTGAGGTCGAGCCGAAGAAGGCTCAACCCCGGGTTGCTGGAACGACTCGGAACGATGCGCTCGACGTTCGCCAGCGTGTCCGCGAGGCTCTTCTTCGAAGCGTGCACCTTCATGACAATCTCCCGTACGGTCGTGTACCCGTCACGCCTTCCGAGCATACCCGAAGCGGGACGCTGCGGGCGCGTCGTTGGCAATCCCGTCGCTTCTTCGCGGGTCTCCTAGGCAAGTGCCCGACCCCCTTAGGCATGGACGGTGAGGGACTCATCCAACATCCCGATGGTAGGAACCCCTCTTCGTAGGGCCTGTGGACTCTGTGGAGAACCGGGGGTAGGGACGACGGGGACGACGAACCGGGTGTGGACGAAGCTGTGGAGAAGTCGGGCGTCGCTGTGGATAACCATGGCGGCCGTCCACATGTATCCACAACACCGTCCAGGACGAGATTCTCCACAGTCCCATCCACAGCTTGTCCACACGATCTCCCCAAGGTTATCCACAGGACGCGGCGAAGATGCCGTCTCCGACGAGGTCATCGGCGCTCCCGGCCTGCCGTCCCGCGGCGCCACGCGACCCGGCCGAGCAGCGTGCCGGATCAGACGAGCGCGTCCCTGACCGTGCGCACCGCCTTGGCCACGTCGGCGTCCGCCTCGATGCCGTCCTGGACCTTCTGCACCGCGTACATCACGGTGCTGTGGTCGCGTCCCGAGAAGTACTGCCCGATCTCCGGGTACGAGTGCGTCGTCAGTTCCCGGATGAGGTACATGGCGATCTGCCGAGGCACCACCAGTTCCTGCCGTCGCCCCTTGCCGCGCACGTCATCCGGGGAGACGGCGAAGTGGTCGGCGGTCTTGCGCAGGATGTCGGCCATGGTGAGGTTCAGGTCGCTCGGCGCGAAGACGTCGGAGAGCGCCTTGGCGACGGTCTGACGGTTGAGCGGCACCTGGTTCATCGAGGCGTAGACGATCGCCCGCACCAACGCCCCCTCCAACTCGCGGATGTTGGAGGTGACGTGCCGGGCGATGTAGTCGATCACCTCGGACGGCACCTTCACGCCGCGGTACTCGGCGTTCATCTTGAGGATGGCGATGCGCGTCTCCAGCTCGGGCGCCTGGATGTCGGTGATCAACCCCCACTCGAAGCGGCTGCGCAGACGGTTCTCGAGGGTGGGGATGTCCTTGGGGGGGCGGTCGGACGAGACGATCAGTTGCTTGCCGGATTCGTAGAGCGCGTTGAAGGTGTGGAAGAACTCTTCCTGGGTGCGTTCCTTGCCGGCGATGAACTGGATGTCGTCGATCAGCAGCAAGTCGATGCTGCGGTAGCGGTCGCGGAACAGGGCCATCTTGTCCTCGCGGATGGCGTTGATGAGCTCGTTGGTGAACGCCTCGGTGGTGACGTACTCCACCGCCAGGGTGGGGAAGCGCTCCACCACCGCGTGCGCCACCGCATGCATCAGGTGCGTCTTGCCGAGGCCGGCATCGCCGTAGATGAAGAGCGGGTTGTACGCCCGGCCCGGCGCCTCGGCGACGGCCAGCGCCGCTGCGTTCGCTAAGTTGTTGTTCGGCCCGACCACGAAGTTCGAGAAGACGTACTTCGGGTTCAGCATGGGGCGCTGGCGCGCCAAGGCGCCGGTGGCCGCGGGAGCGGCGCTGAACATGTCTTGCTGCTCGCTGGTCGGGAAGCCGACGACCTGGAACGAGACGCGCGGCGCCTCGGCGCCGAGTTCCTTCAGGGCGCGCTCGATGACGTCGGTGTAGTGGGAGCGCAGCCAGTCGCGGGCGAACGAGTGCGGCACGCCGATGGCGTAGGCGCCGCTCTCGATGCCGAGCGGCTTGACCTGCTTGAACCAGGTGCGGAACTCCACCTCCGGGATCTCCTCCCGAACGCGCACGAGGATGTCGTCCCAGACTCCCTGATCCTTGCCCGGCATGGTGCTCGCCGTCCTCTCGTCGTCCTTGCTCGGCGCTGACGCGGCCGCCGCTCCGGTGGGCAGGTCGCCCGCGGGCGCGCAGCATACGCCATGCGCTCGGCCCGCCTGCGCTTGCCCCCGCCTGCGCTCGACCGTTCGCCTACCTGGAGGCGAGTGCGGTGGCGGCTCCCGGCCGACGTGTTCGGCACGCGAGCGACGAGCGTTCCGACGGGACCGCTCGGTGTCTCCATCGACCCAGCGACCGGACGCGCCGATCCACCGGACCGATCCAGGTTCGCTGCCGCCGAAGCGACCGCACCCCGCCGTCGCGGGGGCGCCCCGCGGGAGCGGGGCGGTGAGGGCTGCGCATGAGGCGCCGCGATCGCCGAAGGACCGGCCCGGGTGCACTGCATGTGGTGCAGGTCGGGGGCGGTCGCAACGCCGGAGCCGCAGTCTACCAGGTACGCGCAACGCGCCCTACCGGGCACCGTCACGGGCGCCCGCTATACTCGGTGTCTGCCCGGGGCCGACGACGAAGCGCGACCCTGGGCGCGAGCGACACGCGCCTCACGTGCCGGAAGTCCGGCGCGTCGGCTGGCCGGAAGCCGGCATCGAGGGCGGGCGCCGTGATGGGACAGGGAACCAGAGCATGCCTTCGGACAGCACCTCCGTACAGCACCGGAACGCGACCGCGGCGCGACCGTACGACGTCATCGTGATCGGCGGTGGACACGCCGGGATCGAGGCCTCGGTGGCCGCCGCGCGCCTCGGCGCTCGCACCGCGTTGGTCCTGCCCAACCCCGACAAGATCGGCCTGATGCCGTGCAACCCGGCGATCGGCGGCCCGGGGAAGTCGCAGCTCGTGTACGAACTGCATGCGCTCGGCGGCGTGATGGGGAGGCTGGCCGACGCCACCGCCATCCACACCCGCACGCTCAACGCCAGCAAAGGGGCGGCCGTGCAGTCGTTGCGGGTGCAGAACGAGCGCGACGGCTACGCCGCGGCGGCGCGCGCGCTGGTCGAGGGCGTGGACGGCATCGAGATCGTGCGCGCGGAGGCGGCCGAGTTGATCGTGGAGGATGGCCGCGTGGCGGGCGTCCTGGCCACCGATGGACGGTCGCTGCGCGCCCAGAGCGTCGTGCTCTGCACCGGGACGTTCCTGGCCGGCGTGGTCTGGTACGGCAAGCAACAGCGTCCGGCGGGTCGGCAGGGCGAGGCGCCGGCCCGGTACCTCTCGGCCAGCCTGCGTGCTACCGGCCATGAGCTGCTGCGCCTCAAGACCGGCACGCCGCCGCGCATCCGCGCCGACTCGGTCGACTTCGCCGTGCTGCAGGAAGTGCCGTCGGACGATCCACCAGAGACCTTCAGCGGCACGCCCGGCCCACGGATGACCAGCACATCGACGTGGTTGACGCGTACCACGCCGCGCACGCACGCCTTGATCCACGAGAACCTGAGCGAGTCGGCGATGTACGGCGGCGAGATCGAGGGAACCGGGCCGCGCTACTGCCCCTCGATCGAGGACAAGGTGGTGCGGTTCTCCGACAAGGACCACCACTTGCTGTTCGTCGAGCCGGACGGGGTGAACACCAGCGAGCTCTACCTGCAGGGGTTCTCGAGTTCGATGCCGCCGATCTTGCAGGACGACATGATCCGCACGCTGCCGGGCTTCGAGCGCGCGGTCATCCAGCGGTACGCCTACGCGGTGGAGTACGACGCTCTCGACCCCAGCCAGCTCGACGTGACACTGATGTCGCGCCAGTTGCCCGGGCTGTTCTCGGCCGGTCAGATCAACGGCACCAGCGGGTACGAGGAGGCCGCCGCACAGGGGCTGATCGCAGGCGTCAACGCGGCGCGGCACGCGGCCGGCATGGAGCGCGTGACGGTTCGCCGGGACCAGGGCTACATCGGCGTCATGCTGGACGACCTGGTGCGGTGGGGCATCGGCGAGCCGTACCGCATGCTGACCTCGCGCAACGAGTACCGACTGCTGCACCGGCAAGACAACGCCAGCGAGCGCCTCATGCCGTTGGGCCACGCCTGGGGGATGGTGCCCGACGCGGAGCTCGCGCGCATGCGCGCTTCCGAGGAGCGCGTGCGGGCCGAGGTGGCGCGGCTGGAGACGACGCGGTTCCAAGGGGACCTGGCGAGCAAGATCCTGTGCCGACCCGGCGTGACGTACCAGGACGTCCTCGGTTCGATCGGACCGGGTCCGGCCGACCTCGACCGCACCGAAGCGCACAAGGCAGAGACGCTGGTGCGCTACGCCGCGTACATCGAGCGCTCGCGCCGGCAACTGGAGGGCCGTTCCGAGTACGAGCGCATGAGCCTGGCCGGCGTCGACCTCCATCGCGTCGCGAGCCTGTCGACCGAGGGGCGGGAGGCGCTGGTTCGGGCCGCGCCGGCGAGCCTCGGGGCCGCCCAGCGGTTGCGGGGCGTACGGGACAGCGACGTCGCCGCGCTGTTGGTCCACCTCAAGACCCGGCGCAACGGCGAGGCGCGCCAGGGTGGCGGAGCCCGCGACGGCGGTCGCGAGGCCGATGTTTCACGTGAAACACCAGGCCCGGACCCCGTCCAGCACGTGTGATGAGCGAAGACCGGGGCGAAGAGACCATCGCCGCCTACGCGGCGTTGGTGCGGACCTACCACCGCACCCTCGACCTGGTCTCGGAGCGCGGCCTGGAGGAGTTCGATCGCCACCTGCGTGACGCACGCGCCTACGCACGGGCGATCCTGCGCCTGGCGGGTGCGCGGGCCACCGTCGTCGACGTCGGATCGGGCGTGGGCCTGCCCGCCGTAGTGGTGGCAGCGATGCTCCCGGAGGCGCGCGTCATCCTGGTCGAGCGCCGGCGAAGGCGGGTTGCGTTCTTGGAGCTGGCCGTCGCCCGCCTGGGGTTGCGTGGTGCGACGGTCTTCGCCGGCGACGTGCGCGCCCTGACCGGGGTGCGCGCGGACGCCGTCACCGCCCAGGCGGTGGCGAGCCTCGGGGACTTGGTGCGGCTGACCCGCCACCTACATGGCGACCCATGCTTCCTGCTCAGCCGGCGCGGACCCGGTTGGCGTGGGGAACTCCCCGACGTGGCGCGCGCGCTGGGGGTGCCGCTGACGTGGTGGGACTCCGGCGCCGCCCAGGGGCCTTCCTCCGAAGCCGCCTCCGGCACGGCGGAGGCCGAAGTGCTCGAGGAGCCGCTGGAGACCCGTGGTAGCCTTGTCGCACTGCGCCTTCCCGGAGGATCCGCGTGCCCATCATCGGGGTGATCAACCAGAAAGGCGGCGTCGGGAAGACCACGACTGCGGTGAACCTATCGGCAGCACTGGCGGAGCGGCGCCGCATCCTGCTGGTGGACTTGGACCCGCAAGCCAACGCCACCAGCGGCGTGGGCGTCGTCGAGCCGGCACGTACGGTGTACGACGTCCTCTCGGGCAACGCATCGGCGCGGCAGTCGGTGATGGCCACGGCCATCGCGAACCTCGACCTCCTGGCCGCCTCGGCCGACCTGGCGGGCGCCGCCGTCGAGCTGGACGCCAGCCGGGAGAACCTGCTGCTGCTGGCACGCGGGCTCATCGGCGTGCGCCCGAACTACGACTTCATCGTTCTGGACGCGCCGCCGTCGATCGGCGCGCTGACGCTCAACGCGCTCGCTGCCGCCGATCACCTGGTGGTGCCGCTCCAGTGCGAGTACTACGCCCTGGAGGGGATCGCGGGGATGATGGAGACGGTCGAGCGGGTCCGCGGGTCCATCAACCGCGAGTTGCGCATCCTCGGCATCCTCCTCACCATGTTCGACAGCAGGACGCGGCTGTCGCAGGAGGTGGAAGACAACGTGAGGCGCCACTTCGGAGCGTTGGTGTTCAAGACCGTCATCCCGCGCACGGTGCGCTTGGCGGAGGCGCCTTCGCACGGCCAGTCGGTCTTGGAGTACGCTCCAACGTCGCAAGGCGCACTTGCCTACCAGCTGTTGGCAGAGGAGGTCATCGAGCGTGTCAGCGAAGCCTAGAGGTCTGGGACGCGGCCTGGACGCGCTCCTTCCCCGCGTGGAGAGGGGCGTCCAACAGGTTCCGGTGGGGCAACTGCGCGCCTCGCCGTACCAACCGCGCTCGCACATGGACGAAGCCTCCATCGCCGAGCTCGCGTCGTCCATCTCCGAGAAGGGCGTGCTCCAGCCGATCGTGGTGCGTCCGGTCGACGGCGGCTTCGAGATCGTGGCCGGCGAGCGCCGGTTCCGAGCGGCGCAGCGCGCGGGGCTGGTGACGGTGCCGGCCGTCGTTCGCGAGCTCACCGACCAAGAGACGCTCGAGATCGCCATCGTCGAGAACCTCCAGCGCGAGGACCTCAACCCGATGGAGGAGGCCCGCGCGTTCAAGCAGTTGCTCGACTTCGGCTTGAACCAGGAGCGCGTCGCGCACGTCGTAGCCAAGAGCCGCAGCGCGGTGGCCAACACGTTGCGCCTGCTCACGCTTCCCGAAGAGGTCCAGCACGCCGTGGAGGCCGGGACGCTCAGCGCAGGCCACGCACGGGCGGTGCTGGCCCAGCCGCAGGCCGACCGGTCGTGGGCCTACGAGCAGATCGTGCGGCGCGACCTGACCGTCCGGCAGGCGGAAGCGCTGAAGCGCCCAGCCGTGCATGTGGGGGACAAGAAGCCGAAGCGCACGTCGCGCTACGCGGCGTTGGAAGAAGACCTCAGCCGCCACGCCGGCACCAAGGTGACGATCTCGGGAGGCAAGCGCGGCCGGATCGAGCTGCACTTCCACGATCAGGACGAACTCCAACGCCTATTGGAGCTGCTGGGTTACCAGGCCTGAGGCCAACCACAACCGGGTCGGCGCCGGCGCAAGCCGCGCGGCCGTCGAGGCTGCACAGGGCCGACGGAGCGTCGCCATCCGGCCCTGGCGATCGTGACCCCCGGACGTACCGCCGGGCGACCTACGAACGCCGCCTCGCTCGTGTCGGTGACGGCCCAACCGCAGGTTGTTTCACGTGAAACACGGCGTGATCCGTGGTGCGCGCGGCGCGCTTGCGCCCCGCACCGGTCCCAACTACCGCGTCCCGCCCCGGACCCATGCGACTACGACAACGCCGAGGCCGGTCCGAAGCCGTCGTTGGGCCGGTGGTACGATGCCCGCGTGATGGCGGTACCCTTCGCGCCAGGGACGACCCCGTTCCCGGCGGTGGGTCCGCTACGAGCGCACGCGTGCGCGTGGCGAGCCACGTGCCGCGAACGAACCGAGGTGACACCATGAACCAACCCGTTCGCGTGGCCGTCACGGGTGCAGCCGGCCAGATCGGATACGCCCTGCTGTTCCGCATCGCGTCCGGCGAGATGCTGGGCCCGGACCAACCCGTCATCTTGCAGTTGCTCGAGATCCCGCCGGCGATGAAGGCCCTGGACGGCGTGGTGATGGAGCTCGAGGATTGCGCCTTCCCGCTCCTGCGCGGCGTGGTGACTTCCGACGATCCCAACGTCGCGTTCCGCGACGCGAACTACGCGCTACTGGTGGGTTCGCGCCCGCGCGGTCCGGGCATGGAGCGCAAGGACCTGCTGCAGGCCAACGGCGCGATCTTCACGGTGCAGGGCAAGGCGCTGAACGATCACGCGGCGCGCGACGTCCGGATCCTGGTGGTAGGGAACCCGGCCAACACCAACTGCCTCATCGCGATGAAGAACGCCCCGGACCTGCACCCGAGCCAGTTCACCGCCATGACGCGGCTGGATCACAACCGGGCCGTCAGCCAACTCGCGGTGAGGGCGGGCGCTCACGTCACCGACGTCAAGCGCATGATCATCTGGGGCAACCACTCCAGCACGCAGGTGCCCGACCTGTCGCACGCCACGGTGGCAGGCAAGGCCGCGACCGAGTTCGTCGACGACGTCTGGGTGCGCGAGACCTTCGTCCCCACCGTGCAGAAGCGCGGTGCGGCCATCATCGACGCACGCGGCGCGTCGAGTGCCGCCTCGGCCGCGAACGCCGCCATCGGCCACATGCGCAGTTGGGCGCTCGGCACCGCGGAGGGCGACTGGGTGAGCATGGGCATCCCCAGCGTGGGGCAGTACGGCATCGCCGAGGGGATCGTGTACTCGTACCCCGTCACCGCCCGAGGCGGAGCCATCCAGGTCGTCGAGGGCCTGGCGTGCAGTCCCGACGTCGTCGCCCGGATGCGCGCCAGCGAGCAGGAGCTGCTCGAGGAGCGGACGGCGGTCGCCGACCTGATCTAGCCAGAGCGCGAGGACCGATCCGGCGCGGACGCGCGTGTCGGCGCCGGATCGTGCGGCCGCGTGCCGCTCCCCGAGCGACGTGTGGGCCTGGGTACGGGGCCGGTCCGTGTCACGGTTCGCGGCGCGGTTCGTGCCCAACGGGTTCCGATGGGACGGGCACGACGGGTGCCTCGCGCGGCACCGACGCGTCGGCCCCAAGAAGTCGGAAGGATTCCGACCATGCTACGATGCGCCCATCACGGTGCGGCGCCGGCACGAAGCCCGGATCCCGTGCCAACGAGAGGCGAGTCCGGCCCATGGAGCAGCGGCAACACGATCATCCGCATGGCATCGAACGCGATCTCCGCGACGTGCTCAAGCAGTACGGCCTTCGATACAGCCGGCCGCGCGAAGTGATCCTCGGGTACTTGCTCGAGAGGGATCGGCACGTGAGCGCAGAGAGCCTCTACGTCGACCTCAAGAGCCGCGGCGAAGACCTCAGCCTCTCGACGGTGTACCTCAACCTCGCGGCGCTGAGCGATGCGGGCCTCGTGCGGGGCTTCAAAGGCGCGTCCGGGCAGTCGCTCTACGACAGCAACGTGACGCCGCATTACCATGTCGTCTGCCGCGAGACCGGCGAGGTCCTCGACATGCCGGCACCCATGATCGACGGCAAGCCGCTGGGTCGGTACCTCAAGGAACAGATCGAAGCCACGACCGGCTGGGTCGTGGACGAGCCGCGCCTGAGCTTCAGCGGCGTCTCGCCCAAGGCCAAGGCCGCCCGCGCCAAGCGCGACGCCGACCTGCGTTCCGAGCGTGTCCCCGATCCCGAGTCCGGCGACGAGGCGGCCTGATCGCAAGGTAGGGAGCGTCGCCACGCTGCGATCTCCCGGTCGGCGAGCGCCCCCGAGCATGCCCGAGCAACCGTCACGCCCGCACCTCCACGAAGGGTTCGAGATCCGTCCGCTGCTCACGGTGGAGGAGTGCCGCCAGGCCGAGCGGATCCAGGCCGAGGTGTGGGGAACCGACGACCTGGAGGTCGTCCCTTCGAGTCTCCTGCGTGCCGCCCACCACGCCGGCGGGATGGTCGTCGGCGCGTTCCGCGGCGACGCCATGGTGGCGTTCGCGTACGGGTTCGTGGCGCTGCCCCACGGCCGCGGGATGCGCGGCGCGGGGTTGCACTCGCACATGCTGGCCGTGGTGCCTGCGGCCCGGGGGCTCGGCGTCGGGCAGGCGCTCAAGTGGTTCCAGCGGGACTGGTGCCTCGAGCGCGAGCTCGCATGGGTGACCTGGACCTTCGACCCCCTCCAGGCGCGCAACGCGCGGCTCAACCTCGAGCACCTCGGGGCCGTGGCCGTGGAGTACCTCCCCGATTTCTACGGCCCCATGACCGGCCCCCTCGGTGGCGACCAGCCAAGCGATCGACTCCTGGCGTCGTGGGACCTCGCGTCGGACCGCGTGGCGACACGGGCGGCACGGTGGGAGGCGCGGCGGGGCGCCGCGAACGGCGGTGCGGAACCTCCGCCTGGCGGTGCGGAGTCGCCTACCGCCGCCGGCGCCGAGCCAGCCGCCAGCGCCGAGCCCGACGCCGAGCCCGCCGTCGACGCAGCCGATCGCGCCGAGGAAGCGTGGCTCGTGCGCGCCTCGGGAGCCGGTATCGAGGCCGAGCCGATCGTCGCCGACGCCGGGGACGCGGCACGACTTCGCGTGGCGGTTCCCAGCGACGTCACCACGCTGCTGCGCGCGGCGCCGGAACGGGCCGCGCGGTGGCGCCGTGCCGTCGCGTCTGCGATGCAGGCGCGCGTCGAAGCGGGCTACCTCGTGACCGGCTTCCGACGAGGCGCGTACGTGCTGGAGCGACGAAGCGGCGTATGACAAGTCGCGATTGCTAATCGTCAAAGTCAAACTTGACAAATCAGGAACATGGACCTATCATCCTCTCAAGGAGGCGACGAGGATGATCAGCCTGAACCTGATGGAGAAGCACGCAGCCGCCCACGTGGCCGAACTTCGGGCGGAGGCGCACGACATCCGACGCGCCCGTGAAGCTCGACCCACCTTCGCCCTTCGCATCGCCCGCGCCCTCCGCGTCCTGGCCGAACGCCTGGAGCGAGCAGCCGGTTACGCCGGGCACACCGCAGCCACGCCCGTCCGCCGCGGCGCCAACGCCGCCCGCTTGAACTAGACCAGCCCCGCGTCGCCCGCCTCCACGGGCGACGCCGCGCTGGTCGCGAAGGAGCCGACGAAGATGAGCGACATCGAACGCATCCACCAGATGGTCCGCGAGGGGCGCATCACGGCCGAGGAGGGCGAGCGTCTGATCCAAGTGCTACGTGAGGTCGACGACGCGGACGCCCGCATCGGGCAGGAAGCTCGAGCGATCGACCGGCAGATGCACGACCCTTCGGCCGCCGCGGGCGCGGCGAACCCGGCCGGCGTCGGCCAGCCGGCGGCCACCGAGCCGGCACCGACGCAACCGGCGGCCGCCCGACCCGAGGCCACCCAACCCGCCGCTACCCAACCCGCCGCTACCCAACCGGCGGCCGCCCGACCTGCCGGCACCCAACCCGAAGGTGCCGCGAGTGGACCTGCCACCCCCGAACCCACCCCGGACGCCCCCACCGCCACGCCCGCTCCGCCCACCACCCCTTGGGTCCACGTCTCGATGCTCGCCGGCGACCTCGAGGTGCGCGTCGACCCGGCCCTGCACGAGCCGCAGGTCACGGGCGCACCGGGGAGCGTGAGCGTAGAGCGCGAAGGCGCCGACTTCCGGGTGAGCTTCCGGCCAGAAGGCGGGGGGTTCCTCGATCGCTTCCTGACGCAGATGCGTAGCGGGCGGGTGCAGGTGGTGGTCCCGGACGGTCATGGCGTCGACCTCTCCATGCGCGCAGGCGACGTGCGCCTTCACGGCGTTCCGTACCTGCGCGGCCGACTGAGCGCCGGCGATCTGCGTGCCGACGCCCTGCGGGGCATCGACCTGCAGAGCGCGGCGGGCGACATCTCCGTGCGGTTGCTGCTTACCGAAGGACGTCACCGCATCGCCTCCGCGACCGGCGACGTCAAGGTCGTGCTGCAGCCGGGCTCCAGCGTGCGCGTCGACGGCAGCGTCTCGATCGGCGACGCCGAAGGGCACGGACCGGCCTTCACCACCGAGCGCAAGGGTCTGGGCGACCGCGTCGTCGGGACCCTCGGCGACGGCGCGGCCGAACTGCAGATCCACGTCACCACCGGTGACGTCGACGTGGAGGTGGGCCATGGCTGACAACGACGAACGCCGCCGCATCCTGGACATGCTTGCCGCCGGCACCATCTCGGTGGACGAGGCCACGAACCTGCTGCGGGCCATCGTCGACGCCGGGCCGCCACGACCACCCGCACCCGAACGCCCCGTCTCCCCGCCGGCACCGAAGCGTCCCGCGCGCCTGCTGCGCGTCATCATCGACGCCCAGGCCGACGAGGAAGGCGGGAAGGGCGCCAAGGTGCGCGTCAACGTCCCGCTCTCGCTGGCCAAGTTCGCGATGCGCTTCATGCCGCCGGACGCCCGAGCCGAACTCGACGAGCAAGGGATCGACTTGGCGACGATGCTGCAAGAGCTCGGCGACGAGGTGCCCGAGGGGCGCCTGGTCGACATCGAGACCGACGCCAGCGAAGGCAAGGGAGCCGCGCACATCGTCATCGAGGTGGTGTGATGCTGCTTCCGCGGCGCCTCGACCAGGAGGGCCTGCGCGCGTACCTCGACGAGGTCCGCCCGCGCTTCCTGGTCGTGCGCGTGCGCGTGAAGCGGCGCACCATCGCCTGGGGTATGCCGCTGTCCGCGCTGGAAGACCTCGTCGGCTTCGCGCTCGGCGCCGTGGCGTTCGGGCACGCCTTGCTGCCGTGGCTCCCCGCGCGCTGGCGCTTGGCGATCGACAAGGCGTCGCAGCGGACCGGCGGTTCCTTGCGGCTCGCCACCGCCGGCGCCACCGCCGGCACCCCCGGCGCCGCGGACGACGCCACATCGGCCCCTACCGCCACCACCCCTGCGGCAACCCCCTCCCCCATCGCCGCGCTGCTGGCCACCGCCAACGACTTGGCCGGCGGGGCGCTGCGCGACGTGCTGCGCATCCCTCCCGGCGAACCCTACGTCTCGGTGCGCACCGACACTGCCCACATCGACCTGATCCCCTACTGATCCCCGACCGAGCCCCAGCTGTGCGCCGCCCCCCGCGGCGCGATGGCAGAACCCCACGAGGAGAACGTTCCATGGCGAACCTGCCCATGCCCACCGCCTGCCCCATCACCGGAGCGCCGCTGACGGTGACGCGGCTCGAGTGCGAGTCGAGCGGCATCACCATCGAAGGCCGCTTCGTTCCCAACGAGTTCGCGCTGCTGCCCGAGGAGAACCTCGAGTTCCTGCGCATCTTCGTCAAGGTCCGCGGCAACCTCAAGGAGGTCGAGCGCGTCCTGGGCCTCAGCTACCCCACCATCCGCCTTCGCTTCGAGAAGCTGCTGCTGGCCCTGGGGTACGAAGCCGGCCCGGACGTGACCGAGGAGCGCGGCGAAGTCCTCGACCTGCTCGAGCGGGGCGAGATCGGCGCCGAGGAAGCGGCGCGTCGTCTGCAGTCGTTGGCGCGCAAGGGAGGCTGACTCCACCAACCCCTCGACCGCGGGCAACGGAAGCCTCGGAGGCCTCCGGTATACTGGCCGGCGCATGACCGACTACTACGCCGTTCTCGAGGTCGAACGCAGCGCCGACGCCAAGGAGGTCAAGGCCGCCTACCGCAAGCTGGCGCTGGCCTACCACCCCGACCGCAACCCCGGGAACCGCGAAGCGGAAGAGAAGTTCAAGGCCATCAACGAGGCCTACGCGGTGCTCTCCGACCCGGAGAAGCGCGCCCGCTACGACCGCTACGGCAGCGTCGAGGAAGCCGGCATCCCGTTCAGCGGCGACATCTTCGACATCTTCGCCTCGGTCTTCGGTGGCGGCGTTGCGCCCGGCCGCGGTCGCACCCGCGGGCGGGCGGGCGAGGACCTCGAGGCCGAGCTTCGCGTCACCCTCGAGCAAGCGCGCGAAGGGGCAACGGTGCAGGTCGAGGTGGATCGCCTCTCCGCGTGCCCGCACTGCCACGGCGACCGCGCAGAACCCGGCTCGAACGGCAAGAGCACGTGCCCGCGCTGCCAAGGCGCCGGCCAGGTGCGGGCGCAGGCCCAGTCGTTGTTCGGCACCGTCGTCACCACCCGCACCTGCCCCGATTGCCACGGCGAGGGCCAGGTCGTGACCACGCCATGCAGCCACTGCAGCGGTCGCGGTCGCATGCCCACCAACGAGAAGATCGACGTGTCGCTGCCGCGCGGCATCGACGGCGGCTACCGACTGCGCGTGCCGCGCCAGGGCAACGCCGGCGTGGACGGCGGCCCCTCCGGCGACCTCTACCTCTACGTCGAGATGGAACCGCACCCGTACCTGGTGCGCGACGGCGACGACCTCTACTACACCCTCGACCTCGGCCTCGCCCAAGCGGCCCTGGGCATGCGCGTCGAGGTGCCCACGCTGGACGGTCCGGAGGACCTCGAGGTGCCAGCGGGCACCCAGCCCGGGACCGAGTTCCGCTTGCGCGGCAGAGGGATGCCGCGCTTGCGGCGCGTCGGCAACGGCGACCAGGTGGTGCTGGCCAAGGTCGTGGTGCCGCAGCGGCTGTCGGCCGAGGCGCGCGAGCACCTCGAGGCGTACGCCGCCGCCGTCGGCGAGAGCGTGGCCGAGCACGAGACGGTGGTCGAGAAGGTGAAGGGCTTCTTCGGCGGTCGCCGCAAGGAGCGCGGCAAGGCGAAGCAGGAAGCAGCCGACGAGGAACGCACCGTCCTGCCCTGAGGT
>CAZACZ010000024.1:0-38752 GCA_964483695.1 uncultured bacterium | reverse complement strand
TGATCCCGCACGGCACCTAGCTTCTCACGACGCGCGAAGGGGCGGCCATCGAGCCGCCCCTTCGCGTTGGGCGCTGCGGTGGCCGCGCACGTCGTGGTGTCGTCTGCCCGGACTGGCGGCGGGCCAGCGTGTACCGTGGTCGCATGCGCGACCCCGGCGAAGGCCCTGCGCTGCGGCGCCTGCTCGCGGAGGCGGCCGCCGGCACCGACGCTGCCGATGGCGTGGTGCTGCCGGCCTACGACGGCGACAGCCTGCTCCGACTCCCTGCCACGGTAGGCGCCTTGCTCGGCGTCGACGAGGGGTTCCGCACCCCACCGCTCGACGTCGTGCGGCACGCCGGCGGCCTCGGCAGCGGCGTGCGACGGGTGGTGCTGTTCTTGCTGGACGGCATCGGCGAACGCCGCCTGGCGAGCCAACTGCGGCGCGACGACGGCGGGTTCGCCGAGTTATCGGCGCGCTACCGCGGCGAGCACCACGTCGTCACGACCGTCAGCCCCTCCACCACCAGCGTCGCCACGACCGTGCTGCACGGCAACGGCGCCGCTCCCGCGGAGTTGGGCACGCTCGGCTTCACCCAGCGACTGCCTCGCCTCGGGGTGGTGGCCAACATGCTGTTCTGGCGCCCGACCGGCCATGCCCAGGCGCGCAACGGCGAGCTGGAAGCCTGGGGTCTCACGCCCGAGACGTTCCTGCCCGCGCCGTCGCTCTACCACCTGCTGTCGCCCGCAGGGGTGCGGACCCGCGCCTTCCTGCCGCACGACATCGCCCACAGCCCGCTGTCCCGCATGCAGTTGCGCGGCACCGAGGTGACCGGCTACGTCGGCTGGATCGACATGTTCACCCAAGTGGCCGGGTTCCTCGCGGCCGACGATCGCGCGCCTGCGTACGCCTACGCCTACCTGCCCGACTTCGACGGCATCAGCCACCGTGATGGCCCCGACGGCCCCAGCTGGGAGCCGTTGTTCGCCGCCGTGGTAGCCGGCCTCCGGCGCTTCCTCGACGGCCTTCCGCCCGCCGCCCGCGACGGCACCCTGGTGATGCTCAGCGCCGACCACGGTCATGCCAGCACGCCGGCGGCTGGCAGACGGGTGGTCCAGGAGCTGCCACGCACCGTCGCCGCGATGGGGATGCGGGAGGCAGGGGAGCCGCGTCACACCTTCCTCCACGCCCGGGCCGGCACCAAGCAGGCGCTGCTCGACGCCGCACGTGCCGAGCTCGGCACCTCGTTCCTGGCGATCGACGGGCTCGAGGCGTTGGCGGCCGGTCTGTACGGCGACCCGCGGTACCTCCATCCGGAGGTGGAGACGCGTGTCGGCGACGTGGTCGTCCTCGCGCGCGGCAACGCTTCGCTGTGGAACGCCGCCGATCGCGTGACCCTGCTCGGGATGCACGGGGCGCTCGATCCCGAGGAGATGCTCGTGCCGCTGGTCCTGCTGCGCGCCGACGCCTGAGCGACGCCGCTCAGCCGCGCCGCAGCAACGACCTCCCCGTCATGGCCCGCGGCTGCGGCAGTCCCATCAGCTCCAGCACGGTCGGGGCGATATCGCCCAGCACGCCGCCATCCGCTAGGTGGACACCTGCCAGCTCGGGTGCGTCGCACACCAGCACGCACGGCACCGGGTTGGTGGTGTGCGCTGTGTGCGGACTACCGTCGGTGTCCAGCATCTGCTCGGCGTTGCCGTGGTCGGCGATGACCAGCGCCGCGCCGCCCTTGGCGCGCACCGCCTCCAGCAGGTCGCCCAGTCCGCGGTCGACGGTCTCGCAGGCACGCACGGCGGCCGCCAGCACGCCGGTGTGCCCCACCATGTCGGGGTTGGCGTAGTTGAGCAGGAGGAAAGCGTCGTCCGCCTCGCGTAGGCGCGACACGGTCCTGGCGGTGAGCTCCGGCGCGCTCATCTCGGGTTGGAGGTCGTAGGTGGCGACCTTCGGAGACGGCACCAACACGCGCGTCTCGCCGGGGTACGGCGGCTCGCGCTGGGCGTTGAAGAAGTAGGTCACGTGCGCGTACTTCTCGGTCTCGGCGGTGTGGTACTGCGTCAGCCCGGCTTCGGCCACCACCTCGGCGAGGCCGTGGTCGATGGGGGGCAGGGCGAACGCGAAGGGGGCATCGAGCGCCGCGTCGTACTCCATCAACGAAGCGAACGTCACCTGCGCCACGCGACACCGCGCGAAGTCGTTCCAGGACGCGTCGCCGAGCAGGGCGTGGCTCAGCTGGCGGGCGCGGTCGGCGCGGAAGTTGAAGAAGACCACCGCGTCGCCGTCGTCCACCGTCCCCACCGGCGTGCCGTCCTCATGGGTCACCACGGTGGGGGAGACGAACTCGTCGGTCTCGCCGCGCGCGTACGCCGCCTCCACCGCCGCCCGCCCGTTGGGGGCGGTCTGCTCCGCCCGGCCGCACACGACCGCGTCGTACGCCCTGCGGGTACGGTCCCAGCGTCGATCGCGGTCCATGGCGAAGTAGCGGCCGGTGACGCTGGCCACTCGCGCATCGAGCCCCAACCGAGCCAAGCGCGCCTCGACGTCGGCCACGAACTCGAGCCCGCCGTCGGGCGCAGAGTCGCGGCCGTCGGTGAAGACGTGCACCCGCAGCCGCTTGACACCGCGGCGCTCGGCCAGCGCCATCAGCGCCCAGAGGTGGTTCAGGTCGGCGTGGACGCCACCGTCGCTCACCAGCCCCATCAGGTGCAGCGTCCCGTGCTCGCCGACGGCGTCGAAGGTGCGACGCAGCACCTCGTTCTCGAAGAAGGTGCCGTCGTCGATCGACGCCTGGATGTGGGTCAGGCTCTGGCGCACCACTCGACCGGCGCCGATGTTCAGGTGGCCTACCTCGCTGTTGCCCATCTGGCCAACGGGCAAGCCGACGGCGCTGCCGGAGGCCAGCAACTGGGTGTGCGGTCGCTCGGACCAGATGCGGTCGAAGACGGGCGTTCGCGCCTGACGCACGGCGTTGCCCGGTCCTTCCGGCGCCAGACCGAAACCGTCGAGGATGACGAGCAGGACGGGTCGGATCATGAGCTCTCCTCTGCGGACGCGGGCGACGCGCGCCCCGCCCGAACCTCTCACTCTACCGTCTGTCGTGCCAGCCGCCGCGCAGCACGCGTCGCACCGTCTGCGGCAACCGTTCCAGGTCGCCCTCGTCGACGGCGTCGAGCGACTTGCCGGCGGCCATGGCGGCGCGGCAGCGTGCGGCGTGCACCAGGTGCTCGTGCGCGTCGGGATCGCCGAGCGCGAGCGGCAGGAGTTCCGCGATCGCCCGGTCGAGGTCGTCGCTGGCGAGTCGCTCGGCGACCGCGCGCTCCTCGTCCGCGAGGTCGGGGGTGGCGACGCCGGGGTCCGTCGCCAGGCGCTGCGCAGCGGCGCGCACCCGGGGTTCGCGGCTGGCGCGGCGGCAGGCGGCGCACAGCTCCCGGTCCAGGCGCTGCTCCTGGCCCCAGCGGCCCGCCTTGCGCAGCGTCTCCTCGCGCGGTGTGTCCGGCCGCACCGCCCCGTCGTGCAACGCGCCGCAGGTGGGGCACGGAAGCCATCCCTCGGCGCGCTGCCGCGCGCGGAGCGCCAGGAGGCTCCTGCCGGCGCGCAGTGCCGTCGCTGCGACGTCCTCCGGTAGGTGCATGGCGTCCAGCTCGCGGACGAGCTCGGCCAACGCGACGGGGTCGGCGGCGGTGCGAGGGGCGGCGGCGCCGTCGGCGGACGCGTCGGGGGCCCCGGCGCCTCGAGCCCGCTCCCCACGCGTCGGCCGCGTCGTACCCGCCCCGCCACCCGGAGGCGCACTACCACCCGGCGGCGCCCCGCCACCCGGCGGCGCTCCCACCTGGAAGCGGATGTCCTTCACCTCGAGGGCGCGATAGGTGTCGTGGTAGACGGCCAGGAAGCGCCGCCGCTGCAGCCCGAGGTGCATGGCCGTCTCGGCGTCGGACACGTCGACGTAGAGCACGCCGTCACGCAGCGCGCGGGCGGCAGCGAAGCGCGCCACCTCGGCGCCGACGACGCGCGGCCACAGCAGGACCGCCTCGGCACGCTTCAGGCCGCGCTTCATGCCGGCGCGGCGGAACACCTCCTCGAGGATCTCGGTGACGTGGCGCTCAGGCACGGCGCACCTCGCCGTCCTCGACCATGAACAGCGCGTCGAAGCGTGGCGGCGCCTCCGTGCCGGTGACCAGTACCTGAGGGGTAGTGGCCGTCCACGCCAACAGGTAGGCGCGGCGCTCCGCGTCGAGTTCGGCGGTGAAGTCGTCGATCAGCAGCACCGGCGCCTCGCCGTGCTTCTCCGCGAGCAAGCGGTACTCGGCGACGCGTAGCGCCAGCGCCGCCGTGCGGGCCTCGCCGCGCGAGCCGTACGTCTGTAGGTCGTGCCCGTCGAGCGCCACGGCGAGGTCGTCGCGGTGGGGGCCGACCGGCGTGATCCCGCGCGCGCGCTCCTCGGCGGCGGCGTCCGCCAGCGCGTCGGCGAGGTCCGTGGCGTCGCGGTTGCGGGCCAGCGTCACGCCCAGCGCGCCGCACCCCGCGACCTCGCGGTACACCTCCGCTGCCAGCGGCGCCAGGCGCGCCACGGCGCGCTCGCGCAAGGCGTCGATCTCGTTCCCGAGGCCCACGAACCGATCGGTCCAGGCGGGCAGCGTCGGGTCGGTTCCGGACCGGCCGAGCGAGGCGCGAAGCAGGGCGTTGCGCTGTTCGACCACGCGCTGGTACTCGCGCAGCAGCATCGCGTAGCGCGGCGAGAGCTTCGCCAGTACCCCGTCGAGGTACGCGCGACGCCCGCTGGGGGGGCCGTGGACCAGATCGGCGTCCTCGGGCGTGACCAACACCGCCGTCACCACGCGAGCCACGTCGAGCGCTCGCGCCTGCTGCCCATCGAGCCGCACCTGCTTGCGCCCGGGCGCCAGGCCGACCTCGATGCGGCTGACGCCTTCGTCGTGCTCCACCTCGGCCGCGACGTACCCTTCCTCTTCTCCGTGGCGCACCACGTCGCTGACCCGACCGGCGGGCAGCTCGCCGGTGCAGCCGAGGTACGCCGCCTCCAGCACGTTGCTCTTGCCGGCGGCGTTGCGGCCGACCAGGGCGACGACGCCGTCCTCGAAGTCGAGCCGCGGCGTGCGCAGGTTGCGCGCGTTGAGCTGGGCCAAGGAGCGCAGCAGCACCCAGGAAGTGTACCGCCGGGGGCGCCGGCCCGCCGTGCCGGTCCGGCGTGCCGGCCCGCCGTGTCGGTCCGGCGTGCCGGTCCGAGACGAAGCCGGTCCGGGCTGCGCACGGCGCGGTCCGGCCCGCGCCGGACGCGAACGTTCGCGGCGCGGTCCGGTCCGCGGAGGGCGGTGCTAGACTGGCGCCGTCATGGCGGCGCTCGACCCCTACGCACTCCGGCGCGATTTCCCGATCCTCGCGCGGGTGGTGCACGGCCAGCCGTTGGCGTACCTCGACAGCGCCGCATCGTCGCAGAAGCCGCAGCAGGTGATCGACGCGCTCTCCGAGTACTACCGCAACCACCACGCCAACGTGCACCGCGGTGCGCACACGCTGTCGGTCGAAGCGACCGACGCCTACGAGGGTGCGCGGTCCGCGGTGGCGCGCTTCGTCGGAGCTCCCGACGCGCGATCGGTGGTGTTCACCCGCAACGCCACCGAAGCGATCAACCTGGTGGCCGCCAGTTGGGGGCGTGCCAACCTGCGCGACGGTGACGAGATCGTCCTGACCGTGGCCGAGCACCACGCCAACCTCGTGCCGTGGCACTTCCTGAAGCGCGAACGCGGGGTGGTGATCCGCCCCGTGGGCCTGACGCCCGCCGGTCGCGTCGACATGGCGGCGTACCAAGCGGCGCTCTCCGAGCGCACCCGGTTGGTCACGACGTTCCACATGAGCAACGTGCTGGGCGTGATCAACCCGGTGCGCCGCATGGCCGACATGGCCCACGCGGTGGGGGCGCTGGTGCTGGTCGACGGAGCGCAAGCCGCGCCGCACCTGCCGGTGGACGTCACCGAGCTCGGCTGCGACTTCTACGCCCTGTCCGGCCACAAGATGCTCGGACCGACCGGCATCGGTGCGTTGTGGGCGCGTCCGGAGGTGCTGGAGGCGATGCCTCCGTTCCTCGGCGGCGGCGAGATGATCCGCAAGGTCGAGGTCGACGACAGCACGTACGCCGACATCCCGATGCGTTTCGAGGCCGGCACCCCAGCCATCGCCGAAGCGGTGGGCATGGCAGCCGCCATCGCATACCTGGAACGGGTCGGGATGGACGCCGTGCACGCCCACGACCTCGAGCTGGTGCGCTACGCCCTACCCCGCATGCGTGCCATCGAAGGCGTCACCGTCTACGGCCCCGACGGCGACGACCGCGGCGGCATCGTGGCGTTCAACGTGAGCGGCATCCACCCGCACGACGTAGCCACCGCGCTCGACCTCGAGGGCATCGCGGTGCGGGCGGGCCACCACTGCGCCCAGCCGCTGGCGCGCGCCCTCGGCGTGCATGCCACGGTCCGGGCCAGCTTCTACCTCTACACCACCTTCGAGGAGGTCGATCGGCTCGTCGCCGCCGTCGCACGCACCCGCGAGCACTTCGCGGCGTACGCATGAACCCCTTGACGGTCGCGCGCCACGCGGCGTGCGCCGGGGTCGGTTCCGGAGCCTTGGTCGCATGAGCATGTTGGAGCACCTGTACAAGGACGTCATCCTCGAGCACTACAAGCGACCGAGGAACCACGGTCCCGTCGATCCGCACTCCCACGCCGAGGAAGGCGTCAACCCGCTGTGCGGCGACGAACTCACCCTCTACCTCGACGTCCAGGACGGGGTGGTGCAGGAGGTCGGGTTCGTCGGCGAGGGGTGTGCCATCAGCCAGGCAGCGGCAAGCATGATGACCGAGGCGATCAAGGGACAGCGTGTGGAGCAAGCGTTGGAGCTGGCGCAAGCGTTCCGGCGCATGCTGCAGGGCGGCGAGGTCGATCCTGCGCTCGGCGACCTGCGCTCGCTGCAGGGCATCTCGCGCCTGCACGCGCGCGTCAAGTGCGCCACGTTGCCGTGGGTGACGCTCGAGCGGGCGCTCGCACGGCACTCCGGTGCGACGGACGCCGCGCCGTCGGAGCGGGGCGACGCGCAGGCGAGCGAACGAAGCTGACGGACCCCCACCCCGCTCGCCACGGCGGGCGGAGGCTCAGGTCGGGGTGGCGTCGTCCAGCAGGTTCGCGGACGGGTCCTGACTGCCGGCCGCGACGCGTCGTGCCGCGGGGTGAGCGTCCTCGGGATCGCCCGAGGCGTCCTCGCGGGCATCGGCGCCGTCCGCATCGTCGGGAGGGGCCGGCGCGCGGGAGCGGGCCATCGACGCCGGTATCGGGGCCGTGGCATCGAGCGAGCGCTGGTAGGCCTCCAACAAGCCACGGAACTGCTCGCGGAACAGGTTGCGGTCGCGTTCGAGTCGATCGAGGTCGATGTGTGCGCGGTGGATGCTGCCCTCGATGTCGGCCAGGCGGCGGTCGCGTACCCGCTCGGCTTCCTGCAGCACCAACTGCGCCTCGCGCTTGGCGTTCTCCCGAAGCTCGTTGCCGATCCGCTCGGCCGCGATGACCGCGCGCTGCAACTCGGCCTCGGCCGTCTGCAACTCCTCGACGCGTCGCTCGCTGTCCTCGAGCTTGGCGTGAAGCGCCTGCATGTCCCGCAGCAACTCCTCCACGTCGGCCGCCACGCGCTGGAGGAAGTCGCGCACGTGGCCGCGGTGGTACCCCCCTGCGCTACGAGGGAACTCCATGTGCTCGATGTCGAGTGGGCTCAGGCGCATGCTCCCTCCTCCGATCGCGTCGTTGGGGCCGCGAACAAGGCCGACCCCACCCGTACCAGCGTGGCGCCCTCCTCGACCGCGACCTCGAGGTCGTTGCTCATCCCCATCGACAGCTCGCGCAGGCCGAGCTGGTCGCGCAGCGCTCGCGCCGCCCGGAACGTGGCGCGCGCGAGCTCCGGGTCGTCGACGAGGGGCGCCATCGCCATCACGCCCTCGAGCCGCAGGTGCGGCAACGAACGGACGTGATCCGCCAGGGCGGCTGCCTCGTGTGTCGGCACGCCGTGTTTGTTCGCTTCGCCCGCCACGTTCACCTCCATCAGCACCCGCAGGACGCGGCCCTCCTTGGCGGCCTGGGCGTCGAGGGCGTCGGCGACCGGAGCCGATGCCAGGCTGTGCACCAGCGTCACACCGGTAAGGTACTTCACCTTGTTGCGCTGGAGGTTGCCGATGAAGTGCCACTCGACGTCGTCCGGCAGCAGCGGGCGCTTGTCGCGCAGCTCCTGCGCGCGGTTCTCGCCCAGGACGCGGTGTCCGAAGCGCAGCACGGCGCGTTCGATCTCGGTCACGTCGTGTCCCTTGGTCACGGCGACCAGCGTCACCTCGGCCGGGTCGCGCCCGGCCCGTCGGCAGGCCGCGGCGATCCGTCCGAGCACGTCGAGGAGCACGGCGTCAGAGCTCGGGCAGGACGGCCCGCACCAGGTGCCGGAACATCGCGCCGGAGCGCTCCGCCGTCGCCAGCACGTCCTCGCCGGTGGCGTGTTCGTCGCGATCGGCGATGGCCATGTCGGTGATGACCGACAGCCCGAGCACCCGCATGCCGAGATGGCGCGCGCGGATGACTTCCAGCACCGTCGACATGCCGATGGCGTCGGCGCCGAGCGCGCGGAACGCGCGCAGTTCGGCGCGGGTGGCGTAGCTCGGCCCGGTGATGGCGAGGTAGACGCCCTCACGCAAGGCGATCCCCTCGTTCAGCGCCACGCGCCGCGCCGCCTCACGGTAGGCGGGGTCGTAGCAGTCGAACATCACCGGGAAGCGCGGGTACGGCGGCCGGTTCGGCCCGACGAGCGGGTTCATGCCGGTCGCGTTGACGAAGTCGAGTTGGAGCATCAGCTCGCCGGCCCGGAAGTTCGGGTCGAGCCCGCCGCACGCGTTCGACACCACCAGGCTGCGCGCACCCAGGGCATGCATGACGTCGATGGGGAAGACGCACGTGGCGGCGTCGTAGCCCTCGTACGGGTGCGCGCGGCCCTGCATCGCCACCACGCTGCGGCCGGAGAGGGTACCGAGCACCAGGCGGCTGGCGTGGCCGGGGGCGTGCCCGACGGGCATCCCCGGGATGTCGGCGTACGCGATCACCCCCTCGGCGTCGATCTCCTCGGCCAAGGGGCCGAGACCCGACCCGAGCACGAGCGCGATCTCGGGCGCGGCAGCGGTGACCGACCGCACCGCCGCCACGGCGCGCGCGAGGGCCGGCTCGTTCTGCCGGTCGGAGGCGTGGGGGGCGTCGACGTCCATGAGCGGCATCATACCGACGTTGCCGCCGCGCCGCAGCGCGCAGGATCGCGGCCGCGTTCGGCGGCTGCCGAGGAGCGTCGTCCTCGACGGCACGCCTTCTAAGTCCTCTCACGGTCGCTTGGGTAGACTACTCGCATGCCGCGAACCCGCATCCTGTGCGCCCTGCTGGCGCTGCTCCTCGTACCCTTCGCCGCCTCGCAGGACGCCGCGGCGGCGGGACGGCTGGTCGAGGTGCGCGTCGAGGGCACCAGCACCTACGCCGACATCGTCAAGACCATCATCACCGCGCGCGTCGGGACCGCGGTCGACACCATCGACCTCGAGGCGGAACGCAACCGCGTCTACAGCTTGGGGACGTTCGAGTCCGTCACGGTCGAGGTCGAACTGGGAACGGGCGGAGCCACGCTGGTCGTGCGGGTGACGGAGAACCCGCGCATCGGGGAGATCGAGTTCGATGGGGTCGCGGCGCTGGCGGCGTCCGACCTGCTGGACGCGTTGCGCTCCACCAACCTGCTCGAGGCGGGACGCGTGTACAACACCACGCGCGCGGAGGAGGCGAAGGCCACCGTGCGCCAGGCGTACCGCAGCGCCGGCTTCCCGTTCGACGTCGGCGTCGACCTCGACGTGATGCCGGCGCCCGATCTGGCCGAGAGCGTCGACGCCGTCCCGGTGAGGCTGATCTACACCGTCGACGAGAGCGCGAAGATCGACGACGTCGCCTTCGAAGGCAACACCGTGCTGAGCGACGACGACCTCTCGGCGATCTTCGCCGGCGTCGAGCGGGCGGAGGCGTTCGAGCCGCAACTCTACGGGCAGACGCTGCAGGCGGTCGCCACCCGCTACGCCCTGTTGGGCTACCGCGGCAGCGGGGTAGACGCCGCGGCCACCCAGTTGGTCGACGGCACGCTCACGGTGCGCATCCGCGAGCTCACCATCGCCTCGATCGACACGACCGCGCTCGGCGTCGACCCGTCCGAGCTCGAACTGCAACCGGGCGACCTCTTCAACTACGACACCCTCCTGGCCGACGTGAAGCGCTTGGCTCGCGGTCGGAGCAGCGACATCCAGTTGCAGGCGGGGGTCTCGGCCAGCGGCGGGGTACGCGTGACGTTCACCGTCGGAGCACCCGAGACGGCGGGCCCGGTCGACGACGTCCGCATCGAGGGCAACTCCGTGCTGGACGACGCCACGCTGATCGAGTCGTTGCGCCTGCAGGTCGGCGACACCTTCACCTCCGCGGTGGCCCAGGAGGACTTCGGCGCCATCGTGCGCGCATACCAGGACCGCGGCTACCGCATCGTCACCCGGCCGGACTTCAGCTACGACGACGGCGTCTACGTGCAGCGGATCACCGAGCTCAAGGTGCAAGGGTACGAGCTGCGCTACGACGGCGAACCCGGGAGCACCCGCGACAGCGTCGTCACGCGCTACCTCCCGCGGCCGGGCGAGGTGCTGAACGACGAGCGCATCGTCGGTGGGCTCCGTGAGGTGGCGCAGCTGGGCGTCGTCGACGTGGTCAGCTACGGCTTGGAAGCCACCGAAGCGCAAGACGAGGTGCGCGTCGTGGTGGTGCTGCGCAAGCGCCAGACGGGGGAGTTGCGACCAGCGGCGCAGTACGCCACCGACACCGGCTTCTCGGCCAGCGTCGGCTACCAGGAGAAGAACTTCCTCGGCCTGGCGCACGCCATCGGTGCCCAGGCCGAGGTGCTCAGCACCGACGTCGGCGTGATGATCGGCGGCCGCGTGAGCTACGACATCCCCTGGCTCTACCTCGACGCCCTGGACTTGCAGGAGGTCCCCACCTCGATCAGCGGCTCGCTGTTCAGCGTCGTGGCGAACAACCGCCCGATGAGCGCGGGCGGGAGCACCACCGTGCTCTACCCCGGTCCGGGCATCCAGGACGTGCCGGAGAACTACGTCCGCGTCGGCGAGTACACCTCGCGCTCGACCGGGCTCGGGTTCACCGTGGCGCGCCCCATCGCGCCGAACACCCGCCTGGCGATCGCGGCCAACGGCGCCTACACCGAGTACAAGCTCGAGCCGCCGTCGCAGGCGTGCGTTTTCGAGAACGGCACGATCACCAACGGCAACACCTGCTCGCTGCCGTACGACGAGGCAGCTCCGTACCTCCCCATCAGCGGCCTGTCGGCGTTCGTCAACGCCCGCGTCGACTACGACCAGCGCGACGACGCCAACTTCCCGAGCACCGGGATCGCTGCCTACGGCACCATCGGCGTCGGGTTCGGCAACGACACCCTCGACCCGGCCGACCCGAACGGCGTGCAGCGCGCCACCTACGTCTACGAGCAAGTCACCGGCGGCGTGCGCACCTACGCGGCGCTCGCCGACCTGCTGCCGGACGAGGTGACCGACCCCAACCACGTCTTCGCCGTCCGCCTGGACGTCGGGCACCAGTTCGGCGGCTTCTACCCCGCCTCGAAGCGCTTCGTGGTGGGCCGCACCAACGACGTGGGGCCGCAGATCCGCGGCTACACCCGCGAGGACTTCAACCTCTCGCGCACGTACGTCACTAGCTCGCTCGAGTACCGCTACGACTTCCAGCTCTCCACCGCTGCCACGCAGACCGTGATCGGCATCGCCTTCGTCGACCTGGGTTGGGCGTCCGGCGTTCCGGGGTGGGCCGAGTACGACGCACCCCCGTTCGCCAGCGCGGGCGTCGGGGTGCAAGTCAACCTCGGGTTCGGAGGGGTGCTCTTGCCCGCCGTGCGGCTCGACTACGCGTTCAGCGAACGGCACCGCGCGGGCGTGTTCGGGTTCCGGATCGGTCCGGTGTTCTGAGCCTCAGGGGCGCTCGTCGCCCGCTTCGGTGCGCAGCTTGGCCATGTCCTGCACGGTGATCTTGCCGTAGCCGGCGCGGATGGCCCCGGTGCGGGCGAGCTCGCCCACGACCTTGGTGACGGTCTCGCGCACCGATCCCACGGCGGCCGCCAGGTCGTCGTGGGTGACGCGCACCACCGGCGTGCCGTCGGCGAGGTGCACGGCCAACTCGCTGTCGCTGAGCTCGAGCAGCTCGGCGGCGATGCGCGCCCGCAGCGGCTTGCCCGCCAGGCGGTGCATGGCGCGGTTCATGCCGTCGATGACGGCTGCCAGGCGGCGTGCCAAGTCGCGTTGCTGGTCGGGGTCGAGCTCCTCGGCATCGAGTTCCTCGATGTCGGAGTGCGTGACCGCCTCCGCGAAGTAGCGCCGCGGCCGGTCGATGAGCCGCTCCTCGCCGAAGTAGCCTCCGGGCTTGACGTAGCGCAGCGTCACCCCCACGCCGTCGTCGTCGACGGTGTGGAGCCGGACGAGGCCGGCGCGCACGCGGTAGAGGTGATCGGCCTTGCCGGGGAAGAGCACGATCTCGCCCGCGCCGTAGGCGCGAGAGACGTCGGGCCGACGGACGGTACGCCTCATGATCCACTCCGCTGCGGGCGCGAACGACGCCACGCACGGCCTGAGCGTCGGGGGAACGCGATCACGATTCGAGGATACCGCCACACCGTGACCCCACGCACGGTGCGGGCGACGTTGTCCGTGAACTAGTTCACGTTCGCGCGGCGTCCACGTGACGCCCGGCGTCCACCCTAGACGTTGAACAGGAAATGCATCACGTCGCCGTCCTGTACGACGTACTCCTTGCCTTCGACGCGCAGCTTGCCGCGGGCGCGCGCGGTGGCGAGGCTACCGGCGGCGATCAGCTCGTCGTAGCCGATCACCTCGGCGCGGATGAAGCCGCGCTGGAAGTCGGAGTGGATCTCGCCGGCGGCCTCCGGCGCCTTGGCGCCGGCGTGCACCGTCCACGCCCGCACCTCCTTCTCCCCGGCGGTGAAGAACGTCAACAGGCCCAGCGTGTGGTACCCGGTGCGGATCAGCCGCTCGAGCCCCGGCTCGCTCAGGCCCATGTCGGCCAGGAACGCTTGGGCTTCCTCCGGTTCGAGCTGGGCCAGCTCCTCCTCGATGCGCGCCGACACCACCACCACGTCGGCGCCTTCCTCGTCGGCGACGCGCCGCACGGCCTCGACGTGGGCGTTGCCGCTGACCACGTCGGACTCGGCCACGTTGCAGACGTAGATCACCGGCTTGGCCGTGAGCAACTGCAGGTCGTCGGGCATCTCGACGCCGGCGCGCCGAGCCGGGACGCCGTTGGCCAGCTCGGCGGCCAGCGCCTCGAGGCGAACCAGCCAGGCGGCGTCCTCCGGGTTGCCTTTGGCGCTGCGGCGCAGCCGCTCCAGGCGCCGCTCGACGGTGGCGATGTCGGCGAGCGTCAGCTCGGTGTCGATGGTCTCGATGTCGGCGGCGGGGTCGACCGCTCCCGCGACGTGCACCACGTTGGGGTCGTCGAAGCAGCGCACCACGTGGGCGACGGCCGCCACTTCGCGGATGTGCGCGAGGAACTGGTTGCCGAGCCCTTCGCCGCGGTGGGCGCCGCGCACCAGGCCGGCGATGTCGACGAACTCGACGTGGGTGGGCACGATGGGCGGGACGCGCTCGCCCTTGACGTAGAGCCGCTGCAGCGCAGCCAAGCGCGCGTCGGGCACGGCGACCACCCCGACGTTGCGGTCGATGGTGGCGAACGGGTAGTTGGCGGCCTCCACCGACGCGCGCGTGATGGCGTTGAAGAGGGTGCTCTTGCCGACGTTGGGTAGTCCGACGATTCCGATTCCGAACATGAGGGTCTCCGACGCGACCTACGGGCCGCGGAACGGAACGATAGCACGCGCGAGCGCAAGGGGCGCGTCTGGGACGCGGCAACCCCGTGCTACACTGCCCCGCATGTGGCGAGCGGGCGGGAAGCGGGTGGCAGTCTTGGGCGGGGGGACGGTGGGTGCAGCTGTGACGCGCCTGCTGCAAGCGCGCGACGACGTCGCCCTCACCGGCGTGCTGGTTCGTGACGTCGACAGGCCGCGACCGTTCGCCGACGCCCGCAGCCTGGTCACGACCGACGAAGACCGGGTGTTGGGCGGCGCCGACGTTGTCGTCGAGGTGATGGGCGGCGTCGGTCGCGCGCTCGACCTCGGCTTGCGCGCGCTGGATGCCGGCGCGGTGCTGGTGAGCGCCAACAAGGCGGCGCTTGCCGAGCGCTGGCGCGACTACCTGCCGTACCTGCGGCAGGGGAGGGTGCACTTCGAGGCGGCGGTGATGGCGGGAACGCCGGTCGTCGGGCCGCTTGGCACGGTGCTGCGCGGCTCCGCTCCCCAGCGTCTTGATGCGGTGCTGAACGGGACCTGCAACGTGATCCTGGCCGCCATGGAGCGCGGCGTCGCCTACGAGGCTGCGCTGCTCGACGCGCAGCGCGCCGGCTTCGCCGAGGCCGACCCGACGCTGGACGTCGACGGCATCGACGCGGCCCACAAGCTGACCCTGCTCGCGCGCCTGGCGTTCGACCCCGACGTCGCCTGGGGCGACGTGCTCGCGCGGACTCGCGGCATCCGCGGCCTCAGCGCCCGGCAGATGGCGCAGGCGTGGGACGACGGACGGCGCATCCGCTTGGTGGCGAGCGTCGCTGCCGGGGCGGCGGGCTGGGAGGCGCGCGTGCGGCCCGTGTCGTTGCCGGCCGACCACCCGCTGGTCACGGTCGGACCCGTCAACGCCATGCGCTTCGTGGGCGACCCGCTGGGCGAGGTGCTGGTCCGGGGCCCGGGGGCGGGCGGAGGCGCCACCGCGAGCGGAGTCGTGGCGGACGTGCTAGCGGCGCTCGAGGGTCGGCCCGGCCCCCGCCCGTTGGGGCGGGCGGCCGAGCTCCCGACCACGACCGGAGCGACCGACGGCGCGGGGTCCACGGGGTCGTCCGCCGCGTACGAACGGCTCGACGAGGTGGTCGGCGAGCGGCTCGGCGAGCGGCGCGGCGAGGCGCAGGCGTGAGCGGCGCGGCCGCGCCGCGCTCTGCGGGGCCGTACTTGGGTCCGGGCTACGCGGCGGAGCCTGCGCGCGCGCCCGTCCGCTACGTCAGCACGCGCGACCCGCTCGGAGAAGCGGTGACGTTCGGCGAGGCGATGCTGCGCGGCCTCGCGCCCGACGGCGGCCTGTACCTTCCCCGGCACGTCGTCCCCCTACCCGAGCGGTGGGAGGACGCGCCCACGCCGGGGGCGTTGGCCGCCCACGTGCTGCCGCCATGGATGAGCGCAGAGGACGACGCACGCGAGCGGGCCGAGGTGGCGACGGCGCTGGCCTCGGCGCTCGACTTCCCGTGGCCGGTCACCGAGTTGCCCGGCGAGCGTTACCTGTTGGAGCTGTTCCACGGACCGACGGCCGCGTTCAAGGACGTGGGAGCGCGTTCGCTGGCGCGCCTGATGGACCGCGAACTCGAGCGACGGGGCGAGCGAGCCTGGATCGTGGTCGCCACCTCCGGTGACACGGGTAGTGCCGTGGCCGACGCCTTCGCCGGTTCGAGGTACGCCCGCGTCGCACTGCTGTACCCCGAAGGAGGCGTGAGCGAGGTCCAGGAGCGACAACTGGTGGCGCGTCGCGCAGGCGTACGGGCGTACCGCGTGCGCGGCACCTTCGACGATTGCCAACGCATGGTCAAGGCCGCGTTCTCCGACGAGGCGCTGGCCGAGTTGCGGCTGTCCTCGGCCAACTCGATCAACGTCGGACGCCTGCTCCCGCAGGCGCTCTACTACCTGTGGGGGGCGCGCGAGGTCGCGCGCCTGCGCGGGGAGCGCACGGCGCTGCGCGTGGTCGTGCCGAGCGGCAACCTGGGCAACCTGACGGCGGGGATGATGGCCGCCGCCGCCGGCCTCGACGTCGCCGGGTTCGTCGCCGCGCACAACGCGAACGACTACTTCGCCCGCTACGTGCGCGGCGAGGCGGGCGCCTACCGCTTCGATCCCAGCGTGCCGACGTTGTCGAACGCCATGGACGTGGGCGCGCCGTCGAACTTCGAACGCCTGCTGGCGTTGTTCGGCGACCGTCTTCCCGCGCTCGTGCGAGGCGTCGCCGTGGACGACGACGCCACCGTCCGCCGCATCCGGAGCACCTTCGACGAGAGCGGTATCCTCGTCTGTCCGCATACCGCGGTCGGCCTCGAGGCGCTGGCGCAGCTACGGTCGGGCGGCCACGACCAGATCCCTGCGCTGCTGTTGGCGACTGCGCACCCGGCGAAGTTCCCCGAGGTGGTCGCCGGTGCGGTGGGCAAGGCGCCGCCGCCGCACGAACGTCTCGAGGCGCTACGCACCGCCGAGCGCCGCGTCGAAGGCCTGGCGGCCGACCCCACCGCGCTGCGCGGTGCGCTGTTGGCATGGGCCGAGCGCGACGACGACGAACGGCGCTAGCGGCTCAGGCGCCGCAGCTAGCGGCGCAGGGCATACGGACCGTTCTGGTCATCCCCGAGATGCACCACCTTCGTCTCGCGCATGAGCTTGACGAGGTGCGCCAGCACGCTCTTCTCGGCCAACTCGCGCACCGGCTCCGGCACCGTAGGGTAGATCCGCTCGGTGATGGCGGCAGGACCGAGCGGCCCGTCGGCGAGCGCGTCCAGCACCTGACGTTCGCGCGCCAGCCGATGCTCGCGTAGCTCCGCCAAGCGCTTCGTCGGGTCGGTGAGGACGGCGCCGTGACCGGCGCCGATGCGCGCCGGGTGCGCCGCGGCGATGCGCTCGAGGCTCCGCAGGTACTCCTGCATGTCTCCGTCCGGCACCCCGACCCATACCGACCCTTCGGCCGCCACCAAGTCCCCTGCCAGCGCCATCTCCGGCGGACCGTCGTCGGTCTCGACCAGCAGCGTCAGATGGCCCGGGCTGTGCCCTGGCGTGTGGAGGCACCGCACGGTGACGTCACCGACGGTCAGGCGCCGACCGTCGCTCAGGTGCACCACGTTCCAGGCGCTAGGGAGCAGCGGCGCTTCGAGGGTGTGGGCGTACACCGCCGGGGGTCCGCCGCCGCCGAACGCCGCCCCGGCGGCCGCGGCGGCGCGCAGCGGACCCACGCCATCGACGTGATCGTGATGCGTGTGCGTCAGGACGATGCCCTTGAGCAGACGCGCACCGGCCTGCTGCATGGCGCGCTGCACCACGCCGAGGGCGGCCGGCTCGGCGGAGCCGGGATCGACCAGCAGCGCCACCCCCCCTTGTGCCACTACGTAGGCGTTGGTGTGGTCGAACGGTGGCAGGGTGTCCACCGGCAACGCCACGCGCCACACGTGCGGAGTGACGTGCTCGATGCTCGCCTCGCTCCGGCTCATGGCGCGGCCTCGCGCAGGAAGGCGAGCGCCGCCTCGAGCGCCTGGTCGGCGGGTGCTTCGACGTCGGGCACCACGCCGCGGCCTTCCCACGTGGGACCACGCAGCGGCGCCAGTACCCCGGTGGCGATCCACGCTTGCGAGCCGTCGCGCAGGCAGAACGGCAGGACCGCCTCGACGTTCCCTGCGCTCGTCTCGCCCACCACGGTGGCGCGCCCCACCGCCTGCAGCGCCCCGGCGAGCCCTTCCGCCGCGCTGTTGACGCCGCCGTCGACCAGCACCACCAGGGGCAGCGACGTCGCTACGGTTCCGACGGCCGGGTACGGCATCGGCAGCGTCCAGCCGGTGATGGCGCGCCACAGCCAGCCGCGTGTGAAGACCCCGGCGACCTGCATCATGGTGACCAAGCGCCCACCCGGGTTCCCCCTCAGGTCGAGCACCAACGCGTTCGCGCCGTCGCCTTCGAGTCGGGTGACGGCCGTGCGGACGGCCTCGGCGGCGCCATCGCTGGCCAGGTCCGGCAGGCGCAGGTAGCCGACGCCGTCGGCGGTACGTCCGTAGTGCACGTTGGCCAGGGCACCCAGCTCCTCGACCTGCGCGCGACCCCAGAAGGGGAGCGACGCCGCTCCGAGCGCTCCGGTGGGTACCGGCGCCGACGGTGCCGCCCCGAACACCGCCACGCAGGGCAGGTCGCCGTACGTGCGCCGGATCTCCTCGACCCGGGCGGGAGGCACGAAGACCGAGTGGTCGTCGCCGAGTTCGTCGTACATCCTCTGCAGCACGGAGTAGAAGGCGGCGTCGTCGGCAGCCGCCACCGCTTCCGGGCGGTAGCGCTCGCCCACCGCGTCCCAATCGATGCCCGTCCGCGGCAGGTCCCAGTAGCGGTCGGCGACGAGACGCCAGGCCGTGTCGAAGCGTGCTTCGTAGCTTCCGCCCTGGGCACGGTCGGTGCGCGGCACCGTCGATGCCGGATCGGTGCTCGGCGGCGCTCCCTGGGCACGTGCACCCACGAGCCCACCGAGCACCGCCCAGGCCGCCACGGCGACCACCAGGACGCGCCGTGCGGCCGTGGCGTGGGCGCGGGAGGGCGTCCGAGCGGCCGTCGGGTGCGGCGGCTGGCTGGTGAGGCCGGTCATCTCAGACCAGGGAGGCAGCCACGGCCCTGCCGTAGCGCTCGAGCATCTCGGCGTCGATGACGACGTTCTGGGCGCCGACACTGGTGGTGTTGAGCGCGCCTGCCACGTTGCCGAGGCGCGCCGCCGTGAGCAGGTCGTGATTGGCCATCACGGCGTGCGCGAACGCCGCGGTGTAGTAGTCGCCGGCACCGGTGCTGTCCACCACGCCGTCGACGTCGAACGCCTCGACCAGTTCGTTGAGCTCCGGCGTGATCACGATCGAGCCCATCTCGCCGACCTTGACCACCATCTGCTCGATGCCGTGCCGGCGCAACTCGTGGACCGCCTCCGAGATGCTCTGCTGGCCGGTGACGGCGTAGAGCTCGCGCTCGTTCATGAGCAGGAAGTCGACGCCACGCAGCATCGGGACGAGGCGCTCCTGCAGCGCGTTGACGGCGCCGGTACCGAGGTCCACGAAGGTCGTCAGGCGGTGCCGGGTCGCGAGGGCGAGCGCTTGGAGCGCGTACTCCTTCTGGCGTCCGCCGACGAGGCTGTACGCGCTCATCACCAGCGCGTCGCACGCCGCCACGTCGGCTTCGGCCAACTCGGCGGCGTCCAGCTGACGGCTGGCGCCCGCCGCGCTGATCATGGTGCGCTGCGCGTCCGGGGTCACGAGGAGCGTGACGCTGCTGGTCTGCAGCTCGGGATCGACCTGCACCAACGACACGTCCACCCCGGCCGACCGCGCGTTCCGCAGGGCGAGTTCCGAGAACGGCCCTCTCCCGACGCGCGTGGCGATCCGTGTGGGGTTCCCCAGGCGCGCCAACACCGTCGCGATGGTGCCGCCGGAGCCGCCGGGCTCCATCACCGCGCGTAGCGCCGTGACCTCTCCACCGGGTTCGGGGAACTCGCTCACGAAGTACATCTGGTCGACGGTGGCGTCGCCGACCACGAAGAAGTGGGCCATGCGCAATCTGCTCCTGCCGGCGGACCGCCGGTGCGATGTCGTCGCTTAGCGAAGTATACTCGTCGCTTCGCGTGCGGAGGCGCCGTGGGAGGCAAGGGCGCCTCGAAGACGACGGAAGGCGGCAAGGTCGAGCGCTTCGGCACGCACGCGCGGGTCGAGCCCGAGCTCGGCCAGCGTGGCCGCGGCGGCGTCCTTGTCGTAGCCGGCGTAGACCAGGTTGCGCAGCAGGGTCTTGCGGCGATGGGCGAACGCCTCGTGGATCAAGCCGAACAGCGCCGGGTCGGGAGCGGCGGCCTCGTCGACGTCGATGCGCACCACGCTCGAGGTGACCTTCGGTGGCGGCCAGAACGCGCCGGGTGGCACGTCGCGGACGATGCGCGCCTTCCCGTAGTGCGCCACCAGCAACGACAGCGCACCGTACGCCGGCGCCGACGGCGCCGCCACCAGGCGCTCCGCCACCTCGCGTTGCACCAGGAACACCAGACGACGGAAACGGCGCGACGCCAGCGCGCGCGTCAGTACCGCGGTCGCCACGTTGTACGGCAGGTTGGCGACCAACGCCCCGCCGGCGGGCAAGGTGGAGAGCTCGAAGGTGGTGGCGTCGCCGTGCACCAGGCGCACGCTCCCGGCGCCTCGGCGCTCGGTCAGGTCCTCGAGCGTCTCGGCCAGCAGCGGCATCAGCCGCGTGTCCAACTCGACGCTGAGGATCTCGGCACCGGCGGCGGCGAGGGCGCGGGTGAGCACGCCGAGTCCGGGGCCCACCTCGAAGACCGTGTCCCCGGGTCGGAGGCCCGCTGCGCCGACGATCGCGCGTAGGGCGGCGTCGTCGACGAGGAAGTTCTGCCCGAAGCCCTTGTCCGCGCTCAGACCGTACTTGCGCAGCAGCGCCGCCACCTGCCCCCGTGCCGTCAGCCGCGGCGTGGCCTGGTCGCGATCGCGCTGGTGGGCATCGTCGTGCAAGGTTGGCGCTCGATCGTCAGCGTGGACGCCGGGCGGGACGCGCCGCAGCGACGGAGCACGGGGCGACCCCGTGGGCTGCGCTCACGTGGCGTGGAACCCGACGACGTCGTCGAGCTGCTGCTCGGCGTCCGCCAGGCCGATCTCCTGCACGACCGCCAGTTCGCTGGCCAGCATCCCCTTGGCGGTGTCCAGCACCTCGCGCTCGGTGGCGGCAAGGCCCTTCTCGACGTCGCGCTTGGCGAGCACCCCGATGAGGCGCGCCAGGTCGTAGGCGCTGCCGGAGGAGAGGATGTCCTGCTCCGCGCGGAAGCGGGGCGGCCACTGGTTCGGCAGAGACAGGTCGGCCGACCGCACGGCGTCGAACAGCCGCGCGATCTCGTCCGCACCGACGGTGTGGCGCAACCCGACCTCTTCGCCCTTGCGCAGCGGCACCAGCACCTCCATGTCGCCGCGGATGAAGACGACCTTGAGGTACTCGTGCGTCTCGCCCAGCACCTTGCGGGTCGTCCGCTCCTGCACGACGCCGGCACCCTGGGATGGGTACACCACGTGGTCACCCACTTCGAAGGTCACAATGCCGTAAGCCTACCACAGCAACCGCGCGTCCCGGTACGTCCTGGACGCGTCCGGGAGCGAAGCGAGGCGTCACGTCAGGCCAAGCACCGGCGCCCAGCTGCGGTAGCTCGCGAACGCGACGACGGTGACGCTCACCGCTGCCGTCAGCAGCGCCGCGAGCAACGTGGTGAGTTGCGGCTCGCGGTCTCCACGGCGCGCCACGGTGGCGCCCAGGACCCAACTGACGGCCGCCACCGCGGCCACGAACGCCAGGGTGGACAGCGGCTGCCGGTCGAACGCCGCGCCGCGCCACGCCAGCAAGGCAGCGGCGAGCACCATCGGCGTCAGCCCCAGCCCGGCGCCCATGCGCGCCGCCGCGGCCGTGACGCGCCGCCCGCTGCGGACCAGCACGGCGGCGTCGCCACCCGGCTCCGCCGCCGTCCGCGCCGCCGCCATGCGCGCCCAGCCCGACGCGATCAACGCCACCACCCACAGCAGCGGCGCGCTGGCGATGGTCACCACGATCCCCACCAGCACCGCGGTGAGCGCCTGCCCCACCGCCTCTTCCCACACGGCCCAAGGGCGCCATCCCATGGCCGCCGCGAGGCGGTCGCGCCACGTCCGCGGCATCGCCACGCGGTCGTCGGATGCGAAGACCGCCACGCCGCCTCCCTGCCGTCGCCCGTACCACGCCAACGCCTGCAGCGCTTCGCCGGCGGCGTCGGCCGGAACGCGCGGCCCCAGCGCCATCTCGGCTCCCTCGATGGTGACGGGCGACCACGCTAGGCTGACGATCTCCGCCTCGACGGCGCCCTGCTCCGGGTCCCACGTCGCGCGGCGGATGGCGTCGCCCGACACCCAGATCACCTCGTGCGCCGTCACCGCCAGCGGCCGTCCTGCCTCGAGCGCCACCGTCGAGGAGACGCGTGCCTTCTCGGCGGCCTGGCCCGCTTCGCCGGCGCGGCCGAACGCCACCTGACTGACGCGGACGCGCCCGTCCTCGCCCGGCCAAGCGACCAGCCCTCGATCCTCCAGCAGCGCCACCGCGGTACGTTGCCGCTCGTCGATGACGTCGGCGGCGCCCAACGCCAGCACGTCGGCGACCGCGACCGGGACCCGGCCTGGCAGGCGCGCGACGTAGGCGTCCCACTCGGCGACGAGGCCGAACTCGGTGCGATCGGTCTTGCCCTCGAGCCAGCTCAGCAGCGTAGTGCCGTCGGCGGCGATGGCCACGTCCGGACCGCGCACCGAGAGCTCGGTGCGATGAAGCAGGCGTTCGCTAGGGGTGCCGGAGGCCGGCATCGCTTCGCGCAGGACGATCTCGCTGACCCCGGCTGCGCGCCGTGCAAGCAGCACCCAGGGGCGGTCGTCGATCGCGACGACACGCAGCGGCACCGCCACACGGTCGCGGAAGAGCTCGATGGTGCTCCCGTCCCACGCCAGGAAGTGCCGGCTCTCGCCGGTGGTCCGGTCGCGCTCGATCCAGGCCACCGCCACGCGGCCGCCGACGGTGCCGGCCCATACGTGGCGCGCGGCGTCGCTGCGAGCGACCAGGACGGGCTGGGCATCGTCGCCCGGCGCCAGCGTCCAGACGCCGGCGGCGTCGGCGTAGGCGACGTGCACCGTACCCGCCCCGTCGATGGCGATGCCGGCGGCGGGCACCGCGTCGTTCGCGGCGATGGCGACCGGCCGCCCGAACCCACCGGCGGCCGCGTACGGCTGGGCCAACGCTGGGCCGGCCAGCACGACCGACACCAGCAGCGTCGACGCGGCGCGGACCCACGGCGCGATGCCAGGCGTTCGCGGCGGCCTAGGCACGTGCTTTCGGTTCGCGGCCCGAGAGGCTCCGGGCCGGCCGGCCGGGGATCTGCGTGAGGTGAACGTCGCGGCCCTGCAGCCGTGCCTCGATCTCCCGCACGCGGTCGCGCAGCGCGGCGGCCCGCTCGAAGTCGAGCGCCTCCGACGCCGCCCACATCTCCGTCTCCAGCAGCGCGAGCTCCTGACGCAAGTCGTCGAACGCGAGCTCGCGCTCCCACGGGTCGAGGGTCCGCTCCGCAGGGGGCGCCTCGTCGTCGCCCTCGCCACGGATGACGGCGTGGACGCGCTTGCGCACCGACTCCGGGGTGATGCCGTTGGCGGCGTTGTAGGCCAGTTGCTTGTCGCGGCGCCGGGTGGTCTCGTCGATGGCGGCCCGCATCGCGTCCGACACCTCGTCGGCGTAGAGGTAGACCTCGCCGTTGACGTTGCGCGCCGCGCGGCCGATGGTCTGGATGAGCGAGCGTTCGCTGCGCAGGAAGCCGGTCTTGTCGGCGTCGAGGATCGCCACCAGGCTCACCTCGGGCAGGTCGAGCCCCTCGCGCAGCAGGTTGATCCCGACCAGCACGTCGAAGTGGCCGAGGCGCAGGTCGCGGATGATGACCTGGCGCTCGACCGCGTCGATGTCGGAGTGCATGTAGCGCACGCGCGCGCCTTGCGCGGCGAGGTACTCGGTGAGGTCCTCCGCCATGCGCTTGGTGAGGGTCGTGACGAGCACCCGCTCCTCGCGCCCGGCCCGTTCGCGCACCGCGAACAACAGGTCGTCGATCTGGCCGCGACTCGGCTTCACGCACACCTGCGGGTCGACCAGACCGGTGGGGCGGATCACCTGCTCGACCACCTGGTCCGACATGCCGATCTCACGTTCGGTAGGCGTGGCCGAGACGAACACCACCTGGCCGACGTGGGCCAGGAACTCCTCCTCGGTCAGCGGGCGGTTGTCGAGCGCGGCCGGCAGCCGGAAGCCGTAGTCCACCAGCGTCTGCTTGCGGGCGCGGTCGCCGTTGAACATGCCGCGGATCTGCGGCAGCATCACGTGCGACTCGTCGAGGAAGGTGACGAAGTCGTCGGGAAAGTAGTCGAGCAGGGTGTTGGGAGGGGTGCCGGGGGCGCGCCCCTCGAGGTAGCGCGAGTAGTTCTCGATGCCGCTGCAGTACCCGAGGGTGCGCAGCATCTCGAGGTCGTACATGGTCCGCTCGCGCAGGCGCTGCTTCTCGAGCAGCTTGCCGGTCTTCTCGAAGAACGTCAGGCGTTCCTGCAGGTCGTGCTCGATCTGGGCCACCGCCGGTTGGAGCTTCTCGAACGGCGTCACGTAGTGCTTCGCGGGGAAGACGGTGACGCTGGTGAGCTCGGCGGTCTCGTCGCCGGTGACCGGGTCGATCATGGTGAGGCGGTCGATCTCGTCGCCCCACAGCTCGATGCGCAAGGGCTGCTCCTCGTACGCCGCCCACACCTCGACCACGTCGCCGCGCGCACGGAAGCGGCCGGCGGCGAGCTCGATGTCGTTGCGCTCGTACTGCTGCCGCACCAGGGTCTCGAGGATGGCGTCACGGCCGACGGTGCGGCCGACGTCGAGGATCAGGTGGAGCCGCTCGTACTCCTCGGGCGAGCCGAGGCCGTAGATCGCCGACACCGACGCGACCACGATCACGTCCTTGCGCGTGAGCAGGCTGCGGGTGGTGGAGTGCCGCAGCCGCTCGAGCTCCATGTTGATGTTGGCGTCCTTCTCGATGAAGAGGTCGCGCGCAGGCACGTACGCTTCGGGCTGGTAGTAGTCGTAGTAGGAGATGAAGAACTCGACGGCGGCGTCGGGGAAGAAGTCGCGGAACTCGGCCGCCAACTGAGCGGTCAGGATCTTGTTCGGCGCCAGCACCAGCGCCGGCCGCTGCAGGCGCTCGATGATCTTCGCCATGGTGAAGGTCTTGCCCGTGCCGGTGGCCCCGAGCAGGGTCTGGAAGCGCAGGCCGTCGCCGAGCCCCTCGACGATGCCGTCGATGGCCTGCGGCTGGTCGCCCTTCGGGACGAACGGGGAGTCGACCTTGAGCGACATGACCTCCCAGTCTACTGCCCCGCGGTGGGGGCGTCAGGTCGTCGTGCTCAGAGCGGCCGGCGCGTCGTCGCTGGCGGCGGCGTCGCCGGGGCGACGGGCGGGCGCCTCGGTGTCGCGGAACTGCCGGTGGTAGAGGTCGCGGTAGACGCCTTCGCTCGCGACGAGCTCGGCGTGCGTGCCGCGTTGGACGATGCGGCCGGCGTCCAGCACGAGGATGCGGTCGGCGCCGCGGACGGTGCTGAGGCGATGGGCGATGACGAACGTGGTACGTCCCTCCATCAGCCGCTCGAGCGCGGTCTGCACCAGCGCCTCGGACTCGCTGTCGAGCGAGCTGGTGGCCTCGTCGAGGATGAGGATGCGCGGGTCCTTCAGCAGCGCGCGCGCGATGGCGATCCGTTGCCGCTGGCCGCCCGAGAGCTTCACGCCCCGCTCGCCGACGGTGGTGGCATAACCGTCGGGGAAGGCGCGGATGAAGCCGTCCGCGTTGGCGGCGCGGGCGGCCGCCACCAGGTCGTCGTCGCTGGCCGAGGGCCGGCCGTAGCGCAAGTTGTCGGCGATGGTGCCGGAGAACAGCAGCGTGTCCTGCGGCACGATGCCGATGTGGGCGCGCAGGTCGCGGGTGGCGAACTCGCGCACGTCGACGTCGTCGAGCGTCACGCGTCCGGCGCTGGGGTCGTAGAAGCGCGGCACGAGGCCGACCAGGGTACTCTTGCCCGCACCGCTGGGCCCGACCAGGGCGATCGTCTCGCCCGGCTGCGCCACCAGGTCGACCTGCTCGAGGACCAGGTCGGTGTCCCGGCCCGGGTAGCGGAACGAGACGCCTTCGAACGCCACCCGACCGCGGACCTCGGGCAGCGGGCGCGGCACCTCGGGCTCGGGTAGGTCGGTCCGCTCGTCCAGCAGCTCGAAGATGCGCCTGGAGGCGCCGATCGCTTCCTGAAGTTGCGCCCAGAGCCCGGTGAAGGTGCCGATGGAGCCGGCGACGAACATGGTGATCAAGAGGAACGCCACCAGGTCGCCGCCTTGGAGGTCGCCGGAGAGCGCGCGCCCACCGCCGTACCACAGCACCACGCCGAGGCCGGCGAACATGGCGAGGATCACCGCGGGCACGAAGAGCGCGCGCAGCTGGACGCGGCGCAACGCCAGCGCGAACGCGGCGTCGACGGCGCTGGCGTACCGCCTCGTCTCGAGCGACTCGGCGGTGAACGACTTCACCACGCGCACCCCGGCGATGGCTTCCTCGGCGTCGGCGTTGGCCTCGGCTACACGGTCCTGGAAGTCGGTGCTGACGCGGCGCAGGCCGCGGCCGAAGAAGGCGGCGGCCAGCACCACGGCCGGGATGATCGACAGCATCACCAGCGTCAGCCTGGCGTCGAGCACGAACAGCACCACCAAGCCACCGACCAGGGTGATGAGCTGGTTCACGAACTGCGCCAGCGCCTGCGACACGGCGGCCTGGACGGTGGCGATGTCGGACGTGAGGCGCGAGGTGATCTCGCCGGTCTTACGCTCTTCGAAGAAGCGCACCGACAGCGTCATGAGGGTGGCGAACACCGCCTTGCGCAGGTCGGCGACGACCGCCTCGCCGACGCGGCCGAGCTGGTACGTGCGCAGGTAGTTGAAGAGCGCCTGCAGGCCCATCAAGCCGAACAGCGCCAACGCCGTCCGGTTCAAGGCCGCCCGCGCGACGCCGACCTCGACGTCAGCGCCGAAGGCGGTGTTGAGCAACGTGCGGATCAGCAGCGGGAACACCAGGCCGAGGGCGCCGGCGATGCCCACGGCGACGATGCCGACGAGCAGTCGGGCACGGTACGCTCGGGTGAAGGCGAGCAGCCGCCGCAACTGACCGACGTCCGCGCGCGAGACGCGGCCGCCCGCTCGAGATTCGGGGCCAGGCCCGTCGACGCCTCCGGTCCGCGCACGCGCCCGTGCGGAGGACGCGGCACCGGAAGGACGGAAGGCGCGGAACACGCCCCAGGGTACACTGGGCCGTCCCGGGAGGCAGCATGGCCAGCGACCCCAACGTACGCTCGTCCTCGGCGCCGCTGTGGCGGCCGTCGCCCGAGCGGATCGCGGCCGCGCGCATCGAGGCGTTCCGCCGTCACGCCGAAGGCGTGACGGGCCGCGAGCTCCCCGACTACGACGCCCTCCACGCGTGGAGCGTGCACGACCCGGTCGCCTTCTGGGCGACCCTGGCCACGTTCTTGCCGCTGCCGTTCGCGACCCCGCCGCGCCGCATCCGCTCGGACGAAGCGATGCCGGACACCCGTTGGTTCGAAGGCGCCACCCTCAACTACGCCCGTGCGCTGCTCTACCCGCCTGCCTTGGGCGACGGTGGCCGTACCGCCATCGTGGCGGGCACCGAAGCGGGCGCGCGGGTGGCGTGGAGCTTCGACGACCTGCGGCGGGAGGTCGCGCGGGTGCAGGCGGCGTTGGCACGTGCCGGGGTCGGGGAAGGGGACGCGGTGGCGGCCTTCGCCGCCAACGTGCCGGAGACGGTCGCGGTGCTGCTGGCCTGCGCCGCCGGTGGGGTGCTGTTCGCATCGTGCTCGCCCGACTTCGGCCACGAGGCCGCCGCCGCCCGCTTCGCCCAGGTCCGGCCCAAGCTGCTGTTCGCCAGTGCCTCCTACCGCTACGGCGGGCGCACCCACACCACCCGCGCCGTGGTCGCCGACTTGGCCGAGGACCTCCCGAGCGTGGAGCAGGTGGTGCTGCTGCCGTACCCCGGCGAGGCCGGCGATGCGCACGACGACGCGGTCGGCAGCGGCTGGCACGATTGGCTGGCGGAAGCTGGGACGGCGCCGGACGCACCGACGTTCGTCGACCTGGCGTTCGACCACCCGCTCTACGTGCTGTTCTCCTCCGGCACCACGGGCTTGCCCAAGGCGATGGTGCACCGCGCCGGCGGCGCGCTGCTGACGCACATGAAGGAGCACGCGCTGCACGCCGACATCCGTCCTGGCGACGTGGTCTTCTACTACACCACGTGCGGCTGGATGATGTGGAACTGGCTGGTGTCCGCCCTGGCCCAGGCGGCCACCGTCGTGCTGTACGACGGCGCGCCCGCCGTGCCCGACCTAGGCGCGACGTTCCGCATGGCAGCACGCGAGGGCGTGACGTTCTTCGGCACCAGTGCCCGCTTCCTTCACGAGCTGCAAGCGCACGACGCGCGCCCCGCGGACGAGGCCGACCTGCGGCGGTTGCGCACCGTGGCTTCGACCGGCTCGCCGCTCTCGCCCGCAGCGTTCCGGTACGTGTACGACGCCATCGCGCGCGACGTGCACCTCGCCAGCATCTCCGGCGGCACCGACATCGTGAGTTGCTTCATGCTGGGCGTGCCGACGCTGCCCGTGATCGCCGGCCAGATCCAGCGCCCCGGTCTGGGCGTCGACCTGGCGGTCTTCGACGAGGACGGGAACGAGGTCGTCGGGGCGCCCGGCGAGCTCGTGTGCAGGCAGCCGCTGCCGTCGATGCCGCTGGCGTTCCTGAACGACCCGGACGGCGCGCGCTACCGCGCGGCCTACTTCGACGTCTACCCCGGCGTATGGCGCCACGGCGACCTGGTGGAGCGAACGCCGGAGGGGGGCATCGTGGTCTACGGTCGGTCCGACGCGACGCTCAACCCCAGCGGCGTGCGCATCGGCACCGCCGAGGTCTACCGACCGTTGGAGCACGTGCGCGAGGTGGCCGAAGCCGCTGCCGTGGGGAAGAAGGTGGACGGCGACGAGGAGATCTGGTTGCTGGTGGTCCTCCGCCCGGGCGCCGCGTTGGATGCCGCCTTGGAGGCGGAGATCCGGCGCGTCATCCGGCATGACGCGTCGCCGCGGCACGTCCCGAAGCGCGTGATCCAGGTACCGCAGTTGCCGCGCACCCGCAGCGGGAAGGCGATGGAGATGGCGGTCGCGCGCATCGTCAACGGCCTCGAAGTGACGAACCAGGCGGTGATGGCCAACCCGGAGGCCGTCGACCAGATCCGTGCGGCGGTCGCGCGCACCGGCGGCTGACGGCGCGGAGCGTCCTGCGGAACGGCAGCGGCGCGCATCCCGATGGACGCGCGCCGCTACGGTGAGCGTGGCCAGCGAGGTCAGCCCTTGACGGCCCCCGCGGTGAGGCCCGCGACGATGCGTTGTTGGAACACCAACACCAGCACCACCAGCGGGATGGTGACGAGGACCGCGGCCGCCATGATCTCGCCGAACGGTTCCTGGCGTGCGATCTGGCCGGTGAACAGCGCGATGGCAACCGGAACCGTGCGCGACGTCTGATCGATGACCGTGAAGGTGAGGGCGAACAAGTACTCGTTCCATGCCTGGATGAACGCAAGCAGGCCGGTGGTCACCAGCGCCGGCGCCGTCAACGGCAGCAGCACCAGGCGGAACGACTGGAACAGCGTCGCACCGTCGACCTGCGCCGCCTGCAACAGCGAATCCGGCAGGCCGCGGAAGAACGACGTCAACACCCACACCGTGAAGGGCAACGTGAACAGCATGTACGAGAGGATCATGCTGGGGATGGCCGGCAGGCCCAGCACCCGGATGACGGCGTAGAGGCCGGCCAGCACGGCGATCTGCGGGAACATCGTCATCGCCAGGATGACGTAGAGCGACGGGGTCTTGCCGCGGAAGCGCATCTTGCCTAGCGCGTAGCCTGCGAACGACCCGACGACGAGGCTGAGCAGCGTGACGGACGACGCCACGAGGGTCGAGTTCAAGAGAGCCCGCACGAAGCGGTCGTTGCTGAGCACGGCGCGGAAGTTGGTGAGCACCGGGTTGCTCGGCCACAGGGTGGCGGGCGTCTGGATGAGTTCCGCCTGCGTCTTCAGCGCCGACACCAGCGCCCAGTAGAACGGGAACATCAGGTAGACGAAGATGATCGCCACCAGGATCCAGAACGCCACGCGGGAGACGATGCCTCGGCTTCGGCGGCTCATTCGGTCTTCACCCCCAAGAAGCGGATGTAGAGGATGGCGAAGACGAACACGAACACGAAGATCACTACCGAGGCCGCCGACGACATGCCCACGTCACGCTCGGCGATGAGCGCATATTGGGCGAAACTCGCCATCGAGAAGCGCTGGTTGCCGAGCACGACCTGGAAGATGTCGAACACGCGAAGCGAGTCGAGCGTGCGGAAGATGAGTGCCACCGCCAGGGTGGGGGTGAGCAGCGGAAGGGTGATGGTGAAGAACTGCCGGAGCTTGGTCGCGCCGTCCACCTCGGCTGCCTCGTAGAGTTCCGACGGGATGGTGGCGAGGCCGGCCAGCAGCAGCAACGCCATGAACGGTGTCGTCTTCCACACGTCCATCGCGATCATGCTGGGCAGCTGCAGGGAAGGGTTCCCGAAGAAGTCGGTGCGGCCGTCGTTCAGGCCGAGGTAACTCCCGACCGTGTTGAACAGGCCGGCGCGGGTAGGTTGCAGCATCCACTCCCAGATCCTCGCCGACACGGCGGTGATCACCGCCCAAGGCACGAGCATGGCCGCTCGCATCGCGCCGCGGCCGGCGAAGTTGCTCGACAACGTGAGCGCGATGATCATGCCGAGGATCGTCTCGAGCACCACCGCGATCACGGAGAACACGATGGTGTCCCACACCGACCTCACGAACGCGGAAGACACCGCTCCGAGCACGTAGCGTTTGCCGAAGAGGCCGAACTCGAACACCGCTCGGAAGCGCTGCGGCTCCCGCGGCAGCACGCGTACCCAACTCTGGTACTGCACCTCGCCGTCCTCGACCACCGGGTCGCCGGCGTCGTCGAGCACGGGAGGGAGTTCCTTGATGGTGAACGAGAGCAGCGCGCGGTAGTTCGCCAGGCCCACGAAGCGCGTATCTTGCTGGCTCGCGAACTTGGCGTTGGTGAAGCTCGAGTACAGCACCTGGCCGAACGGGTAGAAGGCGATGAGCGCGAGGATGACGAAGGTGGGGATCAGAAGATAGAGGGCCATGCGCTCTTCGATGTGCGCGAGTCGTGAGCGCCCGGCCCTGCGGGGGCCGCCGCCCGCGGCACCGGGAGCGAGCGGCCCGTTGCCAGGCGCTGCCTCGACGGTGTTGGCCATGCTTGCCTCCTAGACCGGGGTCTCGCCCCAGCGGTACGCGGCGGGGCCAGGCCCTGGGAAGGCCTGGCCCCGTTCCGTGTCAGACGTTCGGAGCGCTCACGGCTGGCCGGTGGGCAGCCCCGTGATCTCCTGGATGTCGACTTCCGCGATCTCGAGCGCCGTGGCGGCGTCTTCCTGGCCCGTCAGCACGCTGTGCACCGCGTTGAAGAAGGCGGTGGACACCGGCGTGTAGTTCGGCGATGCGATGGTCGACGGGCGCGCGACGGCGTTGATGAACACGTCGTACAGGTCACCGAAGAACGGCGCAGCTTCGAGCACGTCGGCGTCCTGGTAGAGCGCCATGATGGTCGGGTTGAGGCTGCCGTCGACGGCGCGGATCTTCTGCTCGTCGTACGACGCCATGAAGAGCGCCACGTCGGCGGCGACGGCCGGGTTGGCGCTGTACTTGGAGACGGCCAGCTGCCAGCCGCCCAGGGTGGCAGCGGGCGAACCGTCCGGGCCAGCCGGCAGCGGGCTCACGTCGAACTTGCCGGCGATCACGCTGTCGGCGGCGTTGCCCAGGCTGTAGGCGTACGGCCAGTTGCGCATGAACGCCGCGTTGCCGGCCTGCCACATGTTGCGGGCGTCTTCCTCACCGAAGCTGGTGACGCCGTTCGGCGAGATGGTGCCGACGAAGCGCGCGCCCATCTCGACCGCCGCGACGGCGGCCGGGTTGTTGATGGTGATGACGCCGTCGGGGCTGATGATGCTGCCGCCGCCGTACGACGCCACCCATTCGAGGGCGTCGCAGGTGAGGCCCTCGTACGAGTTGCCCTGCCACACGTAGCCCCAGAAGTCCGGGTTGCCGGCGGAGCGTTCGCCCTCTTGGATGGCGGCCGCCATCTCCTCGAGTTCGGCCCATGTGGCCGGCGGGGCGTCGTAGCCGTACTTCTCGAGCAGGTCCGTGCGGTAGTACAGCAGGCCGGCGTCGGTGAACCACGGGATGCCGATGAGCTTGCCGTCCACCGTGTTGTTCTCGATGATGGCCGGGAAGTGCTGGTCGGCGACCTCGCGGGCGCCGTACTCGTAGAGGTCGACGAAGTGCTCGGCGAGGTCACCCGGCCAGATGACGTCGATCTGGAAGACGTCGACGTCGGCCGACTGCGCCTCGAACTGCTGCAGGTAGTAGCCCAGTCGGTTGTCGACGAAGTCCGGCGTCTCGACGACGTTGACGGTGACATCCGGGTGGAGTGCCATGTAGCGATCGGCGGCCGCACGGGTGAGCTCGAGCTCCTGACCCACCGCACCAGCGGCTACCGTGATGGTGGTCTGTGCCCATGCGAGCGAGCCCGCGGCCACGACCGCGAGCAACGTGACGAACATGCGTTTCATCGGTCACCTCTCTTCCGAAGCGTGCTCCGAAGCGGCGTGCGGCGGCCCTCCCAGGATGATCGCTGCAGCCGTCGGAGTGTCGGTACGACGGACCCCCACAAGCCCAAGCGCAGTACCGGCAGACCTGCCGGCAGCCGCGACCCCAACGCATGGGGGTGTCGTTCGACGTGGCCCGATGATAGCAAGGGCTGGATTGTGCCGGCAAATCACACGTCACCCGGAGGCCCGGGCGGCCGTGGTAGGTACGCGCAGGCGCTCAGGTGACGGTCAGGTGACGGTGCGTCCGACCAGGCGCCCAACGTGCTGCTGCAGCGTGAGTTCGTGGAACGGCTTGGTCATCGTCTCGGCGCGTGGCAGGCGGCGGAACGGTCCGGTACGCGGGAGCTCGTCGACCAGTACCAGCACCGGTAGATGCCCGTGGGCCGGGTTCTTGCGCAGCGCGCGCACCAGCTCCCAGGAGGTGCCGCCTTCGTCGTCGAGCACGAGGGCGTTGGGACGGTGCTCGGCGATGCCGTCGTCGACGGCGTCGTACCCGTGCACGCTCTCCACGCGCATGCCGGCCCGCTGCAGCGCCAGCCGGATCAAACGCTGCAACGCAGGGCTCGGCGACGCCACCAGCACCACCGGGTCCTCGACCTTGAACGGCGAAGGCTCGATCACCTCGAGGCGCTCCAGCGAGCGCAGCAGATGGAACACGTGCGCCTCGGTCAGGTCGAGCTCGGCGGCGATGGTGCGGGCGGAGCGCCGTCCGTCGACGTACCCGAGCACCTCCCAGGCGCTCGCCGGCAAGGTCACGCGGGTAGGGTCTCCCAGCCGCACGAAGACGGTGTCGGGGTCGACGTGCTCCTCGGCGTACTGCTGCTCCCGCGTCGCGACCTGCATCAGCAACGTCATGCCGTCCACGCCTTTGCGCGTCAGGACCTGCGATGCCTCCGGTGGCACGTCGCCGAAGGTGAAGTGGCCGTCTTCCCAGTGCAGCAGATCGCCCAGCACCTCGAGCACCTGGCGCTCCAGCGCCCGGTCGAGGTCGTCCTCGCTCAGCAGCTCCATCTCCACCGCGGTCAGGCCCAGCGGTGTGCCGGCGTTCTCGGAGTGCTGCCTGCGCAGGATCTCCTGCACCTCGTGCGCCGTGAGCAGGTCCATACGCACCAGGATCTCGCCGAGGTGCACGCCCGGCGTGACGTGGGCGTAGCCGATCTGGCCCGCTTGGAAGTAGATGCGGGCGCGGGCCAGGCCGCGTGTCACGGTGAGTACCCCGGTCTTCTGGCCGGTGGCGATGATCTGGAAGACGTCGGTCAAGGGAACGTTCTTGAGGCTTCCCTCGATCACGTCACGCCTCCGGCGCTGGAAGCGTCGAACAGCGGGGTGTGCTCGGGCGCGCGCAACCCCAAGTGCCGGTACGCCCTCTCGGTGGCGACGCGTCCTCGCGGGGTGCGCTGCAACAGGCCCCGCTGGATGAGGAACGGCTCGTAGACCTCCTCCAGCGTGGCGCGGTCCTCGCCGACGGCGGTGGCGAGCGTGTCCAGGCCCACCGGCCCGCCGGCGAACTTCTCGACGAGGTGGACCAGGATGGCGCGGTCGCGGCGGTCGAGTCCGGCGGCGTCGATGCCGAGCGCGTCGAGCGCCGAGCGGGTGCGCGCCAGGGTGATGCGGCGCTCGCCGGCTACCTCCGCGTAGTCCCGCACGCGCCGCAACAGCCGCTTGGCGATGCGCATGGTGCCGCGCGCCCTGCGACCGATCTCGAGCGAGGCGTCCTCGTCGAGTTCGAGGCCGAGCTGCGCGGCGTCACGCCGCACCCCGAGCGCCAGTTCGTCGTCGGTGTAGTACTCCAGGTGCTCGATGATGCCGAACCGGCTCCGCAGCGGCCCGGTGATCAGGCCCGGCCGCGTGGTGGCGCCGACCAGCGTGAAGCGCGGCAGCTCCAGCCGGATGGAGCGTGCCGCCGGGCCCTGCCCCAGCACGATGTCGATCTTGAACTCCTCCATCGCGGGGTAGAGGTGCTCTTCCGCCACGCGTCCGAGGCGGTGGATCTCGTCGATGAAGAGGACGTCGCCGTCTTCGAGCGCGTTGGTGAGGATGGCAGCCAGGTCGCCAGGCTTCTCGATGGCCGGACCGGAGGTGACGCGGATCCCGACGCCCAGCTCGGCGGCGATGATGTGCGCCAGGGTGGTCTTGCCCAGGCCCGGCGGACCGTAGAGCAGCACGTGGTCGAGCGCCTCGCCGCGGTTGCGAGCGGCCTCCAGGGCGACTCCGAGCTTCCGCTTCAGGCGCGCCTGGCCGACGTACTCGTCCAACGTGGCCGGGCGCGATCGAACGTCCTCCACGCCGGTCAGCCTAGCACGCGCTTCATCGCCCGCTTCCGGTCGTTGCGGTACGCTTGACGAGGACCGCCGCGCGTCCCGCGCCGGCACGGGAGGACGATATTCCATGCAGACGCATCGTGTTCGCATCGGCGACCAGGAGCGCGACCTCCAGATCGTGAACGTCGGTGAGGTCTCCGTCGCCTTGCTCAACTTGCTGGGGGACACGGCCCTGACCGAGACGGCCGCGGACGAGTTGGTCAAGCGCATCCCGCACGGGGTGCAGACGCTGGTGACCCCCGAGGTGAAGGCGGTACCGCTGGCGCACGCCATGAGCGTGCGCAGCGGCTTGCCGTACGTGGTGGCGCGCAAGACCGAGAAGCCGTACATGGTGGGCGCCGTCCGCAAGACCGTGACCAGCATCACCACCGGCCGCCCGCAGGACCTCGTCATCGACGGCGCGGACATCGAGAAGCTGCGTGGCAGGAAGGTCGCGATCGTCGACGACGTGGTCTCGACGGGCGGCACGCTCCACGGCCTCATCGACCTGCTGTCGGAGGTCGGTGCCGAGGTGGTCGCGACCCTGGTGGTGTTCACCGAGGGGGACGTGCGCGACGACGTCGTGGCGCTCGGCCACTTGCCGCTGTACCCGCGCTCGCACGGGGCGTAGGTCGTCCTCGCTGGGGTGCCCTGGGCGGTCGCGCGGATGGGCGGCGCAGCCTCGGCGGGCAGGATGGGCGCTTGCCGATGCGATGTAGGCGCGCGAAGCTAGACGGAAGGGACCTCGATGGCGGCCGATGCCAAGGAGAAGATCCGGGAGCGCCTGAACCTGGCCGACGTGGTCGGCGAGATGGTGGTGCTCAGGCCGGCCGGCCGCGGGCAACTGAAGGGTCTCTGCCCGTTCCACTCCGAGAAGACGCCGAGTTTCCACGTCCACGTCGACCGCGGCTTCTACTACTGCTTCGGCTGCCACGCCAAGGGCGACGTATTCGACTTCGTGATGCAGACGCAAGGGCTGTCGTTCCCGGAGGCGTTGCAGGTCCTGGGCGACCGGGCCGGCGTCGAGGTCACGCCAACTGCCCAGAAAGACACCCATCGTCGCGACCTCTACGACGTCAACCAGGTGGCGCTCGGGTACTTCCGGGCGCAGCGCCAGGGCGCGTCGGCGTACTTGGAAGGGCGTGGCTTGAGCCGGGAGAGCATCGACGCCTTCGAGCTCGGCTTCGCCCCCGACGGTTGGGACGGACTGCTCAAGCACGCCCTGACCAAGGGGGTGCGCGACGACGACCTGCTCGCGCTCGGCCTGATCGTCGAGAACGAACGCGGGCGGCGCTACGATCGCTTCCGCAACCGGGTGATGTTCCCGATCCGCGACGCCCTGGGTAGGCTGATCGGCTTCGCCGGCCGGGTGCTCGACGATCAGCTGCCCAAGTACCTCAACAGCCCGGAGTCGGAGCTGTTCCACAAGAGCGAGGTCCTCTACGGGCTCGACCGGGCGCGCGGCGCCATCCGCCAGAGCGGCGAGGTCATCGTCGTGGAAGGCTACATGGACGTCATCGCGCTGCATCAATGCGGGTTCCCGAACGCGGTGGCGGCGCTGGGAGCGTCGCTCACGGCGGAGCAAGCCGAGGCGCTGGCGCGGCTCGACGCGCGCACCGTCTACCTCGCCTTCGACGCCGACGAGGCGGGACAGCGCGCCGTGCTCGGCGGGCTCGACCAGGCCGTCGGTCGGCGCCTGATGGTGCGGGCGGTGACGGTGCCGCAGGGCAAGGACCCGGCCGAAGCGGTGCTCGGCGGCCATGTCGAGGCTTTCCGCGAGGCGCTCGGGCGCGGCTTGTCGGAGGTGGAGTTCCGCTTCCAGCGGGTGGTGGAGCGGTTCGACCGCTCGACGCTCGAGGGTCAGCGCGCCATCCTCGAGGAGCTGCAGCCCGTGCTGCGCCCGCGCGACGTCTTCGACCCGGTCGCCGCCGAGATGCGCCGCCTGGTGGTCGAGCACCTGGGCATCGACGGCGCGCGCCTCGACGCGTGGTTGACGACGCAAGTCCGACGAGGACCCACCACCACCGAAGTGCGCGGGTTGCGCCGTCGCCGGCTCGAGTTCGGCCAGGTCCGACGGGTCGAGCTCGAGGTGGTTGCGCTCCTGCTGATGGAGCCGCGTCGTCTACGAGAACGCCTCGCCGGCGTGCTGGCGGCGCTGCCGGAGGGGGCGCCCGACTCCGCGCTCACCGCGTTCCACGCGCTGTGCGAGGAGCACGACTACGACGATCAACGCATCGTCCTGGCGTACCGGGAGCGCGAGGACGGGGCACCGGTGTTCGAGCGCTTGCTCGGAGGTCACGACGACGAACAGCACGGCCGCATCGACGTCGAAGCGCATCTCTGGAAGGCCACCTCGCGCCTTCGGGAGCTGCAGCTCGAAGGGCAGAAGGAGCACTCGCGCAGCCGCCTGCTGGAGCGCCGCGACGAGCTGACGCGCCTACTGGCCGATCCCGCCTTGAGCGTCGCGCAGCTCGAGGGGCTCTACCGCGAGCTACAGGAGATCCAGGGCATGCTCTCGGCCCGCGACGCCGAACGCCGCCTGCGCGTGCCGGCATCGTTCGGCCGTCAGCGCAAACGCGGTCTAGGCTGAGGCGCCGGCGGCGTTCGCGCCGGTCCCGTTGCGCAGCGCGCGCAGGGCGTCGGCTGCGCGCCCCAGCACCTCGGCACCTTCGGAGCCGACCCCCGCGATGCTGCCGAGGTAGACGGCGTCGGCCGCCGAGCGCGCGCCGCTGGCGTCGCCCGCGCGCACCATCCGGTCGAGCGCGTTCCAGGTCACCGGGTCGGGCGCCTCCGTGGCGCTTCGCGCGACGGGCAGGAGGAGGGCCTGGGCGGCGCTCGGTTCCAGCTTCAACAGGCCGCCTCCGAGGGCGTTGCCCTCGAGCTCGGCCGACAGCTCGGTGAGCGACGAGAGCGCCGCCGCCGCGAGGAGGCGAGACGGGGCGGAGCCGCTCCCGGCGCGGCGCCACACCGCCATCAAGGTGTTGCAGGCTGCGACCTGTAGGTCGTTCACCGCCAGGCGCGGCCGCGAGCCGGTCATGGCGCTCATCACCAGGTCGGGCGCGCCGGTGCGCGTCACGCGGTACCAAGGCGTGCGGTGACGCGCCTTGGCGCGCTGCGGTACGCCGCGCCGCTCGCCTTCGGCGAGGTAGGCGGCCACCGCCGGGTCGGTCTCGTCCGCCGGCGCGAACAGCACGCCGGCGTCGCCGGCCTCGGCGGCCAGGCGCCAGTCCTCCTCCTGGAGCACGAGGCCGCGCAGCGCCCTGGCGCGGAACAGCGCCCGCCGCAGGTGCGTGGCCCCGAGGCCGAGCTCGACGGCGTCCTCCGGCGCCAGGTGGAAGTAGTCGTTGGCGCCGGTGACGTAGCCGATCATCACGCGGGCGTGGTCGCCGAGCCGACTCACGCTGCGCGAGCTACGCAGCCAGCCGAGGAGGCCGCGCGCGTCGTCGGGCAACCAGGCGTGCTGCAGCTTCGCGCGCCCGTCGATCAGCGCGTCGGCGTCGAGCGGTCGGTACTCGAGCTGCGCGAGCCCGTCGGCCAGTTCGGCGGCGTCCTCCAGCAGGGCGGCGGCGAACGTCCGTGCCGGTCGACCGTAGCCGTCGGCCAGCAGGACCAGCGCCCCCTGGTCGAGGTGTGGGAAGAGCGCCGTTCGGAACAGCACCAGGCGCACCTCGCGGAAGCGGCTCCGGACGAACGCCAGCACGTCCCGCGCGTAGCGCGCGTGACCGAGCTCGCTCGGGAGCACCAGCGCCATGCGCCCACCGGGCCGCAGGAAGGCGGCGGCATGCACCACGAAGGCGGCCCACGAACTCGCCAACGGGTCGAGGCGTACCCCCGCGGCCGCGGCGCGCTCGCGCGCCCTGTGCCGTTCGTCCGCGCTGCGGCGTTGGTAGCGGACGAACGGGGGGTTGCCGACCACCGCGTCCATCGCGGGGAGATCGGCGGGGTCCAGCGCAAGGAAGTCGTGGCAGCGCATCTGGCCGTCCGGCACGCCGGCCGCGGCCAGGACGCCGCGCGCGGCGGCGGCGGCGTCTGGTCGCAGCTCGACGCCGTAGACGGCGGGCCGGCGTGCGCCCAGC
>CAZACZ010000023.1:0-41485 GCA_964483695.1 uncultured bacterium | reverse complement strand
TCTGTGACGGCTCATGCATGGCGCCTGGAAGTCCGCGGCTGACGACCCGTGAGGGCGCCGGACTAGACTTGGCATCGCGAGATAACGCGTTGCGACAGCGTCCTGGAGCGTCATCGCCAACACGCGTCCTCGCCGCACCGCAATAGCCGACGTCGCGGCAATAGCCGACGTCGCGGCAATGATGCGACTCGTGTTCTTCGGTTGCGAGCGCCAAACTTCAGCAGCGATCCCCCACCTTCGTGGCAACGCCGCCCAACTCCGGTGGTTGTGCCTTCGTGCTGGGCCCAAGTGCGGCAACGTATGCCCTTAGAAGGCGATTGACCTTCGTCTGCCAGGTGTAGGTGCTCTGAACGTGCCGCCGGGCAGCACCTCCCAGACGTGCGCGGAGCTTCGCGTCCATGCCCAGCTCGCGCATCGCCGCCGCTAGGGCGTCCGTCGTCGCGACGACCGTGGAGGCGTCGATGCGACGCCCCACTTCGTCCGTGACCTGAGTTCCAGGGCCGCCGACGTCGAGGCAGATGACCGGCACCCCCGCCGCCATAGCCTCGATCGTCGCCCATCCCCCCGAGTCGTGCAGGCTCGGATGAACGAATACGTCAGCTCGGACCAACCAGTCCAGCACCTCGGTTCGTGGTACTGCGCCAAGGAACTCCACCCTTTCGCGAACACCAAGTTCGTCAACCAAGGTCTCGAGGTTTTTTCGCGATGGTCCATCGCCAGCTATCACATAGCGGGCGTCGGTTCGCGCAGCCATAGCAAACGCCGCAAGGCTTAGGTGGTAACCCTTCCAGTCAAGCAGACGCCCTGCGCTGAAGAAGAGCAAGGCGCTCCTCCTATCGGAGCGAGCGTGCAGAGGCGACACTGCCCCGAGGCGAGAGCGCTCCAAGTCCGTCAGGGCCACCTCGCTCAGAACTTCGACCCGCCTTGCCCCGATGCGCTGCATGCGTTCCTCGCTCTGCGGCGTCGTCGCAAACGCGATCAATGCGCGCCGGGCGGTCGCTCGGACCACCGGATCGTGCTCCCATACCCATCGAGCGGCGGAGCGAAGCGTCTCGTATCGACGTCCACTGGAACTCAAGGTATTGAGCAACGCGCTGGGCATGGACTCCCCACCGCCCACCGGCCCCCAGACAAAAGGCGCGCCAACGAATGCCGCCGCCGCCGGCGCCCAGTACTTTACGAAGGTAACGTGGTGCGCGATGTCGAAGCCAACTGCTCGGTGCGCGGCCCTTGCGACAGCGATGGCCCAGAGCTGCCAGAGGTAGTAGTACATCTGAACACCGCGCCCACCGCGCTTCCACCAGGCAACCCATCGGGGCAAGTCGAAGTACAAGAAACGAAGGCCCGAAACTGGCCGTTGTCGCAACTCAGCCTCGATGACTGCCCGATTGTTGGCCCGCGTCAGTACCCACACATCGTGATGGACCGCCATCGCCTTCGCGAGATTCCACCCCACTCCGGGCTCCGAACCTCTGCCTGGTTCGCACGCGTACGCCGACATGAGCACCCGCAGTCGGCGCCCGTCGGATGGTCGGGGCGACTCGGTCACAACAGCTCCAACCGACGCGCCGTACGATCCCCCAAGCGGTCCAAGATGACCCCCTCGACGGCCTTCACGACGTCAGGCAGCGGCCGAGTTGCATCCACCACCGCGCTTGTTGACCGGTCTGCCAGAGATCGGTAAGCACGTCGTTGTCGTTCGGCCTCCTCGAGAGTCACCTCCGCCTTCCGCGCCTGAAGTACTTCAGCGGGTGCGTCGAGGACTATGGTGACATCGGGGCGCGGCGTCGCGCGCCGAAGCGCGGCCGCGACCCACGCTGGCGCCCCGAAGCGGTACCGCTTGGGGTCGACAACGAGATCGTCCACGTATCGGTCGAACACGACCAGCGTCGACCGGACGAGTTGCAGTCGAATCCGGAACCAGTACCCCGCCGTCGCGTCCAGGAACCAGTAGGCTGCCTTGGCCAGGGAGGCGGGGACGCTACGTGCGGGTTCACCGTGGGGAGCCGTCACGGACGTCCCTGACGTTGACGACAGCCGTCCGATGTGTGGTCGCAGGTGGTACTTCGCGGTCCGACGGAACGCGGGCGCGAGGCGCGCTTCGACTCGCTCGATGACGCTGCTCTTTCCTGCGCCGTCGGGACCGTAGAACGCGACCCAGATTCCCGTCGGTCTCGACCATCGAGCGACGGCACGAAGCAATTCAACCCTACGGTCGCTCCACGTAACCGGATGCGCGCGCTCCAAGGTCCGCCTCAAGCCGCCAATCTTGGTGGTGACAGCATCGAAGTCGGCCTGGTCCATTGCGCCAATCAGTGAGGGAACACCGTCGTTAGGGAGGAACTGGCCCAGTCGATCGATGCAGCCGTCGCGGTCTAACTCCCATAGGTCGCGCAAGTAGGCAAAGGCCTGCGCATCAAGGAGCCCCTTGTCGGTCTTCTTCACGAAGTAGTACCCGAACGCCGAAGCTGGACTTGGCACACACCCACCAAACGGTGCGCTCCGTCGACCGTCGAGGAGTTCCTCGGCAGACATCAGGCGACGCCCTCGCCGCACGTAGGAAGCGCAGACGTCCGGTTGTATGAAGACGACTCGACCATCAACTCGGTGGGCGAGCACGAAATAGAACGCCCCACGCTCATGCCTGAGCACCTGCACGAGCTGTCCGTCGTTCTTCGCCGCGAACTCGGCCAGCAGCTGCGGCATCCCGGGCAGCGCATCCTCTGCAACTACGAGATCAATGTCACTCGCTATGGTCCGGTCGTAGTCGCGTACATCGCCCACGACGACGTACGGCACCCCACGATCTTCGAGGAACGCGAACAGGGACGCCGCGAGCGCCACCCGTGCAGCGGCAGTGGTGGCAACCTCCGGTGGCTCACGATCATCGGTGGGTTCAGTGACCGACGGTTCAGTCCCCATGCCCGTAAGAGAATACGACGGGTTCACGCACCCACCAGCTCGGCCCCACCGACCTTCCCCTCGAAGTGCGCCACCGCACCCCGCAACCCTTCGTGCAACCCCACCACCGGCCGCCACCCCAGCACTTCCTCCGCCCTTCCGATCTCCGGCTGCCTCTGCCTTGGATCATCCTTCGGCAATGCCTCGAACACGATTCCCGAGCGCGACCCGGTGATCTCCCGCACCACCTCCGCCAGCTCCAGCATCGTGAACTCCGCCGGGTTGCCCAGGTTGATCGGGCCCGTCACCTCGTCGGGGCTGTTCATCAACCGCACCAGGCCGTCCACCAGGTCGTCCACGTAGCAGAAGCTGCGCGTCTGCATACCATCCCCGTACACCGTGATCGGTTCGCCCTTCAACGCCTGCACGATGAAGTTCGACACCACCCGGCCGTCGTTCAGCGCCATGCGTGGGCCGTACGTGTTGAAGATGCGCGCCACCTTGATCTTCAGGCCGTGCTGGCGGTGGTGGTCGAAGAAGAGCGTCTCCGCCGCGCGTTTGCCCTCGTCGTAGCAGCTGCGCGGACCGACAGGGTTCACGTGCCCCCAGTACTCCTCGGGCTGTGGGTGCACTTGCGGGTCTCCGTACACCTCGCTGGTGCTGGCCTGGAGGATCTTCGCCTTCACGCGCTTCGCCAAGCCCAGCATGTTGATGGCGCCATGCACGCTCGTCTTGATGGTCTGCACCGGGTCCCTCTGGTAGTGGATCGGGCTGGCCGGGCAGGCCAGGTTGTAGATCTCGTCCACCTCGACGTACAGCGGAAACGTCACGTCGTGCCGCAGGAACTCGAAGTACGGGTCGTCCATCAGGTGGGCGACGTTCTCTTTGCTGCCGGTGTAGAGGTTGTCGACGCACAGCACGTCGTTCCCTTCGGCCAGCAGCCGCTCGCACAGGTGACTTCCGATGAACCCTGCGCCGCCCGTTACCAACACTCGTTTTCGCATGCATCCCCCCGAAACGTCTGGTGGTTCGTGGGGCATCCTACCTTCGTAACGGTGCGTTGGGTAGGGTGAAGCGTTCGCAGTTCGCAGGCAGCACGGGAAGACACACCAAGATGTGCGGAACCTCAGATGCGCCCTACATTGCGAGGAACCTACTGCGCCACGCGGCCTTCCGCCCACCCCTCCCGGATCTCCGTACTACTCACGTCCTTCCGGAACGACCCCTCCGGCAACACCTCCATCACCCGCCCCACCACGCCCTTCGCCGCCTCCGGCACCTGTACGTCTGCCAGCGTCCGGAACACCCCGCTGTACCCCTCGCGCCCCGCCACCAAGAACCGGCAGCCTTGCGCGTCGATCTCCTCCAGCGCCGCCACCATCTGCCCCGCGTCGTTCTCGTAGAACCGCGGCTGCAGGATGCGCTCGGCCGTATCAACACCCACCACGAACACGCTGCCGGGGAACAGCCTGGCCTTCTCCACGAAGAGCGGCGCGCGGGTGAGCGCGATGCGGCCCCTTCCCGCGAACTGGTGCGCGCGCCGGCGCGCTTCCATCAGCTCGATGGGCGCCTTCTCGGCGTTCACCAGCGGCAACTCGAACAACGCCGGCAGGCCGGTGCGCTCCGACGCCACCTGCGCCAGGCCCAGGTGCCCTTCGTGCACTGGGTGGAACGCGCCGGAGACGATGGCGTACGGGCCGCCGTGCGGCGCTTCGGCCGGCTCTGCTACGGGCGCGGCGCCGCTCACGATCGTCCCGTCGCCTCGCACCATCACCAGGTCGCGCGCGCCCGCCTGCACCTGCGCCAGCATGTCGCTCGGGTGGAACGTCACCTCGAGGCGCTCGCGCGGGGTCAACGGCAGCTCGGGCTGCTCGAGCACCCCGCAGGCGTCCGCCGCCGCCAGCAGCAGCAGCAGGCTGACGATCTCCTCTTCGCCCCTACGGTCCCGGGCGCCCTTCTCGAGCGTGAGCTGGTACGTGGCCATGCCGAACGCGTCCTTCACCGCAGCCGCCACGCGGTGCTGGCCCTTCTTCGCCCGGTCGGTGGCGATGGTGGCGGTGCTGGCCAGGCCGAAGACGGGGTCGTCCGTGCCGGTCGCGTAGCGTCGGGCGCGGCGGTACGCCTCCAGCGCCATCGCCCGCGCCACCCTGCGCGAGGTGAACCGCGCCGGCATGAAGCCCACCCACTCGCGCATCACCTCGTCGGAGTACACGTCCACCGCTGCTAGCATCGTCCGGCTCGAGCCGCCCACGCCGTGCAGCCACGCCAGCGCCTGCGCCCCGGCGCCGGCGAACGCCATCACCATCTTGTGCGGGGTGGCGTGGATGGCCGTGACCAGGCCATCGTCGGCGCCGAGCGCGCCCGTGTCGGACCAGGTGTCGAGGGACATACCCGAACATCATGCCATTCGTGCGGATGGTACGGGCAACGTGCCCGCTGCAGCACCACACGGCAACGCGAACACCACCCGCGCCTAGTTCACGGAATCGACGCTGCCGAGCAGCACCCCATGCACCACCGCCCCGTCCCGCAGCACGCAGCGCACGTCGCCCGCTTCGGCTCGGTGCGTGATCGACGCCAGCACGTCGCGCGAGCCGCGCAGGTTGGCCGACGCGCCGTCGAACACCACCAGGTCGGCGCGTTTGCCCGGCTCGATCGAGCCCAGCTCCGCCTCCATCCCGAGCGCCTTGGCGCCGTGCAGGGTGGCCATCTGCAGCAGCAGCTTGGGCGTGGGGAAGCTGGGGTCGTGGCGGGCGGCGCGCAGCGCGCGGCTCACGAACTCCATCTCCTTGAGCAGGTTCGGCGACGCCAGCATGCCGTTGTCGCTGCCGAGCGCCACCGTCACGCCGGCCCGCACCATGCGGTCCACCGGCGGTAGGCCGATGCCCATCACCGACTGCATCCTGGGCGCCACCACCACGGGGATGCCGGCCTCGGCCACCAGCTCGAACTCCTCGTCGGTGCCGCTGGTCATGTGCACGATGTGGTCGGGCTTCAGGTGCTTCACCACGCGTTCGACGTCGCCGTCGCCGAAGCGCCTGCGGCAGATCTGGCGGTAGCGGTCGGTCTCCACGCAGTGCGTGGCGAGGAGCTTGCCGCGGCTGCGCACCTGCTCTGCGGTGTCGCGCAGGCCCTGGTCGGTGACGTCGAACGCCAAGGGCACGCCCCAGCCCGGCAGGGTGTCGAGCATGCGGTGCAGCTCCTCCACCAGCGCCGGGGAGAGGCCGCCGCGGTTCGCCTCGAGGTCGTCCTCGTCGTGCGGCGGATGCTGCGCGTGGCGGCCGAACGCGATGGCGCGCACGCCGCTGCCTTCGGTCGCTTGCCGGAGCAACGCCGCGCCGTGCGCGCCGCCCTCGCGGAAGTCGGCGAAGGTGGTGGTGCCCGACGCCAGCATCACGCGCGTGGCGTCGCGGATGGCGCGCACCAGCGCCTCGTCGGCGGCCTCGCGCAGCACGCGCACCTTCACGCCGTCGGGGGGCATCACCACGTCCCACGACGGCAGGCCGAAGCCTGCTTCCTTCGCCACCACGTCACCGATGTGGGTGTGGGCGTTCACGAACGCGGGCGTGACGATCCGGCCGCGGCCGTCGATGCGGGGAACCACGCGGCCGGAAGGGGCACCGTCGTGCGGGCCCGCGCCGTGGCTCGGGGTCTCGTCCTGCGGCGCGCCGGCGGGGCCGGGCGGCTCCCCTCGCCCCACCGCCACGACGCGGCCCTCCTCCACCTGCACGTAGGCGTCCTGCAGGACGTCCATCTCGGGGCCGGCCACGACCGTGGCGCCGACGATCACGAAGCGTTCCATGAAGCCCTCCTCGATGGTCGATGCGCGCCGTTCACGCCCCCAGGTACACCCGCTTCACCGCCTCGTCCTGCCGCAACGCGGCGGCCGCCCCCTCCAGCGCCACCCGACCGTTCTCCAGCACGTACGCGCGGTGCGCCACCGCCAGCGCCAGCACGGCGTTCTGCTCGACCAGCAGGATGCTCATGCCCTCGGCGTTCAGCCGCACCAGCGCCTCCGCCACCTCGCGCGCCAGCAGCGGCGAGAGGCCAAGCGACGGCTCGTCCAGCAGCAGCACCTTCGGGGCCGACATCAACGCGCGGCCGATGGCCAGCATCTGCTGCTCGCCGCCCGAGAGGCTGCCCGCCTGCTGGTGCGCGCGCTCGCGCAGGCGCGGGAAGAGCGCGAACACGCGCTCCTGCACCGCCGGGTCCACCCGCGCGCCGCTGCCTGCTCCCAGCTCGAGGTTCTCGAGCACGCTCATGCGCGGGAAGATCTCGCGCCCCTCGGGGCAGTGGGCCAGGCCGGCCTTCACCCGCTGGGCGGGGCTGGTTCCGCCGAGGTCGCGCCCCAGCAGCCGGATGCTGCCGCCCTTCAGCGGCACCAGGCCCGACACCGCCCGCAGCGCCGTGGTCTTCCCTGCGCCGTTGGCGCCCACCAGCGCCACGATCTCGCCGCGGCGCACGCGCAGGTTCAGGCCGTCCAGCGCGCGCACGCGGCCGTACGCCACCTGCACGCCCTCGAACGCCAGCACGTCGTCGCGCTCCGACGGCGTGGTGGTGGGCCCCGCCACGTCCTCGCCGGCGCCCAGGTACGCCTCGACGACCGCCGGGTCGCTCGTCACCGGGCCGGGCGCACCCTCGGCCAGCTTCACGCCGTGGTCCATCACCACCAGCCGGTCGCAGCCCCGCGCCATCGTCTGCATGTGGTGGTCGATCACCAGCACGGTGGTGCCGCGCGCGCGGATGGCGTGGATCAGGTCCATCGTCTGGCTCGATTCGGTCTCGTTCATGCCGGCGAACGGCTCGTCGAGCATGAGCAGCGTCGGCCGCGCGGCAAGCGCCAGGGCGATCTCGAGCACGCGTTGCTCGCCGTACGCCAGGCCGCCCGCCAGGTCGTGCTGCCGCGGCAGCAGGCCCACCGTGTCCAGCACCTCGTCCACGTGCGCCCGCAGCGCCGCCGCCTCGCGCGCCGAGGCGCCGAAGATCACCTGCAGCGGCCCGCCACGCTGGCGCATGTGGCTGGCCACCCGCACGTTCTCGCGCACGCTCAAGGAGGCGAACACGCGGGTGTGCTGGAAGGTGCGCACCATCCCCTTCTTCGCCAGCACGTGCGGCGCTGCGCCGGTGACGTCCTCGCCGCGGAAGCGCACGCGCCCCGCCGACGGCTTGAGGAACCCCGTCACCACGTTGAAGGTGGTGGTCTTGCCGGCGCCGTTGGGGCCGATGAGGCCCAGGATCTCGCCCTCTTCGACGTGGAACGACAGCTCGGACACCGCCGCGAAGCCCCCGAAGTGGCGACTCAGGTGCTCGACGCGCAGGAGCTCGGGGGCGCTCATGCGTCGCCTCCCGGACCGGTGCCTGGGCCAGGGCCCGAGCCCGTGCCGGCGCGCACAGGACGCCGCGTCAGGCGCCGGAGGCCGCCCACGATGCCGTCGGGCAACGCCACGATCACCACGATCAGCAGCACGCCGTAGATGACGTGCGACAGCGCAGGCGACATGCCGCGCAGGCCGTTGCCGAGGAACGTCAGGAAGGCGGGGCCGACGATCGGCCCGAGGAAGGTGCCGGCGCCGCCCACGAGGTTCATCACGAACAGGTCGAACGAATCCACGAAGGTGAACGAGTCGGGGCTGATGAACGCGGCGTAGTGCGCGAAGAGCGAGCCGGCCACGCCCGCCATGGCGGCCGCCAGCGTGAACGCCGCCACCTTGGTGCGGTAGGTGGGGATGCCGACGCTCTCGGCGAGGTTCTCGTCGCCCTTGATAGCGGCCAGCGCGCGGCCGAAGCGCGAGCGCGCCACCCGCCAGCGCAGCCACAGCGCCAGCAGCGCGAACGCCAGGGCGAAGTAGTAGAAGCCGACCTTCTGCACGATGGTGCGGAAGACGTGCGTCCAGCCGAACAGCTCGAGCTTCACGAACGGGATGCCCGGCAGGCCCATCGGCCCGCGCGTGAGGTCGACGAGGTTCGTCATCAGGATCGTCACGATGATGCCGACGATGAACGTGACCACCGAGAAGTAGTGCCCCTTGAGGCGCAAGGCGGGGATGCCCACCACCAGCCCGGCGACGGCCGCCGCCACCACCGCCGCCAACAACCCCGCCGGGTACGGCCACCCCGACTTCACCAGCAGCGCCGAGGCGTACGCTCCCACCCCCATGAACGCCGCGTGCCCCAGCGAGATGAGGCCGGCGCCGCCCACCAGCAGGTCGAGGCTGGCCACCAGGATGACGTTGATGGCGATGATCACCAGCAGGTGCCGCGCGGCCAGGCCGGTGAACACGTGCGGCGCCGCGAGGGCGGCGGCGAGGCCGAGGGCCATGAAGAGCCAGGTCCAGAGGGCGGGGGCGGCGCGCCCCGCCGCGCCCTTCGCGTCGGCGCTCACAGCTTCGCCTCCTGCGCCCCGAACAGCCCGCGCGGGCGCACCAGCAGCACCAGCACCATCAGCACGAAGGCCGTCAGTTCGGCGTACTGGGTGTTCACCAGCCCGCCGGTGAGGTTCTCGGCCAGGCCGACGATGAGCGCGCCGACGATGGCGCCGGGCACGCTCCCCATGCCGCCGAAGATGACGATGGCGAACGCCTTGATCACCACGATGGCGGCGATGCTCGGGTCGAAGGCGTTCACCGCGGACGCCAGCGTGCCGGCGGCTCCGGCCAGCGCGCCCGCCAGCGCGAAGGCGGTCAGCTCGACGCGGAACGGGTCCAACCCCACCACCAACGCGCCCTTGCGGTTCTGCGACACCGCCCGCAACGCCTTGCCCACCGGCGTGCGCTTGAGGAACGCCCACACCAGCAGCACCAGCACGATCACCGAGCCGGCGAGGAACGCCTGGTAGCCGGTCCAGGTGGCGCCAGCGATGTGGATGCGCACGCCCGCGAACGGGTTCTTCGCCAGCCGGAAGTCGGCGCCGAACACCAAGAGCGCCAGGTTCTGCAGGATCAGCAGCAGCCCGAGCGCGGCGATGAAGGTGGTGGCGCCGCTGAAGCGCCGCAGCGGCCGGTAGACCGCCACGTAGTTCGTCATCGACAGCAGGCTGGTGACCAGCATCGCCAGCGGGATGGCCAGGAAGAACGGCACGCCCAGCGCGCTGGTGGCGAAGAACGCCACGTACGCGCCCACCATGTAGAGCGCGCCCTGGGCGAAGTCGGCGATGTCGAGCACGCCGAGCACCAGCGTCAGCCCGAGCGCCACCAGGGCGTACAGGCTGCTGGTGTGCAGCGCGTTGAGGATCAGTTGCAGGACGGTGTCCACGCGCGCAGTTGCCCTAGGCTCCGGCCGCGGTCAGGCGCGGCGCTGGAGCACGCCGCTCTCGGCGAGGTCGTTCCAGACGTCCTGCCGCACGAAGCGGCCGCCGCGCAGCTCGAAGCGGTCCACGAAGCGCACGCCGTCGAACGGCACGCCGTGGAGGTTCACGCCGTGCAGCGTGCCGCGCACGTACACCACCTCGACGCCTTCGCGGTGGAGCGCCTCGGCGTCCTCCACGAACTTGCCGACGCGCTGGTAGCGGGCCTTCGCCGCCTCGGCCATGGCCGAGAACTCGGTGAAGGTGGCGGGGCCGGGGAAGACCATGGTGAAGCCCTCGCCCAGGCGCGCCTCGATCTCGGGCAGGGCGCGGCGCTCGAGCGCGTCCAGCAACTCCACCGCCATCCGCACCGGCGTCGGCGCGTCCGGGTGGGCAGCCAGCCACGCGCTCGGCGCGAGTCCTTGCCCTTGGCCGCCGGCGGCCGTCTGCGGCGCTCGGTCGGTTCGCGTGCCCACCGTCATGCTGGTCCTTTCGGGCGGCGCGCGCCGCTGCGCCGCTTCGGGCGCCCGCGCGGGCCGTCGTCGCTACGGGTGGGGCGCCCCGGAGGGCGCCCCCTTGTGCCTCAGGTTAGGTGGTATCGCCGCTGCGCGTGGTGGCGTGTCGCCACACCGCCTCGGCGGCGCGCCGCCTTACTCGCAGAGGTCGTCGCGGGTCATCACCACCGGGTCGGTCTCGGCGTAGTCGCGGTCGGCCACCAGCAGGCGCCCGTTCTCGTTGAACGCCGCCACGCCCACGCGGATGTCGGCCTGGCCGCACTGCAAGAAGCCGTAGTTGCCGTAGGGCATCTCGAACGACTCGCCCGAGAGCACCTCGGCCATCACCGCTTGCGGGTCGGTGGTGCCGGCGCGCTCCATCGCCTGCTTGAGCAGCATGATGGTGCCCCAGCCCAGGCCGTGGTTGCGGCTGGCGCGCGCGCCCAGCAGGCTCTGCGCCGCGTCGAACAGCGCCACCGCGCCCGGCTCGGTGCCCTGACGGGCGAAGGTGCGCTGCTCGCCGTTGGCGTCGTAGTACCAGGGCGAGAAGGTGCCGATGGCGAGGGCGCCCACGGCTTCTTGCACCGAGGCGTCGCCCATCAGGTCGGAGCCGTAGATCGGCTGCGGCACGCCCAGCTCGTCGTGCTGCAGCACGATGCCGATCATCTCTTGCGCCAGGCCGATGGCGAGGATGGCGTCGGCGCCGGAATCGCGCGCCTTGGTGAGGATGGTGCGGTAGTCGGCGTTGGCGTACGGGAAGTACTCGGGCTCGGCCACGAACGAGCCGCCGAGCCGCTCGGCGGTGGCCTGGAACTGCGCCACCATGCTGCGGCCGAAGTCGGTGTTCTGCGCCAGCACGAAGAAGGTGCGGTGGCCGTTCTCCTCCACCGCGTACTTGGCCAGCGGGGCCATCTCGGCCTTGGCGTTGGGGCCGAGGCGCACCGACATGTCGGCGCCGGCGTCGCTGCGGGCCGAGCCGGTGAGGGCGTCGGCGTAGGCGTACACGATCTGCGGCACGCCCAGCGCGGCGAACACCGGCATCTGCGCCAGCGCCGCCGAGCTGCAGAAGCTGCCGCCCGCGAACGAAGCGCCGGCCACCACCAGGCGGTTGGCGGCCTCGACGCCGGCCTGCGGGTTGCACTGGTCGTCCTCGAAGACGAGTTCGAAGGTGACGGTCTGGCCGCCCACCTGGAAGCCGCCGGCGTCGTTGATGACCCGAGCCGCCAGCTCGGCGCCGACGCGCGCCTCGGTGCCTTCCTTGGCCGCGCCGCCGGTGAGCGGAAGGGCGAAGCCGACCTTCACCACCTGCTGCGCCAGGCCGACGCCCGCCAGCGCCACCACCAGCAGCGCCACCACTGCGCGCGCCAGGCGGCCACGCCGCCGCTTCGAAGCCGTGCCGTACGGTGCCATGTCGGATGCCACGATGCTTCCTCCTTCGGCGCGCCCGCCTTCGCCACGCGGCGACGCGGGACACCCCTGCTGGTGTGAGCTTGCCGTCACTCTAGCGCCCGGTTTGACGGAACGTCAACACGACAACATAATGTCCGTATGAATCCGTTCGCGGCGTGGGGAAGGTCGTGCTGCGCATGCCCTCGGGCGCGCGGGAAGGCGGTATGCCCGTGCCCGGCCTGAACCGCGCCAGCCCGCTTCCCTACTACCACCAGCTCAAGGCCATCCTGCTGGAGCAGATCCACGCCATGGCCGGCACCGACGAACCGGTGCCGCTGCCCACCGAGCGCGAGCTGCAGGAGACGTACCAGGTGTCGCGCTCGGTGGTGCGGCAAGCGGTCCAGGAGTTGGTGGCCGAAGGGTTCGTGGTGCGCGAACAGGGCAGAGGCACCTTCGCCCTGCCGCACAAGGTGCGCCACAACCCGCAGCCCGACAAGATCCGTACCCTCGGCTTGTCGGGCTACCTCAAGGTGCACGGCATGCGCTCGAGCACCGCGCTGCTCACCCGCACGCTGGGCCGGCCCGACGCGCGCGCCGCCATCGCATTGGGGCTCCCCGCCGACGCGCCGGTGCTGCGCTTCGAGCGCCTGCGCCTCGCCGCCGACGTGCCCATCGGCCTGCAGACCGTCACCTTGCCGGCCGACCTGGCCGACGAGGTGCCGGGCGGCCTGGCCGACGACGACCTCCTCTACGGCGACTCCTCGATGGACTACCTACGCGACCGCCTCGGCCTCGCCATCGGCACCAGCGCCCGCACCATCGAAGCGATCGCACTCGACGCCCACCACGCCGAGGTGCTGCGCGGCGCCGTCGGCGAGCCGGCGCTGCGCGTGCGTCGCACGGTGACGGCGGCGTCCGGGCGGCCGATCGAGTACTTCGACGCGGTGTACCGCGGCGGGATGTTCGAGTACTCGCTCGAGTTCGACCATGCCTGACGAGGTCCGGATCGGAGCAGCATGACCACGAAGCCCACCTCTTCGAGTCCTTCGGCCGCGGCCGACGCGCGCCCGGCCTGGCTGCCGAAACGCGTCGAGTTGATCGAGGTCGGCCTGCGCGACGGCCTGCAGAACCTACCGCGCACGCTCGCCACCGAGCACAAGCTCGAGCTCCTCGGCGGCCTGCTCGACGCCGGCCTGAAGCGCGTCCAGGTGGCGTCGTTCGTGCATCCGGAGCGGGTGCCGCAGATGGCCGACGCCGAAGCGCTGTGCGCCGCCTTGCCGCAGCGGCAGGGGGTGCGCTACAGCGGCCTGGCGCTCAACCGCAAGGGCGTGGAGCGCGCCGCGGCGGCGGGGCTGAAGCACGTGGACCTCTCGATGTCGGCCAGCGAGGCGCACTCGCGCCGCAACGCCGGCATGGGGTTGGAGGAGGCAGAGGCGCACCTGATGAGCACCATCGCGGCCGCGCGCGGCCTGGGCCTGCGCGTGCGCGGCGGGGTGCAGTGCGCCTTCGGCTGCGTCGAGGACGACCCGGTGCCGCTCGAGCGCGTGGTGCGCTTGGCCGGCGCCATCGCCGGCGCGGGGGTGGAGGAGGTGGCCATCGCCGACTCGGCCGGCACCGCAGATCCGCTTCGCATCGAGCGCGTCATCGCGCGCGTGCGCGAGGTGGCGGGCGACATCCCGCTGGTGCTGCACCTGCACGACACCCGCGGACTGGGACTGGCGAACCTGATGGCGGCCCTGCGCCAGGGTGTCACGCGCTTCGACACCGCCTTCGGCGGCCTCGGCGGCTGCCCGTTCATCCCCGGCGCCACCGGCAACGTGGCCACCGAGGACGTGGCGCACCTGCTGGCGGCGATGGGGGTGGCGACGGGCGTGGACGAGAACGCCGTGTGCCGCGTGGCGGCGCGCGCCAAGGAGCTGTTGGGCGAAGCGCTGCCGAGCCGCATCTTCGCGTTGTGGGAGAAGGGGGGCGCGCAGGCTGGCGCAGCCTCGGCGGCGCCTCCGGCCGCGCCCACGGAGAAGGAGACCCGCTGATGCCCCAGACCGCGGCCGAGAAGATCCTGTCGCGCAAGGCGGGCGAAGCGGTGGAGGCCGGCGACATCGCCGTGGTGCCGGTGGACGGCGCCATGGCCACCGACACCACCGCGCCGTTCGCCATCCAGGCGTTCGAGAAGATGGGCGGCACGCGCGTGTGGGACCCGGCGCGCATGTCGCTGATCCTGGATCACGCCACGCCCGCGCCGAACGAGCGCATCAGCAACCTGCACACCATGATGCGGCGCTTCGCGCGCCAGCACGGCACGCACTTCTACGAGATCGGCAACGGCATCTGCCACCAGTTGATGATGGAGAACGGCCACGTCGCCCCCGGCGAGTTGTTCGTCGGCGCCGACTCGCACACCCCCACCCTCGGCGCCATCGGCGCCTTCGCCGTGGGCGTCGGCTCCACCGACCTGGCGGCGGTGATGCACACCGGGCGCATCTGGCTGAAGGTGCCGCGCACCGTGCGCATCGAGCTGAGCGGCAGGCTGCGCGCCGGCACCTACGCCAAGGACGTCATCTTGCACCTGGTCGGGAAGCTCGGCATCGCCGGCGCCACCTACGAGGCGGTGGAGTTCGCCGGCAGCGCGGTGGCGGGGATGACGCCGGCCAGCCGCATGGTGCTGGCGAACATGGTGGCGGAGATGGGCGCGAAGACGGCGCTGGTGGACACGGCAGGCCTTGAACTGATGACGCTGCCCGCACCGCTGCAGGAGCGCCTGGCCGAGTTGGTACCGCTGCCCGACGTGACCGCCGACGAGGGCGCCACGTACCGGGCCGTGCACCGCGTGGACGTCTCCGACTTGGGCGCGCAGGTGGCCGTGCCGCACTCGCCCGACAGCGTGCGCGACGTGCGTGAGGTGGCGGGCACGCGGGTGGACATGGCGTTCCTCGGCTCGTGCACCAACGCGAGGCTGGAGGACCTGCACGTGGCCGCCGAGGTGCTCCGCGGCAAGCGGCTGGCGAAGGGCGTGCGCTTGATCGTGGCGGCCGCGTCGCGCGCCGTGTTCGACGCGGCGTTGGCCGACGGCACCGTCGCGACGCTGTCGAGCGCCGGGGCCACGTTCATCACTTCGGGCTGTGGCCCGTGCGTCGGCACCCACCAGGGCGTACCCGGCGACGGCGAGGTGGTCATCTCGAGCACCAACCGCAACTTCCGTGGCCGCATGGGCAACCCGAACGCGAACGTGTACCTGGGCTCGCCCGCGGTGGTGGCCGCCGCCGCGGTGGCGGGGGAGATCGTCGACCCGGCCGAGGTGCTCGGACTGGGCACGGGAAGGGGTGCGGCGTGAACGGCGAGCGGAGCGAGGGACGCGGCGGGGGCGGGGCGGAAGGCGCGGGCGCGGGCAGCCTCGCCACCATGACCGGCGCTGCGCACGTGGTCGGCGACAACGTCGACACCGACCGCATCATCCCCGGCAAGTACACCAAGACGCTCGACACCTCCGAGCTGGCCGTGCACCTGCTGGAGGACTACGACCCCGGCCTGGCGCAGCGCGTGCAGCCGGGCGACGTGCTGGTGGCGGGCGAGAACTTCGGTTGCGGCTCCAGCCGCGAGCAGGCGCCCATCGCCATCGCCGCGGCCGGCATCGCCGTGGTGCTGGCGCGCTCCTTCGCCCGCATCTTCTACCGCAACGCCATCAACATCGGCCTGCCGGTGGTGGAGGTGCCGGAGCACGAGATCGCCGCCGGCGCCCGCGTGCGGGTAGACCTGGTGAAGGGCGAGGTGGTGGACGAGACCACCGGCCGCAGCTACCGCGCCACCCGGATGCCGAAGGTGATGACCGAGATCCTACAAGCCGGTGGCCTGGTGGCGTACTTGAAGGCGGGCGGGGACTACACGGTGCGGTCGTGACGGTGGCGGCATGACGGGGCGAGCATGACGGGGACCGCGCCCGGCGCGAAGCCGGGGGCACGGCAGGGCGCCGCCGCGGACGTCGACCCCGCGGCGGCGGCCGGTCCGCTGACCGGCACCGTGGTGCTCGAGTTCACCCAGGCGGTGCTCGGGCCCACCACCGGCATGGTGCTGGCCGACCTGGGCGCCGAGGTGATCCGCGTCGAGCCCACCCCGAAGGGGGACCCGACACGCTACCTGCGCGGCTTCGGGATGGGCTACTACCCGTACTTCAACCGCAACAAGAAGAGCGTCGTCATCGACGTGAAAGACCCGCGTGGCTTCGCGGCCGTGGAGCGGCTGTTGGCGCGCGCCGACGTGCTGGTCGAGAACTTCGCGCCCGGCACGATGGACCGGTTGGGCCTCGGGGCGGACGCGCTCACGACGCGCTTCCCCAGCCTGATCTACTGCACCCTGAAGGGCTTCCTGCCGGGTCCGTACGAGCAGCGCACCGCGCTCGACGAGGTGGTGCAGATGATGTCGGGCTTGGCGTACATGACCGGCCCGCGCGGCACGCCGCTGCGCGCGGGGGCGTCGATCGTCGACATGATGACCGGCGTGTACGGCGCCATGGCGGCGCTGCTGGCCCTGCGCGAGCGCGACGCCAGCGGCCGGGGGCAGGTGGTGCGCTCGGCGTTGTTCGAGACGGCGGCGTTCATCATGGGCCACCACATGGCGTACGCCGTGGCGTCGGGCGAGGAGGTACCGCCCATGCCGGAACGCGTGAGCGCCTGGGCGGTGTACCACCAGTTCCGCACGGCCGACGAGAAGACCATCTTCGTGGGCGTGACGTCCGACAAGCAGTGGGAGCGCTTCTGCCGCGTCTTCGACCGCCCCGACCTGGCCGCCGACCCGCGCCTCGCTTCCAACAACGAGCGCATCGCCCAGCGCGAGTGGCTGCTGCCGACGCTGCGCGAGCTGTTCGCCGGCCTCACGCTGGCGCAGGCGGTGGCGCGCTGCGAGGAGGCGGAGCTGCCGTTCTCGCCGGTGGCGCGCCCGGAAGACCTGTTCGACGACGCCCAACTGCGCGCCGGCGGCAGCCTGCTGGAGACGACGTTCCCCGCCGGCCAGCACGGTTCGCTGCCGACGCTGCCGTTCCGCCTCGGGAACGCCGCTTGGGCCAAGCGCGCCGACCCACCCACCCTCGGCCAGCACACCGCGGCGGTGCTGGCAGGCGTCGGGTACGGCGAAGAGGAGATCGCCGCGCTGGCGAAGGAAGGCGTGGTGGTGCTCGACAGGGGAAGTTGAGGGTTCGCGAGGGCGGCCCGTTGGCGGTCCCGATGCGCCACGGTGGCCTGCCCGTTCGCCCGAGTTCTCGTTCCCGCGCTCACCCGCCCGCACCTTCGCCCTCGGCACCGTCACCGCACGATCGTTCACCCGCGTCCCCGTTCGCCCGAACGACCCAGGAGGAGCCCCATGACCGACCAGCCTCGCACCGACCTCCCGTACGACCTCCTCGTCAAGAACGTGCGCCTCGCGCGCCCCAAGCAGGACGGCACGATCGACACCGACATCGCGGTGAAGGACGGCCGCTTCGCGAAGATCGCGCCGGCCATCGACGCGGCGTCCGCGCGCGAGGTGGTGGACGGCAAGGGCATGCTGGCGTTCCCGGGGTTGATCGACGGGCACATGCACGTGGGCATCTACTCCCCCTTGGAAGACGACGCCGTCACCGAGTCGAAGGCCGCGGCGATGGGCGGCGTCACCACGGCGATCACCTACTTCCGCACGGGCGATTACTACCTCAACAAGGGCGGCCCGTACGCCGCCTTCTACCCTGAGGTGTTGCGCCGCTCCGAGGGCAGGTACTGGGTGGACTACGGCTACCACCTGGCGCCCATCAACCGCGCGCACATCGACGAGATGCCGATGCTGATGCACGAGCACGGCGTGCCGTCGTTCAAGATCTTCATGTTCTACGGCGGGCACGGTCTGCACGGGCGCTCGAGCACGCAGCGCAACTTCCTGCACCTCGAGGAGGGCGAGAGCTACGACTTCGCCCACTTCGAGTTCATCATGCGCAAGCTCTCCGAGATGATCCAAGCCAACCCCGAGCGCGCCGACTCCATCTCGCTCAGCCTCCACTGCGAGGTGGCGGACATCCTCAACGCCTACACGGCGATGGTGGAGCGCGACGGGAAGCTCAAGGGGTTGCACGCCTACAACGCGGCGCGGCCGCCGCACTCGGAGGGCCTGGCGGTGTTCATCGCCTCGTACCTGGCGTACGAGACGGGCGCGGCGAACATCAACCTGCTGCACCTCAGTTCGCGCAAGGCGCTCGAGGCGGCGTTGATGATGCGCGACCTCTTCCCCCACATCGACTTCCGCCGCGAGGTGACGATCGGCCACCTGCTGCTCGACGTCGACAGCCCCGCAGGTCCGAACGCCAAGGTGAACCCCCCCATCCGCCCACGCGCCGACGTGGAGTACCTGTGGGAGCGCCTGCTGGACGGGGACGTGGACTGGGTGGTGAGCGACCACGCCTGCTGCAAGGCCGAGGTGAAGGTCTCGCAGGAGCACCCGGACGACATCTGGCTGGCGAAGTCGGGCTTCGGCGGCACCGAGTACCTGTTGTCGGGCCTGTACAGCGAAGGCTCGAAGCGTGGGCTCTCGCTCAACCGCATGGCCGAACTCACCAGCTACGCTCCGGCGAAGCGCTTCGGCCTGCCCAGCAAGGGGGACGTGGCGGTCGGGCTGGACGCCGACCTGGTGCTGCTCGACCCCAACGAGTCGTTCGTGGTGCGCGCGGCCGAGTCGGAGTCGGGCCAGGGCTACACCCCGTTCGAGGGTCAGGAGCTGACCGGCCGGGTGAAGAAGACGATCCTGCGCGGGCAGGTGGTGTACGCGGACGGCTCGATCGTGGGGCCGGCCAGGGGGCGGTACCTGCGGCGCTGAACGTCGTGCGGTGGACTTGGGCGGCGTGGTGTTCTCGGGAGGCACGGCGCTCGCGGGAGGCGCGGCGATCTTGGCGGCGCACCGTTGCGTGGCGTTCTTGGGGGCGCGCCGCTGCGCTGCGGGCCGGGCCGCTCGCCGGGAGCGGTCGGACTTCCACCGACCCCGGCGCGGCGTAGCGCGTGCTGGACTGAGGGCAGCACCGTGCTGGAGCAACGGGCTGGGTCGTTCCGTGGTTCGCCGTCGTGGATCGGGAGGTTCACCATGAAGGCGCGCATCCGCTCCGTCCCCTACTACTACGCCCGCATCGAAGGAGACCCCGACCAGGCGTACACCTGGTTGGAGGAACTCGCATCCGCCAAGGTGGACCTGCTGGCGTTCAGCGCCTTGCCGTACGGCCCGAACCACGTCGAAGTGACGCTGTTCCCGGTCGACCGGCGCGAGCTCGAACGCTCCGCCCTGGCACGCGGCGTGGAATTGGTCGGGCCGTACCACGCCTTCCTCATCCAAGGCGACGACCGCCTTGGCGCGCTCGCCGAGATCCACAAGGACCTGCGCGACACCGGCGTGAAGGTGTACGCCTCCACCGGCGTGACCGACGGCCAGGGGCGCTTCGGCTACATCGTGTACGTGCGAGAGCTCGACTTCGAGGCGGCGGAGCGGGTGTTGGACGTGGAGGGTGGGGGATGAGGGCGTAGTGGGTGTTGGCGGGTAATACGGCGGTCCGGGAGTACGCCGCCTAGTCGTCGCTCGAGTTCGCCACGAGCAGGCGTTCGGGTCGAGCACCCGGACCCCGGGCACGGGAACGTGGTACGAAACGTTCCATGCAAGTGGGGGATGTACCGTCGCAGTTCGGCACCGTAGCACCACCCGGGTCGGCGGCACCTGCGGAACCGCCCATCGCGTCGCGCCGCATCCTCGGGATGCGCGTGGACGCCTGCACGTATGCGAGTGCCGCGCGTCGGGTGGTGGCGTGGGCGCGTGCCGACGCCGGGCACCCTCGCTACGTGTGCGTCGCCAACGTCCACATGACGATGGAGGCGTTCGACGACGCTTCGTTCCGCCGGATCGTGAACGAAGCCGACCTCGTGACGTCCGACGGCATGCCGTTGGTGTGGATGCTGCGCCGGCTCGGGCTTCCCGAGGCCGAGCGGGTGTACGGCCCCACGCTGACGCTGCACGTCTGCGAGGCGGCGGCCAAGGCGGGGGTGCCCGTGGGGTTCTACGGCGGTTCCCCGGAGGCGGTGGCGGGCCTGAGGGCCGAACTGGCCAGGCGCTACCGCGACCTCGACGTGCGCTACGCCTTCTCACCGCCGTTCCGCCCCCTCACGCCCGAGGAAGACCGGCGCGTGGTCGACGAGATCGTGGCGTCGGGCGCGCGCATCCTGTTCGTGGGCCTCGGCTGCCCCAAGCAGGAGCGCTGGATGGCGGAGCACGCGCCGCGATTGCCCCTGGTGCAACTCGGGGTGGGCGCGGCGTTCGACTTCCACGCCGGCCGCGTCAAGCAGGCGCCGGCCTGGATGCAGACGCGCGGGCTGGAGTGGTTGTTCCGGCTGGCGGTCGAACCGAGGCGGCTGTGGCGCAGGTACTTGATCCATAACCCCAGGTTCGTGCTCTTCGCGGGGCTACAACTGCTGGGGGTAGGCTGGAACCGCGAATGACGCGGCCCGCGCCGGTGCGGCGCACCTCGGCCACCTTCCACCGTTCACACTAGGGGGACCATGAAACGCGCACTCATCACGGGCATCACCGGCCAGGACGGCTCGTACCTCACCGAGTTCCTGCTCGCCAAAGGGTACGAGGTCCACGGCGTGATCCGCCGCTCCAGCACCTTCAACACCGACCGCATCGATCACATCTACCTCGACCCGCACCGCCCCGACGCGCGCATGCTGCTGCACTACGGTGATCTCTCCGACGGCCCCGGTCTGCGTCGCGTGCTCGAGGAGGTGCGCCCCGACGAGATCTACAACTTGGGGGCGCAGTCGCACGTGGCCGTCAGCTTCATGCAGCCCGAGTACACCGCCGACATCGACGGTCTCGGCACCCTGCGCCTGCTGGAGGCCATCCGCGATTACCGCCACCGCACCGATGCCGACGTGCGCTTCTACCAGGCCGGCACCAGCGAGATGTTCGGCGGCAGCCCACCGCCGCAGGCGGAGAGCACGCCGTTCTACCCCAAGTCGCCCTACGCGGCGGCCAAGGTCATGGCGCACCACCTGGTGGTGAACTACCGCGAGTCGTACGGCCTGCACGCCAGCAACGGCATCCTCTTCAACCACGAGAGCGAGCGCCGCGGCGAGACGTTCGTGACGCGCAAGATCACGCGGGCCGCTACCCGCATCGCACTCGGCCTGCAAGACAAGCTCTACCTCGGGAACCTGGACGCCAAGCGCGACTGGGGTCACGCGCAGGACTACGTCGAGGCGATGTGGCTCATGCTGCAGCAGGACACACCCGACGACTACGTCATCGCCACGGGCACGAGCCACACCGTGCGGAGCTTCGTCGAGAAGGTGTTCGCGCACTTGGGCCTCGACTGGGAGCCGCACGTCGCCATCGACCCGCGCTACTTCCGCCCCGCCGAAGTCGCGTTCCTGCAAGGCGACGCGTCGAAGGCCAGGCGGGTGCTGGGCTGGCAGCCCAAGGTAGGCATCGACGAACTGGTGGAACGCATGGTGACGCACGACCTCGAGCTGGCGAAGCAAGAGCGCACGCTGCGCGACGCCGGCCACGACGTGGCGCTTCGCGGGGTGGCCGGCAGTGTCTGAGAAGCCGCCCGAGCACCCCGCCTTCGCGCTCACGCCCGCCACCCGCATCTACCTAGCGGGCCACCGCGGCCTGGTCGGCAGCGCCATCCACCGTCGCCTGCAGCGCGACGGCTACAGCCACGTCATCACCCGCACCTCGGCCGAGCTCGACCTGCGCGACCAAGCCGCCGTCGACGCCTTCTTCGCCGCCGAGCGACCCGAGGTCGTCATCCTGGCGGCCGCCAAGGTGGGCGGCATCCTCGCCAACGACACCTACCCCGCCGAGTTCCTGCACGACAACCTGCGCATCGCCGTGAACGTCATCGACGCCGCCTACCGGACCGGGGCGCGGAAGCTCCTCAACCTCGGCTCGTCGTGCATCTACCCCAAGTTGGCGCCGCAGCCGCTCCGCGAGGACGCGCTGCTCACCGGGCCGCTCGAGCCCACCAACCGCGCCTACGCCGTGGCGAAGATCGCCGCCATCGAGATGTGCGACGCCTACCGCCGACAGTACGGAGCCGACTTCATCTCCGCCATGCCCACCAACCTCTACGGCCCGCACGACAACTACGACCTCGCCACCAGCCACGTGCTGCCCGCCCTCCTGCGCAAGACGCACGAGGCGAAGGCGAACGGCAGCGCTTCCGTCACGGTCTGGGGGTCCGGCACGCCACGGCGCGAGTTCCTCCACACCGACGACCTCGCCGACGCCTGCCTCTTCCTCCTCCAGCACGTCTCGCGCCCCGGCCCCATCAACGTCGGCACCGGCGCCGACGTCACCATCCGCGAACTGGCCGAGACGATCCAGGCCGTCGTCGGCTACCGCGGCGAGCTGGTCTTCGACACCACCAAGCCCGACGGCACGCCGCGCAAGCTGATGGACGTGAGCCTGCTCGAGAGCCTCGGCTGGAAGGCGCGCATCGGCCTGCGCGAAGGGATCGAGGACGCCTACGCCTGGTACCGCGCGAACGAGGCCACCGCGCGCGGCGCTCGAGGCACGGCTCCGTAGCGAAGGCGCTTGGCCCGCATCCCGGCTGCGCGGGGACTCGACGCACGTCGCCGTAGCCTGATCACTCGAGGCCCGGGGTAAGAACCACCGCGCCATCAGCACCAGCCACGCCGCCATCGCGCCTCCCGAAGCGACAACCTTCCCAGCGACGTACTGGAAGCCCGTGCCACAATGTCGGAACGCATGGACGGGACGCCACACCGCACCCTGATCGGCCCGCACGGCCGGAGCCGGCCGTGACCTCGCGCCTCGGGGCGTCCCTCGCAGAAGCCGAACGTCGCCTACGAAGCTACAAGCGCCTCATCTACACGCTGCTGCTCCTCTTCGCGGCGCTCGATGTCTTCCTGGCCCGGCTCTTCGCCGAGGGCGAGGCGCAGGTGCTCGCGCGCACCCTCACCATCGGGCTGCTGCTGGTGGCCGCCGTCGTCACGGGTTGGCGCAAGGACGCGCTGCGCCTCGTCGAGGTCGGCTTCGTGGTGGTCGGCGGGATCGTCGTCAACGTCCTCCTGGTCATCGACCTGACCGGACCGGAGCAGAGGCACGCCGAAGCGATCGGCGCCTACGACGCGTGGGTGCCGCTGCTGTTCGTGTGGGCCTTCCTCGCGTTCGGCGCCCGGCGTGGGCTCCTGTACTCCACCGCGTTGCTGGTCTCGGGCACGCTGATCGCGTTGCTGCACGTCCTGGGCCCGCCCGCGGGCGACAACCTGGCGCCCGAGTACGCCGCGCTGGCCGGCCTGCCGGTGCTGGGCAGCGCGTACCTCATGCTGCTCTACGCCCTCACCTTCGCCATCGAGCGCCGAACCACCGCGGTGGCCGCCGACGAGGCCACCGCCCGCCTGCTGACCCGCGATCACGTCACCGGACTGCCGAACCGCGCCGTCCTGCACGAGCGCCTCGAGACGCTGACGGGGCAGGTCGGTGGCGCGCCGTGCTCGCTGGTGCTGGTCGACATCGACGACTTCCGCACCGTGAACGAGTCGATCGGCATCGCTGCCGCCGACGACCTGTTGCGAGCCGTCGGCCTACGACTCGCGACCATCACCGGCAACCCCGGCCACGACCTCCTGGCTCACCTCGGCGCGGACGAGTTCGCCCTCGTCGTCCCCGGCGATCGCGACGACGACGACGCCAGAGCGTTGGCGCAACGCGTGCAGCGAGCGTTCCAGGCGCCGTTCGCCACCCCCACCGGGCCACTGCTGGCTACGGCAAGCATCGGCCTCAGCCGCTACCCACGCGACGCCATCGGCCCGAACGAGCAGTTCGCCCAAGCCGAAGCCGCCGTCTCGGCCGTCAAGGGCGCCGGCGGCGGCGGCTACCGCCTGGCGGTCCACAACGCCGTGGAGGCGGTCCAGTCGGCGCTGGCGCGCGACCTGCGCCAAGCGCTCGGGCGAGACGAGTTCGTGTTGCACTACCAGCCCGTCGTGCGCAGGAGCGAAGATGGCGCCGCCGCGGTGGTGGGCGCCGAGGCCCTGCTGCGCTGGGACCACCCCGAGCGCGGCATCGTGCCGCCGCTCGACTTCGTGCCCCTCGCCGAGCGCAGCGGCCTCATCGTGCCGATCGGAACGTGGGTGCTGCGCGAGGCGTGCGGCGTCGCGGCGGCGTGGCAACGCACGGGGCGCCCTTGGTCGGTGTCGGTGAACGTCTCGCTACGGCAGTTCACCGAACCGGGCCTGGTGACCAGCGTTACCAGCATCCTCCAGGAAACCGGCCTGGAGCCCGCGCGGCTGGTGGTGGAGATCACCGAGACCATCGCCGACCAACCCGCCGTCGTCTCCCGCCTAGAGCGCCTCCGCGAGTTGGGCGTGCGCGTCGCCATCGACGACTTCGGTGCCGGCTACTCCTCGCTCGGGCGGCTGCGGCGCCTCCCGCTCGACGTCGTCAAGCTCGACCGCTCGTTCGTCCGCGAACTCGACGGCGACGACGACCGCGCTCGCCTCATCGTGCGCGCCGCCGTCGAGCTGGCGCGCGGCCTAGGCGCGCAGGTGGTGGCGGAAGGAGTGGAGCGCGAGACGCAAGCGTCCGCACTCCACGAAGCAGGCTGCCGCTACCAGCAGGGGTACCTGTACGGCAGGCCGGTGGAGGCGGCGGGGTTCGTCGACGGCGAACCTCAGCGAGACGCCAGCGCCTCGAACCGCTCGATGGTGCGCCGTACCCCTTCCTCCAGCGAGGTCTCGTAGACCCGTGGCGCGGCCGCCCGCAAGGCGGTGTCGTCGAACCCGTCGGGGAACGGTAGTCGTGCGTCGCCGACGGTGATGCGGACGTCGGGCCGGACGCGCTCGATGATGCGTGCCACCTCCTCGATGTCCACCACGGGGCCGCCCAGGTCGAACACGTGCGCGCCGCGCTCCGGGCTCCGCCGAGGGACACCGGACGCGCCGTTGGCCGCCCCGCCCGCCGCTTCGCCCGTGCGCGGCACCAAGGCCGCGTCGAGGAACTGCTGCGCCACGTCCGATGCCCACTGCAGCTGCATCTTCCCGCCGAACGAGATGCGTGCGTCCTCGCCGCGCGCCGCCGCCGCCATCGCCACCGACGGCTCGCTGGTGACGCCCTGGTCGCGCCCGACGCCGTACACCGTGTAGGGCCGGAGCGCCACGCTCGAGACGCCATGGTCGAGCCAGTACACCCGCGCCGTCCCCTCGTTGGCGATCTTGGTGACTCCGTAGAACGTCCGCGGGCGCTTCGGTGCGGTGTCGTCCACCAACCCGGCCGGGTAGTCCGAGGCCGGCCCGTACACCGCGATCGACGACGCGAACGCCAGGTGGCCGATCCCGAGCACCCTAGCGGCCTCGAACACGTGCACCGTGCCCTCGACGTTCACCCGCGCGCCGAGCGGCGGGTCGGCGCGACAGAACGGCACCTGCAAGGCGGCCAGGTGCACGATGTGCTCCACGGCGTGCTTCTCCATCACCGCGCGGACGCCGGCGCCGTCCGTCAGGTCGCCGCGTTCGAACGTCACTCCGGCAAGCTCGTCGGCGCTCATCAACGCTTCCAGCCGTCGCCGATCGGTGGCCAGGTCGAACGCCACCGGAACGTGTCCGGCCTCGAGCAGGTGCTTCACCGTCCACGCACCGAGGCATCCCATCGCGCCGGTCACCAGGACCCGTCTGCTCATGCGAACACCGTCTCCAACCGCCCGAGCGGGCCGATCTCGACAACGTACCGATCGCCGGGCTGGACCCAGTCCTTCTGGGGCCTTCCCAACACCACGCCCTCCGGCGTACCGGTCACGATCACGTCCCCCGGGGCCAGCGTCATGTACCGACTGGCGTACGCAACCACCTCCGCCACCCCGAAGATCATGTCGGCGGTGGAGCTGTCCTGCCGCAAGTCGCCGTTCAGCCAACCGCGCACGCGCATCGCCTGCGGATCCCCCGCCTCGTCCGCGGTGAGCAGGTACGGACCGAGCGGTAGGAACCCGTCGACCGTCTTGCCGAGCAGCCACTGGCTCGAGCGCTTCTGCAAGTCGCGCTCGGAGACGTCGTTGGCCGCCACGTAGCCGAGCACGTGCTCGAGTGCCCGCTCCTCGGCGATGCCCTTCCCGCCGCGGCCGATCACCACTCCCAGCTCTGCCTCGTAGTCCACCTGCGTCAGGCCGGCGATGTCGACCGTCGCGCCATGCGGCGCCAGCGCGTTGGCGTACTTGGCGAACAGCACCGGCTCCTTCGGCTCCTCCAAGCCGGACTCCGCGGCGTGCTTGCGGTAGTTGAGCCCGACGCACAGGACCTTCCCCGGTTCCGGCACGGTCGGCGCCAGCGTGACGGCATCGAGCGCGCCGACGAACGGCCCGTCGGCGGCGCGGACGGCCAACTCGCGCAGTGCCGGCACCAGCGCCGACCCGCCCCGGAAGAACGAAGCGGCGTTGGTGTCCAACGTCGGCACGCCGTGGCGGCGCGCGGCAGCCGCGACGTCGAGCACGCCGCCGTCCAGCACCACCCCGAGGCGTGCCGCCGACCCGGGGACGGCGTAGTAACTGACGATCTTCACGCGTTCCTCCTTCTCGCTGCGACGGCCGGCATCACGCCACCTCGAAGCGGCGTACCGCGTCCCAGTCGACCTCGATGCCCAGCCCCGGCGCCGTCGGCGGCAGGACTCGACCGTCTTCGAACCGCAGCCCATCGTCCGCCAGCTCCCGTCGAAGCGTCTCGACGCATAGCTGCGGCGGCAGGTACTCGATGAACCGGCAGTGCGGGTTGACGAAGGCGAAGTGCGCGGTGGCCGCCACGCTCACGCCCGTCTTCCAGCAGTGCGGCACCAACGGCACGCCGCGTTCGGCCGCCATCCGCGCTACCGCCATCGCCTCGCCGAACCCGCCCACGCGGCCGATGTCGGGCTGCGCCACGCCGATGCGGCCGCGCCCCAACAGCTCCTCGAACTCGAAGCGGGTCGCCAGCCACTCGCCCGCCGCGATGGGGATGCTCGTTCCCTGCGCCAGCCGCGCGTAGCCGTCGAGGTCGTCGCTCCACAACGGAGTCTCGACGAACGTGAGGTCGTACGGTTCCCACTGCCGGATCGTCTCGAGCGCCACCTCGGCGTCGTCCCACATGTACTGGACGTCCACCAGCAGCGCCACATCCGGGCCGATGGCGCCGCGCACCGCGGCCACCACCTCGGTGTGGCGCTCGTACGGTTCGCGCAAGCGGCTGTGGGCGTACGGGCCGTTCATGGTGATCTCCGCCTTCACGGCGCGGAACCCCAGGTCCTTGGCGCGCACCGCCCACGCCACCAAGGAGTCGCGGTAGGTGGCGAAGTCGTCGGTGGCGGGTTGCAGCGAGGCGTACGGCGTCACCTGCGCCTGGGCAAGCGAACCCAGCAGCGCGTGCACCGGCTTCCCTTCGACCTTGCCGCGCAGGTCCCAGAGCGCCATGTCGATGGCGCCGAGGGTGTGCACCAGCGCGCCGCGGCGGCCGTTCATGGCGCTGCCGACGTAGAGCTTGCGCCACAGCCGGTCGATGTCGCGCGGGTCTTCGCCCAGCAGCATCTCGCGCAGCGAGCGCCCCATCGTGTGGGTGCCCGGCGCGGTGACGCACGCCTTGGCGATCCACGGGTTGAGGTCCGACTCGCCGACGCCCCAGATGCCCTCGTCGGTCTCGATCACCACCAGGAAGCCGTCCTGCGCCGAGGAGGTGAGGCCTTCGTCGACGTCGGGCGCTAGGAGCACGTGGCAGCGAACGTCGGTGATGCGCAAGGCAGGGCTCCTTCAGGCTGGCGCCGGCAGGCGCTCGCCGCGCGCGTAGTGCGCCACGGCGTCGAGGTCGAGGGCGACGCCCAGGCCGGGCGCGTCGGGGATGGTCAGCATGCCGTTCGCATCGAGGTGCCAGGGTGTGGCCACGATGTCGTCGATGTACGGCGAGCCGGTCAGGTACTCCACGAACGCCACGTGCGGCAGCGCGGTGGCGAGCTGCAGGTCGGCGGCAAGTCCCAGCGCGGTGTTCCACCCGTGGGGCACCACCTCCACGTCGTTGTCGAGCGCCGCCCAGGCGATGCGGCGCTGCTCGCTGAGGCCGCCCACCTTGGTGACGTCGGGCTGCACCACGTCGAAGGCGCGCGCCTGCAACCAAGGGAGGAACGCTTGCCGCCTCGTCAACACCTCGCCGCCGGCGATCTTCACCGGGGCCCTACGACGAAGCTGCACGAAGTCCTCGAGGGCGTCGGGGCGCAGCGGCTCCTCGAACCACCGCACGGCGTGCTCGGCCAGCATCTCGGCGGTGCGCAGCGCCCACTTGTACCCGTTGGGCCAGTGCGCGTCGGAGCCGCCGGCGTCGATCATGAGGTCGACGTCCGGCCCCACCGCCTCGCGGGCGGCGCGCACGATGGCTTCGTCGAGCGCCGCGCTCTTCCTGCCGAACGGCCCCCAGCCCAGCTTGAAGGCGCGGAAGCCCTGCCCGACCAGCCCGCGGAGCTGCTCGGCCAACGGCTCGGGGTCGCGCATCAGCAGCGAAGCGTACGGCTTGACCTGCCGCCGGTAGCGTCCCCCCAGGAGCCGCCCCACGCTCTGGCCGGTTGCCTGCCCGAGCAGGTCCCACAGCGCGATGTCGATGGCGCTGATGGCGTGCGTGATGCTCCCGCCGCGGCCCATCCAGAAGGTGTTCTGGTGCAGCTTCTCGCTCACGCGCTCGGGCTCCAGCGCCCGCTCGCCGCGGTAGAGCGGTTCGAGCACGGCGAGCGCCGCCTTGACCAGGCCGTCGTTGGTGAACGCACTGCCGTACCCGACCGGGCCCTCCTCGGTGACCACCGCGACCAGCGTGTGCACGCAGTCCTCGGGTGTCAACTCGGCGTCCCAACCCCCCTCCGGCGTGGCCCCGTATAGGCCCACCGCGCGGATCTCGCGGATCGTCCAGTCGGTCATGAGGGCCGCCGGAAGACCTGCACCTTGGGCGCGAACGAGACACCCGGATCGAGCGGGAAGATCGGTCGAACGCACCGCGTGTGCCCGAGGTACGGCAGGTTCGCGCTCGTGGAGCCCGGAGCGTCGACGTTCAGCGAGAGCGCCGCCCACTCCGCGAAGAAGCGCGGTTGGCAATGCGGCGACTTCACCACCACCGCATCGAACGCCTTCGGGTCCTGCCCCTGGGCGAAGAACAGCGAACGGTCGAACAGGCTCACGCTGCGGCTGGTGACGACCACGGTGGCGTGCTCACCATGCAGGACGGCGGTGCGCCCGGACGACCAGAGCATGCCGTCCGACTCGCTGCGGAACCGGCCCTCGCTGAGCAGGTGCACGCGGCCGGTGAACGGCATCGGGGTGAAGCGCGCCGGGTCGAGCCGGCCGCCGAGCGTCACGTTCACCGTGGCGCCCACGCCGGCTGCGAACGCGGCCTCGGCGGCGTCGGCGTCGACCACCGGCACCAGCACCCGTCCGTCGTAGCCGGCTGCGGCGAGCGCCGCGAGGATGGCGTTGGAGTCGCCCGAGGCGCCGGAACTGGTGGCGTCGGCGGCGTCGGTGAGGATCACGGTGCCGCCCTGGCCGGAGCGTTGGTGCTGCACGGTGCGGCGCACCGCTTCGTCCAGCGACTGCAGCGGCTGCTGCAGGTGCTCGCGCACCTCCCAGAAGTCCTGCGCCAGCGCCGTCGCCTGGCTTGCGGCGCGCGCCTCGGCGCCGTGGTCGGCGTCGTCCAGCACCACCAGCGCGTGGCTCTGCAGGGCCGCGACGTCGGTGAACGGGTTGCCGATGAACATGCCGGCCGACACCCCGCCGGGGCCGTGTTCCAGCGCCTGGCACCGGCGGATGAAGCCACCAAGCAGGCCCGTCTCGGTGATCAGCTGGTCGCCGCGGACCAGCGCAGGGATCGACACCTTGGCGGTAACCGGCCGCAGTCCGTCGTGCACGATGCGCAGCAGCACGCGCGCGGCGCGCTGGCCGGTGGAGAAGAAGTCGACGTGAGGGTACGTGTGGTACGTCACCACGGCGTCGGCGTGCGTCAGCATGCGATCGGTGAGCACGCCGTGTAGGTCGAGCGACACGACGATCGGTTTGGTCTCGCCGAGGATCTTGCGGCTCTCCGCCAGCAGGTACCCCTCGGGATCGTCCTCGCCCGCGACGGCCATGGCGCCGTGGAGCGCGAAGTAGACCGCGTCGACGTCGGCGTGGCGGCGCACCGCGCCGAGGAAGCCATCGGCCAACGTCGCGAAGCCCTCGGCCGTGAGGGTGCCTGCCGAGCTGTACGCTCGGGCGCCGAACCCCGGCACCACCTCGATGCTCGGGTCGGCGTCGAACACCTCGAGCGCCCCGCCCACCTCGCGGTTGGCACCGCGGTGCGAGGCGAACAACGCCGCGCCCTCGTCGATGGCGAAGTCGTGTGCGTGGCTCGGCACCGGGTTGAAGGTGGACACTTCCTGCTTGCACTCGCAGACCAGGATCCTCGGCACGGGCTCATCCCTCCCAGGCGGCGCCCTCGGGGCGCAGCACGATCTTCACGACGTTCGGTCGCGTGTCGATCAGCTCGTCGAACGCGGCCTTGCCCTCGGCTAGCGGACGCTCGGACAACCAGTCTCCGGCGGCGGGTACCGTCCCACCCGCCAGCAACGTGAGCGCGCGCGCGAAGTCGTCGGGGGTGTAGGCGAAGCAGCCGCGCACGACCTTCTCGTCGCGCACCAGGTCGTTGCCGTCGAAGGCGGCGGTCGGCTGGTGCAGGCCGACGAACACCGCCGTGCCGCCGCGCTCGAGCGCAGCGACCGCCTGCAGCCGAGTGCTCTCCAGGCCGACGGCGTCGATCACGGCACCCGCCGGTTGCGGCGCAGCGTCCGGGGCGTCCACTCCCCACGACGACGCCACCGCCGCACGGGTGCGGTTCGGATCGTGGATCGTCACCTCGCTCGCGCCGGCATGCCGCGCCACCAACGCACACAGCAACCCGATCGGGCCGGCTCCCAACACTCGCACGCGGCCTCCCGGTTCGATACCGGCCAGCCGCGTGGCGCGCACGGCGCACGCCAGCGGTTCGACGAGCGCCGCCATGACGAACGGGAGGTCGTCAGGGATGGGGTGGCAGGCAGCGGCCGGCACCACCACGTGGTCGGCGAACGCGCCGGGTCGGTGCGCTCCCACCAGCGCTCGCTCGGCGCACAGGTTCGCCCTGTCGGCGTGGCAAGCGTGGCATTGGCCGCAGCTCAGGAGCGGGTTCACCGCCACGCGCGCACCGACGCCGACCGCGGCCGGCGGGCCCGGAGGGAAACCGACCCCGGACGAAGCCCCTACCGGACCCACCGCCTCCACCACACCCGCGAACTCGTGCCCCATCACCAGCGGCGGCACGCGCAGGGCGTTCTGCCCTAGGTACCCCGAGAGCTCGGAGCCGCAGATCCCCACCGCCTCGACCCGCACCCGGACTTCGCCCGGACCCGGCTCTGGCCGCGGGACGCGCGCCAGCGTCATCTGCCGCGGCCCGTGCCACACCAGCGCCTGCATCATGCCGACATCGCCCTCACCCTTCCACCGCGAACCGAGCGAGTTCGGCGTCGTCGAGCTCGATGCCAAGACCAGGCGCCTGTGGCACGTGCGCCACGCCGTCGACCACGCGCACCGGGTTCCTCACCAGGCTGGTGTTGAGGGCGTTGGGGCGGATGCAGTACTCGAGGTAGCGGGCGTTCGGGAGCGTCGCGATGAGATGCAGCGACGCAGCCGAGATCACTCCGGTGCTCCACGCGTGCGGAACGCACGGCTTGCCGCGGGCGTGGGCCAGCGCCGCGATGCGCCGCGCTTCGGTGAGCCCGCCGCAGCGGGTCACGTCGGGCTGGACGAAGTCGACGCGGCCGCGGTCGAGCAGCTCCTCGAACTCGTAGCGCGTGGTGTTCTCCTCGCCCGCGGCGATCGGCACGTCGACCGCGTCGGCCAAGCGGGCGTAGCCGTCGAGGTCGTCGGGGTGAAGCGGCTCCTCGATCCAGTACGGCCGGTACGTGGCGATGCGGCGCGTCATGGCGATGGCGTGGTCGGCGTCGCGCCACCCGAAGCCGATGTCGAGCATGATCTCGACGTCCTCTCCGGCGCCCGCGCGTACGGCCGCGACGAGCGCTTCGTCGAGGTCGTCCGACCTACCGAACGGACCCCAGCCGAACTTGATGGCGCGGAACCCGCTGGCCGCCACCTCGCGGGCGTGTGCTGCTGCTTCCTCGGGCGTGTCGGGCATGAGGGTACTGGCGTAGGCGGGGATGCTCTGCCGGCGCGCGCCGCCGAGCAGACGGTAGACCGGCACGCCCAACGACTTGCCGAGGATGTCGTACAGCGCGATGTCGAGGCCGCTGAGCGCCATCACCGCCACGCCGCGGCGGCCGTAGAAGATCGAGCCCTGGTACATGCGGTCCCACAGGCGCTCGATGTCGCGCGGGTCCTCGCCCACCAGGACCTCGCGCAGACCCGAGGAGATGGCGTGCGACGGCGGCGCGTCGATGATCGCCTTGACGATGGTGGGCGACGCGTCGACCTCCCCGATCCCCACGATCCCCTGGTCGGTGTGGACGCGCACGATGAGGGCGTCCTGGGTGCTGTCCGCGGCGCCGACGTCGATGGTCGGCATGCGAAGGACGATGGCTTCGACGTCGGTGATGCGCATGGGGCCTCCTTCACCCCTTCCGGGGGTCGAGCGTGTCACGAAGGCCGTCGCCCAGGAGGTTCACCCCGAGGACGGTCAGCAGGATGAACAGACCGGGGAAGATCGAGATCCAGGGGGCGAGTCGCATGTAGTCGCGTCCTTCGCTGAGGATGTTGCCCCACGACGGAGCGGGCGGAGGCGTGCCGAGGCCGAGGAAGCTGAGCGCCGCTTCGGCCAGGATCATCTCCGAGAAGTAGACGCTCGCTTGGATCACCAGCGGCGAGACGATGCTGGGCCCGATGTGGCGCCACGCCACGCGAAAGCGCCGCGCTCCGAGGGCGCGCGCGGCGTGCACGAAGTCGTGGTTCTTGATCTGCAGGACCGCCGCCCGCGCCAAGCGGGCGAACCGCGGAAGATAGACGAACCAGAGCGCCAGGATGATGCTCGTCTCGCCCGTGCCGAGGGCGGCCGAGATGCCGATGGCGAGCAGCAGCCCGGGGAACGCCAGGGCCACGTCGGTGGAGCGCATCAGGATCGTGTCGAGCAAACCGCCTTCGATGCCGGCGACGACCCCGACGATGGTGCCGAAAGATAGCGCGAGCGCGCTGGCGACGAGCGCCACGCGCAGGCTTATGCGTGCCCCGTAGAGCACACGGCTGAAGATGTCGCGGCCGTAGACGTCGGTGCCGAAGTAGTGCTCGGCCGACGGCGCCGCCAAGCGGTCGGCGATCGCCAGCTTCATCGGTTCGTGCGTCGCCAACCAAGGCGCCAGGACCGCTGCCGCGAACGCCGCAACCAGCAGCACGGCGCCGACGATGGAGAGGGGGTTCTGGGTGAACCGTCGCACCAGTGCCGCCTAGGCGTACCGGACCCGTGGGTCCAGCACCATGTACGAGAGGTCGGTGAGCAGGTTGATGACGGTGTAGATGACGGCGACGTAGAGCACCGCCGCCTGCACCACGGGGAAGTCGCGCTGGGAGATGGCGAGCACGATGAGACGACCCACGCCCGGCAGGCTGAACACGCTCTCGATCACCACGGCGCCGCCCAGCAACCTCCCGAAGTTGAGGCCGACCACGGTGACGAGCGGCAGCAGCGCCGTGCCGAGGGCGTGGCGCAACACCACCACGCGTTGGCGCACGCCCTTGCTTCGGGCGGTGCGCACGTAGTCGGCGCTGAGCACCTCGAGCAACGAGGCGCGCGTGAGGCGCGTCAGGAAGCCGGCCAGCGTCAGCCCGAGCGCCAGGCTCGGGAGCACGAAGAAGCGAAGCCCGCCGAAGAAGTCCTGCCCCAACGGGACGAAGCCGGTGATGGGGAAGATCTGCCAGCGGATGCTGAAGGTGAGGATGAGCAGCAACCCGAGCCAGAAGTCGGGCATGGAGAGCCCGACGAGGCTCACGACGCGCAGCACGTGATCGGCGGGGCGGTTGCGCTGCACGGCCGACAGCACGCCTGCGGTGACGCCGATGACGATGCTGACGAGGGTGGCGAGCAGACAGATGAGCAGCGTGACCGGCAACCGATCGAACACCATCTCCGCCACCGGGCGTTGTTGGTAGAGCGAGTTGCCGAGATCGCCGCGTAAGGCGTTGGCGATCCACCAGAAGAAGCGCTCGAGCACGGGCCGGTCGAGTCCGAGTCGGTGGCGCAGCGCCTCGAGTGCGCCGGGTGCGGCGTCGGCGCCGAGCATCACCACCGCCGGGTCGCCGGGGATGATCGCGAGCAGCAGGAACGACACGAACGAGATGGCCACCAGGACCGGTACCAGCGTCAACAGGCGGCGGATGGCGACGGTGAGCATAGGATGCTCGGTCCTCCTTCCCGGCGGTCGTCCCGCTCAGTGCCGGGGTTGCTCCCCGGCGGTGCGATCGCGGTTGGTGCGGGTGGTGGCGCCTTGCGGGGCGCCACCACCCGTCATGGCTCAGGCGAGCTTCAGGGGATGTCGACGTTCCAGACCGGCATGTACCCGGCGCTCCACGGCGCGAAGCCGGTGATGGTGCGGCTGTAGCCCTTGGTCTCGGTGGTGTGGATGAGCGGGTACCACGGCATGTCGGCCCGGCGAAGCGCCTCGATCTGCTCGTAGAGGGCGGTGCGGGCCGGGATGTCGGTCTCGGCCAGGGCCTCCTCGTTGAGGCGGTCGTACTCGGGGTTGGCGTAGCCCGTGGTGGTGCTGGCGCTGTGCCAGAACGGCATGTAGTAGTTCATCGGGTCGGGCCGCAGCGACAGGCCGCTGACGAAGACGTCGAAGGCGCCGGTCTGCCACTTCTGCAACGAGCTGCCCGGCTCGAGGCTGTCGACGCGCGAGTTGATGCCGATCTCGGCCATCTGCGCTTGCATGATCACGGCCATCTCGCGCCAGATGCCCGGGGTGTAGGAGATGAGGATCTCCGAGCCGTCGTAGTTCGAGGCCTGCACCAGCTCGCGGGCCCGCTCGACGTCGTACGGCTCCGGCTCCTGATGGATGCCGACCGCGTACGGGCTGAAGTACGGCAAGCCCGAATGCGCCACCCGGCCCTGGCCCCACGTCAGCGCCTCCACCAGGTCGTCCTTGTTGGTCACCATGGCGACGGCCAGGCGCAGGTTGAGATCGTTGGCGAACGCGCCCTGCTTGAAGCCGAAGCGCACGTCGCCGAAGGTGGCCGACGGGATCATGTCGACGACCACGTCGGGGTGGCCTTGCAGGCGCTCGTAGTCGGGGTAGGCGAGGCTGTCGGCGATCTGGACCTCACCGTTCTCGAGCGCGGCGGCACGCACCGTGGCCTCGGTGATGGGGCGGAAGACCACCTCGTCCACGAGCGCCTCGCGCCGGCCGGTAAAGCCGCTGGTGGGGCGGTCGTCGACGGCGTAGTCCTCGAACTTGGCCACGCGCAGGTACTGGTCGGGCAGCCACTCCACGAACCGGAACGGGCCGGTACCGACGGGCGACGTGATGGTGCCGCCCTGGCGCTCGGCCTCACCGGCCGGGACGATGACGGCCGGCGCGATCGGGTTGGCGAGTGCGCCGAGCAGCGCGGCCGTCGGCTCGCTGAGCACGATGTCCACGGTGTAGCGGTCGACGGCGACGATGTCGGATACCTGGGCGAACTCCGAGGAGCGCGGGCCTTCGGTGCGGACGCGGTCGAGCGAGTACTTCACGTCCTCGCTGGTCATCTCGTTGCCGTTGTGGAACATGACGCCTTGGCGCAGGTGGACGGTCAGCTTCAGGCCGTCGTCCGACCACACCCAGTCCTCGGCCAGCACCGGCGCCGGAGCGCCGTTGGCGTCGATGCCGATGAGGAACTCGAGGACGTTCAGCAGCGGCAGGCGGTCGTCGTAGTTGGTGGTGAGGTGCAAGTCGACGTTGGCGACGTCGAGCCGGGTGGCGACGTTCAGGACCTTCTGGCCGACGGCGGAGCCGAACACGGCGCCGAACACCAGCGTGAGGACGAGGGTCGCCAGCAGCGGGCGCTGGCGGCGGTCGTGCAGGGAAGCTTGCTTCATCGCGGTTCTCTACCTTCCGTGGTCACGGTCTGGACGGCGGGTCGATCGTTGCTACGGTGCTTGCCCTCACCTCCTTCGGTGGTCGGTCGTTGGGGGCACGCACCACGGCGGCCGGCTCAGGCTTCGAGATCGGCGCGGCCGGGGCCGTGGCGGTGGTAGTCGACGCGGTCGCGGACCGGGATCTGGCGGTACTCCTCGGCCAGCTCGACGAGGCTCGTGATGGTCTTCTCCCACAGCGCTTCGCCCTTAGCGGCGGTGGAGACCGTCGGGTCGCCCACCACCCCGCTGACGTTCCAGCGCGTCCACCAGTCCATGAACGAGACCGGCGCGCCCTTCTGCAGGTCGAGGAAGAAGTACTTCGACGACGCCCACTCCTTGGGGATCTCCTTGACGGCTTTGTCCATCTGCACGCGGCTCGCGTCGATGTGGAGGTACAAGGACGTCTCGATCTCGTCGGCGTGGCCGCTGCCCGGCCAGGGCGTCTCGCGGAACCCGGCGAAGGTGTCCATGCACAAGTCGGTCCAGATCAGCGCCGCGCAATGGGCGTCGGTCTCGAGGATCACCTTGCGCGCCACCAGGTCGAGGTTCGGCATGTTGGAGCCGTGCCCGTTCACGATCAGGATCTTGCGGAAGCCGTGGTGAGCGAAGCTCTTGCAGACGTCCTTGACGTAGGCGATGAACGTCTCGGAGGCCACGTGCACGGTGCCGGGCCAGTCGAGGTGGTGCAGGTTGAAGCCGTACGGGATCAGCGGCGCGATCAGGAACAGGTCGGGGCGGCGGCGCCCGGCCTCGAGGCAGATCTTCTCGACCTGGTGGTCCATGTCGAGCGGCAGATGGTAGCCGTGATCCTCGACCGATCCCACGGGCAGCACCACCACCTTGTCGAGGGCGACGGCCTCGCCGATCTCCGGCCAGGTGTGGTCGACGTAGCGGTAGAGCTCCCGCACGTCGCGCGTGACGTGCGGCGCCTTGGGCGCCGCCGCGCGCTGCTTGGGGCTCGCCGCCTTGGCTGTCGTACGCTTCCCCTTCGCCATGCTTCAGGCCTCCGTTCGCTGCCGCGCCAGGTTGGCGCCCTCGGGCGCCGCGTCGGCGGTGAAGCGCAGTTCCATCTCGCGGATGTGCTCGGTCAGGTACGCCACCGCCGCCTCGACGTCCCCGCCGCGGACCACGCGGAGTAGATGGACGTGGCCCTCGACGGTCTCTTGCATGGTCGCTTCGGTGGTGCCCATCACGAAGGCGCGGTAGATGACCGGCGTGATGCTGGCCCAGATCCGCGACGGGTGGCTGTACGGCACGGCGTGCACCAGAGCGCGGTGGAACGCGAGGTCTTCGTCGATGACGCGGGCGCGATCGTGGTCGGCCAGGGCTCGCTGCATGGCACCGACGATGGCGCCGAGTTCCTCGAGCGCGGACTCGCGGGGGCTCGCCATCAGCCGGCGCAAGGCGAACGTCTCGGCGACGATGCGGATGGGCACCAAGACCTCTTGCAGCTCCTCGAGCGTCACCCGCGAGACGCGCGTCTCCCGATAGGCGTGGGAATCGAGGAACCCTTCGTTGACCAACTCGCGGATCGCTTCGCGTACCGGCGCACGGCTGGTGCCGAGCCGCGCCGCCACCTCGGCCTCGGTGATGCGCTGACCCGGCTGCAGTTCACCGCTCAGGATCGCGTTGCGCAACGTGTCCGCGATGCGTTCCCGCATCGAGGAGTGTGGCCCGGCCGTGGACAGGGTGCTCACGGGCAGCTCCTCTCGGATTGTCGATTGTCGACAATATAACAAGTTGTAGCTCGGTTGTCACCCCCCTTCGCATGCCGGGCTCGATGGGCCAGGAGGACGCACCGTCCGCCCATCGCCGCGCCCGCGCAGCTACGCCTGGCGGCCGTGCAGGCGCGGGGCGGACGAGAACGCCAGTGCCGCCGCGAACGCCGTGATCGCTAGCGCCACGAACGCCCCCTCGGGCCCCATGCCGCCTTCCATCAACCTAGCCACGGTCACCGGCCCGACCACCAGGCCGACGGTGCCCAGCGCCATCGACCAGCCCATCACCGTCGCGAACGCCTCGGCGCCGAAGTAATCGGCGCGCAGCACGAACATCTGTGGACTCCGCAGTCCCCACCCCACGCCCACCAACGCGATCCAGGCCGCCGCCCAGGCGGGGTCGGCGGTCAACGCCAAGCCGGCCAGGCCACACGCCTCCGCCAGGGCGCCGGTCACCGCGGCGCGGCGGTGGCCGAGGCGATCGGCGACGGGCCCACCGACCACCTGAGCGCTCATCGACGCCATCGACAACACGGCAACGAGCACGCTCGCGCGCGCCAGCGGGAGGTCGTGCGCCAGGCGCAGGAACGGCACCAAGTGCACGGTCAACGAGCCGATCACCGCCGCGGACAGCAGGTGACCGATGCCCAAGGCCCAGAACGCCCTGCCGCCGCCTTCCGGCCACGGCGTCCGGCGGCGAGGGGGGGACGCCTGTGGCGGCGCAGGCACGCGCTCGTCGGCCGCTTCCGGCGCTCGGCCACCGAGCCGCCATGCGGCTGGCACACCCGTCACCAGCGCGGCGGCACCCACCATCGCCAGTGCGACCGGCATGCCGAAGCGAAGGACCAGCAATGCCACCACGGGCACCAGGAGGCCGCCGAGGCCCACCCCGGTCAGCGTCCACGCCACCGCCGTGGTGCGGCGCCGAACGAACCGCCGCAGCAGCGCGGCCGCGTGGGTCAAGGGGCCCATGGCGGTGGTCGCCAGACCCAGCAGCGGCATCACCGCGAACAGCGCCGGCACGCTGCGCACCGAGCCCAACAGCGTCGTGCCGAGCGCGAAGGACGCGACACCGAACAGCGCCACGCGGCGTGGGCCGGCGCGCTTCAGCCACATCCCGATCAGGGGGCTCGCCACGGCGGTGGAGGCGCGTTGCACCGCGAACGACGCGGCCAGTACCTGCGCCGACCACCCGAACGCGTCCTGCATGGCCACCACGTACACCCCGAAGGCCTGCAGGAACCCCGCGCCGGTCACGGCGTTCAGCCAGGCGGCCGCAGCCACCAGCAACGCGCCCCCGGCCGTCCGGTTCAGGACGCGGGCTCCTCGTCTCCCACGGCGTCCAGCACGCCTCGCGCTTGACGCGCCACGGCCTCGTCAACCATCTGCCCGCCGGCCGCCGCAGCACCGCCGTCGGCGGCAGACAGCACCGCCCGGGCCCACGCCACCTCGGCCGGGTCCGGGTGGAAGCCTCTCCGTAGCGGGTCGATCTGCGCAGGGTGGACGGCGAACTTGGCGTCGAAGCCCATCGCTCGGGCGCGGCGCGCGTCCTCGCCCGCCAGACGCGCGTCGCGCAGCTGCAGGGTCGGAGAGTCGACGCGGTGGCGCACGCCGGCGGCGGCGGCGGCCACCACCAGGCGCGCGCGCACCGCGTCCAGTACCGCACGGCGCGCGGCGTCGGCGTCGCCGCCGACGCCGCCAGGCGGGAGGCCGAGGTCGGCGCTCATGTCCTCCGCGCCGAACGCCACCGCCGCCACCGATGGGTGCGCTCGAAGGATGGTCGGGATGGCCTCGAGTCCTGCCGCCGACTCGATCATCACCACCAAGCGCGCGTGACCGACTCCTTGCCGCGCGAGGCGCTCGGCGGCGTGGCGCACCTCGTCCGCGTCGCGCACCTTGGGGATCACCAGGGCGGCCAGGCGCGGGCCGAGCGCCGCCACGTCGTCGGCGAACGACGGGTCGGCGACACCGTGGCAGCGCACGCACAAGGGAGCCACGTACGTGTCTTCGGGAGCATGCAACACGGCCGCCACGCGCTGCCGCGCCGCCACGCGCTCGGCCGGGGCCACTGCGTCCTCCAGGTCGAGCACGATGACGTCGGGGCGCGTCGCCGACACTGGCGCCGGCTGCCGGCCGGCGGTCGGGCCGGGTGTTCGCAGCTTGGTCATGAAGCGTTCCGAAGCCCCGGGGACGAACAACCAGACGGGTCGGTGGCGTCCCGGGAAGGCGGGGGCGGTTCCTTGGTCGCGGAGCATGAGTACGGGCGCGCGTTCGGCCTAGCGGGCGAACGCCACCGCGCCCCCCTCCGCGCGCGGATCGGTTCCGCCTCGGAATACGCCGCCCTCGACCATGGCGATCTGCACCTTGGCGAAGCGTCGCTCGTACTTCTGCAGGGACCGCTCGACGTTCATGCCCTTGGCCTGCAACGCCTCGACGGTGCGCTTGGGAACGCGCATCTCGCAGTAGATCGGGTCGCCCTCGCTATGGAACCGTGGGGCCTCGGCGGCCTCCACCGGGCTCATGCCGAAGTCGATCAGGTTGCTGATGGCCTGCGACACCGCCGACGAGATCGACCAGCCGCCCGGCGCGCCGATCACCACCCAAGGTTTGCCGTCCTTCATGATCACGCTCGGCGAGATGGCGCTGGCGCGCGCCTTGCCCGGCTCGTACGAGTTCGGCCGGCCCGGGATCGGGTCCATCAACGACACGCAATCGTTCCACGTGAAGCCGGTTCCCGGCACCACGATGCCGGCGCACGCCGTGAGCGTATGGGTGATGGAGGCGCAGTTCCCCTGCTCATCGATGATCGAGATGTGGGTGGTGTAGCCGGGCTTGTTGAGGCGACGCTGGTCGGGCAGGTCGCCTCTACGGAGCTTGTCGGCGATGTCGGCTGCGTACGCATCGGAGAGCAGCTCCTCGACGGGCACCGCTCGGAACCGCGGGTCGGTCAGGTGGTTTCCGCGCGTCACGCCGGCCCAAGCGAGCGCCCCGGCCAGCACGAAGGCGTGCTCCGGGCCGTTGTGCTCCATCGAGCCGATGTCGAACCGCTCGAGCACCTTGAGGATCTGCAGCGTAAGCAGCCCGCCACCCGGCACCGCCGAGCTCGCGATCTCGTGGCCGCGGTAGGACACGACCAAGGGCGGCTCGTTCACGGTGCGGTAGGTCGCCAGGTCTTCGCGCGTCACGAAGGCCCCGTTCGCCTCGAAGTCCTGCACGATGACGTCGGCCAGCTCGCCGCGGTAGAAGTCGTCGGCGCCGTGCCGCGCAAGGCGCTCCAGCGAGCGCGCCTGGTCCGGGTTGCGGTACCACTCGCCGGCCTGCTTCATCTCGCCGTGCTCGCCGTGGAACAGCGCTTTGGCCGCCGCGTTGAACGCGTTCTTCTCCCGCGGGTGGGGCATTCCCGGCAGGAACGGGCGCTGCTGGTGCATGGCGATGTACTCGGGCATGGCGAAGCCCTCGTCGGAACGCTCGATGCTGGGCTCGAGCAGCTCCGCCCACGGCCGGCTGGCGTAGCGCCTATGGATCTCGCCGAACCCCGCCACCGTGCCCGGCGTCATGATCGAGGTGTAGCCA
>CAZACZ010000022.1:26820-41780 GCA_964483695.1 uncultured bacterium | reverse complement strand
GCGCCAGGCGTCGCCGCCGCGGACGCCGCCGCCGCTCCCGCCGCCGCGAACCGCGCGCCACGCGCCCGCGCGCCCCGGCCCTTCGTCGACTACCGCGACGAGATGCGCATCCACCGCAACCCCGCGCTCCGCGGGGCGTACGTGGCCGCCGGCCTAACGGCGGTCGGCCTCGGCGCGCTCGGATACGTCCTGCCCGGCCTGCCGGGGACGGTCTTCTTCCTGCTGGCGGCGTGGTTCTTCTCGCAGTCGAGCCCGCGCTTCTACAACTGGTTGATGAACCATCGCCTGTTCGGGCCGCTGATCCGCGACTACCGCGCCGGCAAAGGCGTCCCGCTCTGGGTCAAGGTGTACGCGCCTGCCATGATCGTGCTGTTCTCCGGCGCCAGCGCCACCTACCTCGGATGGGTCAAGGGTATGGCATGGATCGCCGTGGTGGTGCTCGCGGTGGCGGCATACGGGGTGGTGTTCGTGCTGCGCCTCCCCACCAAGAAGGCGGCGCCGCGGCCGGTCGATTGACCCGGGCCACGACGCCGCCGACGTGAGACGCAAGCCCGCGCGTGCGCTGTGTCGCGACGCGCTACGCCGCGCACCTAGCCAAGCTTCAGCGTTCCAGCGTCGCCTCGACGGTGATGGCGAGCGCCGCCAAGGCACGCGACACCGGGCACCCCGCCTTGGCTTCCCGCACGTGCTCCTGGAACGCCGCCTCGTCCATCCCCGGCACCTTGGCCCGGGTCACGAGGTGGCTCTTGGTGATGGTCATGCCGGCATCGGTCCGCTCCATGGTGATGGCAGCCTGCGTGTCGATGCTGGTCGGTGGGAAGCCGGCGGTGGTCAAGCGCCCCGACAGCGCCATCGAGAAGCAACCGGCGTGGGCGGCGGCGATCAGCTCCTCCGGGTTGGTGCCCGTCTCCGGGCTGGCGCCCCGCTCGAACCGCGACAGGAACGTGAACGCACCCTGGTACGCGCCGCTGGCGAGGCCCATCGAGCCCTTGCCTTCCTTGAGCGTGCCTTCCCAGCGAGCACTGGCCTTGGTGGTCGGCATCGATGTATCCCTCCCTCGGGGCGGTCGGCCCCACCCGATTGTGACATCGCGGCCTGCTGCGTTGCCCGCGCGCACCCGACGCCGCCACCGGGGCGTCAGTCGACGACCGGGCCGTCTTCCACGGCTGGGGTGTCGTAGCCCTCGCGGTAGCCGCGCGCCTGGCGCTGGAACATACGGGCGTAGATGCCCGCTTGCGCCAGCAGGGCGTCGTGGTCGCCGCGCTCGACGATGCGCCCGCGGTCGAGCACCAGGATCTCGTCGGCCATGCGCACGGTGCTGAAGCGGTGGGAGACGATCACGGCGATGCGGTCGCGGGCGAACGCCCGCAGCGTCTCGATCACCTCGAACTCGGCATCGGCGTCGAGCGCCGAGGTGGGCTCGTCGAACATCATCACCGAACCGCCGCGGAAGTAGAGCCGCGCCAAGGCGAGGCGCTGCCACTGCCCGCCCGACAGTTGCCTGCCGCCCTCGAACCACCGGCCGAGCATGTTGTCGTAACCGTTCGGAAGCTCGGCGACGAAGCCGTCCGCACCGGCCAAGCGGGCAGCGGACCGCAGCGCCTCGTCGTCGTCGATGGCGTCCACGCGCCCGAGCGCGATGTTCTCGCGCACCGTCATCTGGTACTGGCCGAAGTCCTGGAACACGGTGCTCATCTCCGCGCACAGGCTGGACGGCCGGAAGCGCGCCGCGTCCTGGCCGTTGACGAGGATGGTGCCGCGGGTCGGGCGGTAGGTGCCGGTCATCAGCTTCACGATGGTCGACTTGCCCGCGCCGTTGGCGCCCACCAGCGCCAGCGTCCGGCCGCGCTCGACGCGGAACGACACCGAGTGCAGCACGTCGCTCTGCGTGAGCGGGTAGCGGAAGCTCACGTCCTGGAACTCGATCGACTCGATGCGGCCGCTCCACGGCTCGCCGGTGTCGTGGTCGACCACAGGCAGTTCCAGGAACTCGAAGAGGTTGCGCATGTAGAGCAGGTTCTGGTAGATGCCGGTGAAGCCCGACAGCAGGTTCGCGAACTGGTTCTGCAGCTGGCCGATGCCCTGGATGAAGAGCCCGAAGTCGCCCACCGTGAGCGCACCGGCCGCCGCGCGCCGCAGCACCATGTACGTAGCGGCGCCGATCATGCCGGTCGAGGTGAGCGAAGCGGCCAGACCCCAGGCGCTGCGGCGCCGGATGAGCGACTCGAGTTGCCGGCGGAACCCGAGGTAGAACGCCTGCCAGCGCTCCATCAACCAACCGCCGAAGCCGAACAGGCGGATCTCCTTCACCACCTGGTCGTTGGTCATCAACATGCCGAGGTAGTTCTGTCGCCGCGCGTCGGCCGCCTGGCGCCGGATCATGCGGTAGCCCTCGGTGCCGAACCGCGTCGACACCCACACGTTGGGCACCGACGACAAGAGCACCAGCGGCACCACCGCCCAGCCGAGCTGCACCATCAACGCGCTCACCGAACCGAGCGTCAGCAGCGCCTGCACCAACGTCACGACCTGGGTGAAGACCCCGAGGGGCCGGCTGCCGACCTCGCGGTAGGCGTTCTGCAGCGCGTCGTAGCTCTTGGGGTCCTCGAACTGGGCCATCTCCAACTCGTTGGCCTTGGCCAGGATGCGCCGGCTGATGCGGTTCTGGAGCGCGTCGCCGAGCAACTCGCGGGTGGCGTTCTGTAGCGTGCCGACCGCCCCCGCCACGGCCGTGATGCCGACCTGCACCAGCAGCAAGCCCAACATGGTGGCCAGCGCCTCGGCGGCCGTCCCGAGCGTCCCGGCGATGGCCTTGGCGACGGCGTCCAGCAGCAGCTTCGCGACCCACAGGTTGGCCGCCGGCAATAGCGCCTGCACCAGGCTGAGCAACGCGACGGTGACGGTACGCCGCGGGTTCGACTGCCACACCAACGAGAGCGTCTCGCCGAGGTCGCCCAGGTGGACGCGCCACGACACCGCGGTGGGCGTCTCGGTCGTGCGCCAACGATGCCGGTCGATCATCGGCTCATCCTTCGTCCTCCGCGGTCCTGCACCCCGGCGGTCCTTGCCGGCGCGCCTCCGGCGCCACGTCGACGCGTCGCGCATTCATGCGCGCGCCCGCACGAAATCGATGGCGGCGACGTCGGCCACGGGCAGGTACCCGATGCGCTGGTAGATGGCGTTCGAGGTCGGGTTCGCCAGGTCGGTGAAGAGGAAGCAGAAGCGCCGCCCCTCGCCCAGCAGCGTACGCGTCAGCTCGGCCACCAGAGCGGTGGCGAAGCCGCGCCGGCGGCGCTCGGGCGGGGTGTAGACCGGGCCGATGCGGATGCCGTTCGGCGTCGGCCCGGTGGCGCCGGCGATGGCGACGACGGCGCCGTCCGTCTCCCACGCCCACGAGCGGCGGGTGGGCGAGGCGAGCACGCGCGTCACCTGCGCCTCGGGGTCGGGCGTCTCGCTGGGCAGCGCCTCCTCCAGGAACGCGCGCAGCCAGGGCCGCAGCAGCTCGTGGTCGTCCGGCACGACCGCGCGCATGTGGCCCGGCACGACGGGCACGGGCTCGACGCGCTCGCAGCGGTAGATCCGCTCGGCCATGGCGACGCGCCAACCGCGGCCGTGGCGCTCGCTCCAGAGTTCGGCGAAGCGCTGGGCCACCCGCACGTCGCCGACTACACCAGGGAGATCGTCGTCGGCACCGGAAGCACCGGAAGCACCGGAAGCGTCGGCGGCGTCGGAAGCGTCGGCGGCGTCGGCGGCGTCGGCGTCGGTAGCGTCGGCGGCAAGGAGCGCGACGGCGGCGTCCACGTCGGCGCCCTCGGCCGCTTGGGACGTTACCAGCCGATGGGGCGGCGTGCGGAGCGCCACCAGCACCGTGCGCTCGTCGTCCTCGACCGATGCGAGGTACGGCGCCGACCACTCACCGGCCGTCAGACCGGACAACAGCCCCAGCAGCAGGCAGTGCTCCGCCTCACGCTCCAGCAGGTACGGCTCGACCGCGTCCCGGAACCGGGCAACGTCGTCGAAGCGGCGTAGCCGCGCGGTAGAGGCCATGGTGGCGCGATCATACGTGGGGTAGGGGGCGTCTCGCCCCACCTCCTGGAGCGACGACCATCGACGCTCCGGCCAGGCAGGCCCGGCTAGGCAGGTCCGGCAAGGCAGGTCCAGCTAGGACGGTCCCGGCCAGGAACGTCCGACCAGCACCGAAGCGGTCACCGTGGCCACGTCGTGGGCGCGGGCGTCGCGGATGGCGTCCTCCAGCGCGGCGGAGGCGTCCGCGTGATCCGTGGCGGCGGCTACGACCGCCTGCCACACCTCCGCCGCGGCCGTGCGCGTGTAGTCGCGCGAGGCGGGGTGCTGCAGCACGACCTGGGCCAGGCGCGCGGCCGCCCCCCAACGCCCGCGCGCCGCCTCGAGTTCGGCCCGCGCCCCGAGCGCCTGCAGCATCATCGGCTCGAGCCCCATCTGCTGCGCGCGCCGCAACGCGTCGTCCGAGCGCTCGAGCCCGAGCGCCACCTCCCCCGCCCGCGCGTGGACGCTCACCAGGTTCACCAGGATGCCCACTTGGATGTGGCGCTGCCCGGTCTCTTCGGCGACCTGCAACGCCTCGAGGTTCAGGTCGCGTGCCCGTTCCAGGTCCCCCAGTCGGAAGTAGTGCACACCGAGGTTCGACAGGGTGTACGGCATGGTCTGCCGGAAGTCGATCTCGCGCGCCAGCGCGAGGCTGCGCTCCATCAACGCTCCCGAGCGCGCCATGTCGCCGGTGGCGGCGACGGCGATGGCGAGGTTGCCCAGCTCGCGGACCGTCCCGAGAACCCGGCCATGACGCTCCTGCAGGGCGATCGCTTCCTCGAAGCAGGCGATCGCTCGGGCGGCCTCGCCGGCTTCGCCGTGGTGCACCCCGAGGCTGCTGAGCACCGAGGCCAGCACGACCTCGTCGCCCGAGCGCTGCGCCAGCGTGCGGGCACGTTCGAGGTGCTCCCTCGCGCGGCTGCGGTTCCCGGAAGCACCGGCGACGATGCCCAAGGTGGTCTCGGCCCGCGCCAACAGCGCCGCGCTGTCGGCGTCGTCCGGATCGGTCCTCGCCATGCCGTCCTCGGTATGGCCCCGCGCCGCGTCGTACGCGCCCTGGCGCAGGGCGTACCACCCGCGTTCGATCGCGACGCGCGCGAGCAGCCGGCGCGCGGCCACGTCACCGTCGAGCTCGTGCTGCACTCGCGCCAGCATCCCGGCACCCTCGCGCAAAGCTCCGTTGGCTTCGTACGTCACGTCGATCAGCTCGAGCCAGGTCTGGATGGCTTCCAGGTCGCGCTCGGCCAGGGCCCGCTCGAGCACCGCCTCGACGTTGCCGCGCTCGCGTCGCAACTGCGTGAGCACCTCGTTGTGCCGCTCACGCTGCAGCAACGCTCGTTGCTGCGCCAGCCACGCGAGGTAGTGCTCGCGGTGGCGCGTTGCCGACTCCGCCGCCTCGTCGGGCATCTCCGACGCCTTCTCCCGGAAGAACGCCGCCAGCAGCGGGTGCAAGTCGAACCGGCCCGAACCCGACACGCGGAGGAGCGAATCGTCCACCAGCCGCGCCAGCGTCGCCAGCGTCGCGCCCGCCACGGCCGCCGCCGCCTGGCGCGTGAACCCGCCCCGAAAGACCGTGCACTTGCGCAACACGGCTCGCTCCGCCTCACCGGCGAACGCCCAGCTCGCCTCGGCGACGCCGCGCATGCTGCGGTGCCGATCCACCGCCCCGCGTTCGTGCGTGACCAGGATGTCGGGGGACGAGGCGAGCTGCTCGACGATCTCGGCACAGGCCAGGACTCGCGTCCACGGCGCGGCGAGTTCCAGCGCCAAGGGCAGACCGTCGACGGCGCGGCAGAGGGCGACGATGGCAGGCAGGTCGCGGCGCAGGTCGATGCCCACGCGTGCCCTGGCCGCCCGCTCGACGAACAGCCGCACGGCGCCGAACGCCATGGCCGCGTCCCAGCCGACCGGCTCGCTCGGGTACGCCAGGCCCTCCAGCACCATGGCGTGCTCGCTGGGCAGACCCAGCCTGCCGCGCGAGGTCACCAGCACCGTCAGCGTCGCCGTGTCCTCGAGGAGGCGCATCAGTTCGGGAAGCGCGTCGCGGACGCCATCGACGTCGTCGAGGACGAGCAGCATCCGCTGGTCGCGCACGCGTTCTGCCAGTGCGTCCCACGGCTCGCGGCCCGCCCCGGCCGCCGCCCCCAGCGTCTCGAGCACCCGCGCAGGCAGACGCTCTGCGCGCGTCTCGGCAGCCAGCGCGACGAGGTGCGCGCCGCCCGGGTAGCGCCCGGACGACGCGGCTCGCGCGGCGATCTCCTGCGCCAGGCGCGACTTCCCCACCCCGCCGGGCCCGAGCAGGGTCACGAGTTGCGCGTCTTCTCGCTCGAGCAGCGCCTCCAGCGTCCGAACTTCCGCCTCCCTGCCCAGCAGCGGGCCCGCGAGGGGCGCGCCGTGGCTCGGCCCCGACGCGAGGCGCGCGCCAGGTGTCTCCCTCACGTCGACCCCGAGGTGCGTCGGCGCTGCCGGCAGCAACGCGGCTCTCGCTTCCTCCGCCGTTGCCACGCGCGGCGCGCCGAGGCCCGCCAGTTCGCGACCCACCTCCGACGCACCGCCGTGGTGGCCCGCCACCAGCAAGAGGTACATGCGCTGCAGCAGCGCGGGGTCCGCCGGGCCGGCGCCCGGCAGACGGAACGCCTTGTCGGCCAGCGTGGCACCGCGTTGGAAGGCGTTGGCGCGGGCCGCCTCCTCGGCCAACTCCACCAGCCCGTGCTGGACGCGTCCAGCGAGGTACTCGCGGGTCCCTAGCACCCACTCCTCGAGTTCGGGCCGCCAGTCCGCGAGCTCGATCCCATCCAGGAAGGCCCCTGGGTACAGGCTCAAGGCGCGGTCCCACGATCCCTGGTCCAACGCCTGCAGCAGCTCGGCTGCGTCGCTGGTGGACGTCGCCCATGCCCGCTGCTCGTCGCTGGCGACGACGTCCCCCGCGCCTTGCCGCAGCCGCGTCAGCGTCATCGACAGGCTCTTCATGCGGTTGCCGTCGCGCCAGAACAACTCGGCCAGGCGCCGCCGCTGCTGCGCTCCTTCCAGCGCCAGGTACGCCAGCAACAGCAGCGGCTTCGGCTGCGTGAACCCCTGCGGATCGAGTTTCAGGCCGCCCATCACCTTCAGGTGCGCCACGGCGCCTCCCACGGCGGCGCCCGGGTCGGGCGCGCCACGTGCTCACGAACGTGGACGAAGCCTAGCGCATCGGCGGTCACCCATCCGGCGCTTGGCGCACGGACGACCACGGCGGTCGTGGCGTGCGTTGTGGCGGTGTTGTGGCGGCCCTGCCCTAGCGTGCTGGGCGAGGAGGTTCGCCATGCACCGCACGAGGACGCACCTGCGGAAGGAAGGACCGGCGCGCTGGCGCCTGGTCGTCGTCGGACTCGCGATCGTCGCGCTCGCTTCGTGTGCGCAGCCGACGCCACCGCTGCCGCCCATCACCATCGAGGTGGACCCGACCGTGATGCCCACGCGGCCCGCCCTCCCCGGATTCGAGGACGGCGAGCCGCGGCCGCTGGCCGCCGTCACCGGGGAGGACGGCGAGACCGCCGACTTCGTCGCCAACGAGGTCTGGCTCGCCACCGACGACGACGCCGAACTGCAGGCCTTCCTGACGCGCTGGAACGGCACCCTGCTGCGCACCTTCGATCCCGCGGCGGCGGGCCTCACCGGCCTCGCCAAGCAGTACCTCGTGCGCGTCGACGCCTCCGCCGGCGCCACCGACCCGGCCGCGGACTTGGCCGACGACCTGCGCAGCCTCGACCCGCACGCCACCGGCGACCACCGCATCTCCAGCACGCTGGGCCGCGACCTGCTCGGCGTAGCCAGCCACGAAGCAGCCGACGGTCTGGCGGTCGGCGTCAACTGGGTGGGGGGCGGAGCAGGAGCGTTCGTCGATCGCTCGGCCATCGAGGCCCCGACCGGCCAGAACCTCGCCGGGATCCCTTACAACGCCAACGCCTTCCAGTGGCCCTCGCATGCGGTCACCAGCGCGCAAGCCATCGGCGTGGCCGAGGCGTGGCGCGCCCTCGACCTCGCCGGGAAGTTGGGCAACCGGGTGAAGCTTGCGGTGCTCGACATGGGCTTCGAACCGGACGCCGACACCCCGACCGGCTGGGTGGCCATCTCCAACGTCCCGCTGACGCAACCGACCGGCACCGAGAACCTGCTGTGGTGCGGCGGCGGCAACGACTGCCCATGGCACGGCCAGAACGTGGTGAGCGCCGCGATGGCGCGCGCCGACAACGGCTTCGGCGGAGCCGGCCCAGCGGGGCCGATCGCCGACGCGGTGCTGGTGTTCACGCTCTACGACTTCTTCACCTCGATCAGCGCCCTGGGCGAGGCGCGCATCGCCGGCGCCCGCATCGCCAACATGAGCTACTCCACGCCGGTGCCTTGGTACCTGGGCTGGAGCGTGTTGCCGTTCGAGGCTGCCACCCTCGCGTTCCGCGAGACGGGCATGCTGATCTTCGCCGCGGCAGGGAACGAGGGCAAGAACGTCGACGCCGAAGGCTGCACGTGGGGAGTCTGTTGGGAGCGCACGTGGGTCACGCCGTGCGAGAACGCGGGCGTCATCTGCGTCGGCGGCATGAGCGGCGGCTCCACCTCCAAGGCAGCGGGCTCGAACTACGGCGGCGAGCAGGTCGACATCTTCGCTCCCTACACGCTGTGGCTCGGCCCCGACCCCGACGCGCCCGACAACGCCGCGCGCGCCATCTCCGGCACCAGCTTCTCGTCCCCCTTCGCTGCCGGCGTGGCCGCCCTGATCTGGGCCGCCGACCCCGGGCTCAGCGCCGACGAGGTGGAATCGATCCTGCTCACGACCGCGCATCCCAACGCGGACTCACGCGTGAAGCGCCACGTGAACGCCCTCGGCGCCGTCCAGGAGGTGCTCGGGAACGTGGCCCCTGCCATCACCCTGAGCGCGGGCGGCACCGTCTCGCTCAACCTTCCGGTGTACATCGACGCCACCGTGTACGACCTCGAAGACCCGTTCCCGTGCTGCACCGTGCACTGGAGCTCCAACGTCGACGGGGCGTTGGGAACCGGGTACCAGTTGGTGCACACCTTCACCACCCAAGGAAGCCGGACGATCACGGCCTCCGCCACCGACAGCGACGGCGCCACCGGTCAAGCGAGCGTGGTGGTGAACGTGGTCAACGACCCGCCCGACGTCACCATCAGCGCGCCGCTGGACGGCGCCGAGGTGTACCGCACCGCCAGCGTGGTGCTGCGCGGGCGAGGCGACGACCTCAACGAGCCCGGCGGGGAGCTGGCATGCAGCGCCCTCACCTGGACCTCGAGCGTCCCGGGCGACCCGTTCCCGATCGTCGGGTGCGAGGTCCAGGCGGTCTTCTCCACCAACGGCACGCGCACCCTGACGCTCACCGGCACCGACTCGTTGGCGGCCAGCGACAGCGCCAGCGTCGACGTCACCGTGGTGGATCCGCCGCCGAACCTGCCGCCGACCGTGCAGATCACGAGCCCCCAGGACGGCACCTCCCCGCCGGTCGATCAGCCGATCACGCTGTCGGGCACCGCGGTGGACCCGGAAGGCGACTCGCCGCTGACGTACGAGTGGACCGTGAAGCTGGGGAACCAGGCGCCGATCGTGGTGGGGAACTCGGCATCGGTGCAGTGGACGCCCATGTCCACCTACCCGTTCAACCAGGAGGGCACCTGGACCGTCGAGGTGCGGCTGAACGTCACCGACCCGGACGCGAACGTCGGCACCGACTACGTCACGCTCGAGTGGGTGCTGATCTTCTGACGCCAGCCGTCGCGTGGCGCGGGTCGATGCACCGTCGGCCCGCGCCGCCACGCGACGAAGGCGCCGCCGAGGGGGAAGGGAGCCACGTCATGCCAGACCCGTTGACGGGGTCCTACGAGGTCCGTGATGGCGCGCTGGCGTGCACCGTCACGCTCTCCATCGGCGACGACGGGTGCCTGCGTGGGACGCTCCGGCTCGGCAGCGCGAACCTTCCCCTTCGCGGCGCGGTCCAGGCGAACGGGAGCGAGGCGCGGGCGACGGTGTTCGACGAAGACGGCCTGTCTCCGCTGGCGCAGGCCCGCTTCCGGCTCGACGGGGCGCGCCTGGTGTTCGACCTGGAGCTGCCCGATGGGAGTGGTGCCGCTGCGTCGTCGCTCGCCGACGGCGCCTTCCTGCGTCGCGTCTGAAGGGCGACCTACCGGCCCTCGCGCCACCACCGCAACTGGTCGCGCAGCGTGAGCAGGGTCCAGATGGCGCCGACGGAGAAGCGCTCCTCGTCCCCCACGGCGAGGGTGTAGGGCCCGGCCCGGCCGGAGAGCTCGCGCACCGTGACGGTGCACGGCACCTCGGTCGGGCCGACCGCGTCGATCACCCGGTAGCGCATCTGCATGCGCGAGAACGACTCGTAGAACGGCGTGTCGGCGACGCGCAAGGCGCGCTCCTCGTCGCCGCAGCGCCAGGTCGCGCGAAGCTCCATGGCGCGGCCGGTGTCGTCGTCGAGCACCAGCAGCTGCAGCGGCACCGTGCGAGGGATGGGATCGACGACGAAGACGTGCTCGCCGCCGGCCGGGAGGCGCAGGTAGATGGCCTGCGAGACCGTCGGCCGCTGGACGGTGAAGGGGCCGTCTCCCTCGGGGAAGCTGGGGTCGTGCGCGAGCGCGACCGCCGTCAGGGTCAGCGCCATGCCCGCCAGGGCGAACTCGAGGGCGCGCCGCCCGGCGCGATGGGTCCGACGTGCCGTAGCCATGCCGCAAGCTACCGCCGCACGCGCTCGCGACACCGCGACGCGGGGCACCGTCTCGGCCGGTGCCCAACCCCGTCGACATGGCGAACCAGCGCCCGCTCGATCGTCCGACGAGCGGACCGTAGCGACGTCAAGCAGGACCCTCGCACCCCCATCCCTTGACTCCGCTCCAGCGAGACCGTACACTCGCCACGGAATTGAGTAGCCACTCAATCCCAAGGCAACCAACCACCATGTCCTCCGGTTCCCCTACTCCCCATCGAAGCGCGCGCGCTGCGGCGCGCTACCAGCAGATCGTCGAAGCGGCCAGGTCGCTCTTCGCGCGCCACGGCTTCGCCGCCACCACCACCAAGCGGGTCGCGCTGGAGGTCGGCGTCACCGAGGGGCTGATCTTCCACTACTTCCCGACCAAGTCCGACCTGTTGCGCGCCGTCGTGCGCCAACGCCAGACCTTCCTCGGCGAGGTCCGCAGCGTGCTCGACGAAGCCGCCGACCGTCCGGCCCACGACGTGCTGGGCGCCATCGTCCTCGGGTGGGTGGAGGCGATCCATCGCCAGAGCGACCTCGTGTCCATGCTGCTCGTCGAGTCGCGCACCAACTCCGAGGTCGACGCCGCGTTCCGCTCCGTGGTAGGCGACACCGTCGGCTCGATGGCGAGGTACCTCGCATCGCGCGTACGCGCTGGCGAGTTGCGCGACGACCTTCCCGTCGATACCAGCGCGATGATGTTCTTCGCGTCGCTGATGATGTTCTTCTTGACGCACCAAGACCTGCCCGAGCACGTTTGGCACGAGCGAGCGCGGTCGTTCACGAACGAACTGCTGGACGCTTGGCTGAACGGCGCCACCGCCGACACCTGAGCGCACGAAAGGAGCCATGCACCGCACGCCACCCCCCGATCGTCGTCGTTGTTGAGTATGTACTCACTCACTATTCCCGAGGGATCCTGGATGCTCGAACCACCACGTCACCGCGCCCGCCACGACATGCCCATCGCATGAGCCGCCTCGCGACCTTCGTCCTACGCCGCAGCCGGCTCGTCATCCTCGCGTTCGCGATCCTGACCGTCGTCTTCCTCCTCAGCGCCCGTCAGGTGACGACCAACAACGCCACCGAAGCGCTCTACCCGGACCACTCGGTGGTCGCCCAGCTGGACGACGAGATCCAAGCTACGTTCGGCCAACACGATCGCCTGCTCGTGGTGGTCGAGGGCGACCTCTTCACCCCGACCGCGTTCGAGACCATGCGCACGTTGACCCAAGACCTGCGCACCATCGACGGTGCGGTCGACGTCACCTCCATCGCGACCGCCAAGCGCTTCGAAGACGATGACGGCTTCCTGGTCGTCGACGACCTCGTGCCTGCTGGCACACCGACCGCGGCGGACGTCGACGCGGCCCGGGCCTACCTGCAGACCTCCCCGATGTACCAGAACGCCACCCTCGTCACGGCCGACGGACGCTACGCCAGCCTCGTCGTCGAACACGAGAGCGGCATCGACGCCGCCGCGTTCGCCCGCGCCGTCGACGCTGCGGTCGACCGGTCTTGGGACGGTCCGTACGCCCTCGCCGGCCAGGCGTTCACCAGCATGGAACTGCAGTCGATCATCGGCCGCGACCTGCCGATCCTCGGAGCCACCGCGCTGGCCATCATCTTCCTCCTGCTGTTCGTGAACTTCCGTTCCTGGCACGGCACGTTGCTTCCCTTCGTGCAGATCTTCCTAGGCGTGATCTGGGGCATGGGAGCGTTCCACCTGCTCGGCCACGAGCTGATGGCGCTGACCGTCATCGGCCCCATCGCCGTGATGGCGGTGGCAAGCTCCTTCTCGCTCCACCTGTTGGGCCGCTTCTTCTACGAACTCTCCCACCGCCGCGAGTGGCAAACCGACAAACAGGACGCCATCCGAGCGGTGATCGAAGAGACCGGCCTGGGCGTGACGATCTCGGGCTTGGCCATCGCCGCTGCGATGAGCACGTTCCTGCTGTCGGACTTGGCGATGGTACGCGGACTCGGCCTGGTGGCGGCGCTCGGCGTGCTCTCCTCGTTGTTGGCCTCGATGCTGCTGCTGCCGGCGCTGCTGAACGTCCTGCCGACCCCTCGCCGCGTGACCGATCCCGACGCTCCCGGCGCCATCGGCGCGTTCCTGCGCCGCCTGGCCGGCTGGCTGGCCCGCCGTCGCGGCGGCGTCCTGCTGGGCGCGGCCGTGATCGTGGCGGTAGGGGTGATCGGCACGTGGCGCATCGTGCCCAACACCTCGATCCTTGCCTTCTTTCCCGAGCGCGGACCCACGCGCACCAGCGTGGCGACGGTCGAGAAGGTGGTCGGCGGGTCGTCCGTCATCACCGCCTGGGTCGACGGCGACATGACGGATCCCGCCGTCCTGGCCGCCTTGGAGCACTTCCAGGCGAGCGTCACGATGCTGGATGGCGTCGGCTCGAGCCAGTCCATCGCCAACGTCCTGCGAGCGCTCCACCTGACGCTCACCGGCGAGGATGCGCTACCCCCGACCCGACAGGCAGCGGCGCAGGAACTGCTCCTGTACCAATCCTCCGGTGACGTGCGAGACCTGTTGCGCTTCGTCACCCTCGACTACCAGCAGGCACTGGTGACGATGTCGGCGACCTCGATGTCCACCGCGCGCATCGACGAGCTCGAGAAGGAACTCGCGGCCGCCGCGGAGGAGAGCTTCGGCGACCTGGCCACCGTGCGCTTCGCCGGCCAACCGCTGTTGGAGCACGAGATCGAGACCGCCATGCGCCACGACTTCCTCCTCAGCCTCACCCTGGCGATCGCGTTGGTGATCACCATCGACAGCTTCGTGCGGTCGTTCCGCGCCGCGGCCGTGACCATCTTGGCGCTCCTCGCCACCGTCGCGCTCCAGTACGGTGTGCTCGGTTGGCTCGGCATCCCGCTGAACCTGGCGACCATGCTGATGGGCGCGCTCGCGATCGGCGTCGGTGACTACGCGATCCACCTGACCGTTCGCTACATGGAAGAACGTCGCCGCGGACTCGAGCCGGAGTCGGCCATCGAACACGCACTCGTCACGTCCGGCAGGCAGATCGTGTTCACGGCGTTGACGCTCGGCGGCGGCTTCGCCGCGCTGACCTTCGCCGACTTCGTTCCGGTCGCCACGCTCGGCGGTCTCATGGTGCTCACGGTGGGCCTGGTCGGCCTCGCCACTCTGACGCTGCTGCCTGCAACAGCGCTCACCGTCTTGCGCAACCCCGTCGCCCGCATTCACGCTCCCTCGGAGGCACCCACCCATGCCGACTGACCGACGACTCCGTACGTTCTCGTGCCACGACCTGGTCTCCCTCACTCGGCGCATCCTCACGGCCGCCGTGATGCTCTTGGCCGCCGCCGTCGCGGCAGCCCAGACCTACGCCACGTCGGACGAGCTGATCGCCGCCATCGAGGCACGACCCGAACCCGCCACCCTCCAGGCCACGTTGCAGATGACCGTCACCACCGCCTCCGGCCAGAGCCTGACGCGCGAGATGCGGATGTGGAGCAGCGGCGACACGCGCCGCGTCATCAAGTTCACGGCCCCGGCCGACATCGCGGGCTCGGGCTTCTTGTCGATCCAGCACGACACCGGAGAGGACGAGACGCTCGTCTACCTGCCGGCTCTCGATCGCGTGCGCCGCATCGCCGGGGGCCAGCAGGGCGACTCCTTCTTCGGCTCCGACTTCGCCTACGAAGACATCACCGGCTTCGATCCCGCCGACTACGACCACACCCTCACGGAGGTTCGTAGCGAGGACGGTGACTGGGTGTACCTGGTGGAGGCGACGCCGAAGCCCGAGACCGGCTCGAGCTACGAGCGGATGGTCCTCGAGGTGCCCGAGTCGTCGCTGGTGCCGGAACGCATCACGTACTACCGCGACGGCACCGCCGCGAAGGTGCTCACGGTGGAGCGGATCGCCGAGGTCGACGGGTACCGCGTCGCCACCTTGCGGCGCATGGAGACGCTGGCGAACGGCGCGGTGAGCACCTTCACCACCATCGCGCAAGGCGACCTGGTGCTCGACGAAGCGATCCCCGACGACGTCTTCGGCGAGCGCTTCCTGAGGCGCTGAGCATGGCCGGCCCCCTTCCGCCGCGACGCCGCCGGCGCACGCTCGGCACCCAGCTGCTCTCGCTCGCCTTCGCCGCCGTCGTATCGACCGCCCT
>CAZACZ010000022.1:24796-26720 GCA_964483695.1 uncultured bacterium | reverse complement strand
CCGACCTCACCATCGGCCAGCAGCGCGTGTCCTGGGGCTCCACCGACGGCGTGAACCCGGTAGACGTCCTCAACGCGCGCGACCTGCGGCACCCGCTGGCTCCCGAGAAGATCCCGGCGCCGATGCTTCGCTTCGCCTACCAGGTCGACGAGACGCTGCACCTCGAAGCCGTCGCGGTACCGGTGTTCACGCCCTCCATCCCGCCGGGGCCGGCCTGGCGCACGGCGCCGACACCGACCCTGCCCCCGGGCGTCACCATCGTCGAGCAACGCCCACCCGACGACCAGCGTCCCGAGGCCGCGCTGGAGAACGTCCAGTTCGGTGTGCGCGCCACCGCGCGCTTCGATCGTTTCGACGCCAGCCTCGCGTACGTGCGAGGCTTCCGCACGCTCCCCACCGTCGAACACACGCTCGTGCCGACCGGCACACCCGGCCAGTTCGCGCTCCAACCCGTGCTTCGCTACGACCGTATCCAACTGGTCGGCGCCGACTTCTCCGGCGTCCTCGGCGCGGTGGTGGTGCGGGGCGAAGCCGCGTACACCTTCACCGACGACCCGACCGGCACCGACGCCACGGTCGGCAATCCCAGCTTCCAGGCGGTCCTTGGCGCCGAGTACGCCATCCCATCCGGGCCACGGACCCTGGTGCAAGTCGTGTACGACTACCGCAAGGCCGATGGCGGTGCGGAAAGTGAGCAGCGGGCCAAGGTCATGACGGCGCTGTCGTACCAAGCGGGCGCGCGGACCCAGCTCGACCTCGCGTGGATGCAGGGCTTCGACCGCAGCGGAGCAGTGGTGCCGCACCTGGCCTACACGGTCGCCGAGGGCATCACCGCCAACGTCTCGGCGTACGTGCTCTACGGCGCGGACGGCACCGAGTTCGGCGGCTGGAGGGACGCCGGCCACCTGCGCCTCGCGTTGACGTACGCCTTCTAGCACCCGCTCGCCGCCTCGCCTTCGTGTCCTCGGGCGGTGCGGCCCACCGGAGCGCCGTCTACCATGCCAACCAGGCGCGGGTACGAGGAGGCACGCATGGACGAGCCCAGCATGCAGGTCCGCATCGAGACCGTCGACGCCACCTTGGACGGCGAGGTGGTGTTGCCGCGGGCGCCCCGCGGCATGGTCGTGTTCGCGCACGGTAGCGGCTCGAGCCGCTTCAGCCCGCGCAACCGCGCGGTGGCGCAGGTCCTGCAGCGCGGCGGCCTCGCCACCCTGCTGTTCGACCTGCTGACCGAGACCGAAGCCGCCGTCGACGACCGCACGGCGGGGCTGCGCTTCGATATCGCGCTGCTCGCAAGGCGGCTGCACGGCGCCGTCCGCTGGCTCGCTGGCCAACCGCACCTGGGCGCCTACCCGATCGGGCTGTTCGGCGCCAGCACCGGCGCGGCGGCCGCGCTGGTGGCCGCCGCCGACCTTCCCGAGCACGTACGGGCGGTGGTGTCGCGCGGCGGCAGGCCCGACCTCGCCACCGACGCCCTCCCCCGCGTGCGCGCTCCTACGCTGCTGCTGGTAGGCGAACGCGACGAGATGGTGCTCGACTTGAACCGCGCGGCCGCCGACCGCATGGCGTGCAGGCGCGAGGTCGTGGTGGTACCGCGCGCCACGCACCTGTTCGAGGAGCCTGGGGCGCTCGAAGCCGTCGCCGTGCAGGCGCGGGATTGGTTCTTGCGCTACCTGCCCGACGATGGAGAGCGGTCCGCCAACCAACCGGCGTGAAGGTCGCGCGCGAAGCGCAGCACCTCCTGCCGGCGGCCCGAGTAGACCGGCGGCTCGAACCCGACCCGCTGCAGCACCTCGCGCAGGTAGCGGTCGGTGGCCAACGCGTCGACGTACGGCCCGACGGTGGCGGCCATGATCAGGTCCGCTAAGTCGCTGGCACGCGGGTCGCGCCCCTGGACGCGCGTACGGTCGATCCCGCGGAACGC
>CAZACZ010000022.1:0-24696 GCA_964483695.1 uncultured bacterium | reverse complement strand
TCCAGCACGTGGAACGGGCTGGGCGGCACGCACAGCGCCGGGGCGCCCGACGCGCCGTGGCGCCGCGCAACGTGGCGCAGGGCGGCGTGCACCTCGCCGAACGCGTCGTGGCTCTCCTGCCCGAGCAGGAACTTGGCGATGCGCGAGGCGTAGTTCTGGTCGAGGTAGAGCAGCAGCACGCCGGCCGACGGCACGCGGGCCTCCCGTACCAGGATAGGGGCGGCGCGGGCCATAGGCCGAGTGGTAGCGTGCTCGGCCATGGCGACGCGCCCACCGACCCGCTTGGCGTACGGCACCGTCCTGATGCTCGCCGCCATGGTGCTGCTGCCCATCATGGACGGCGTCGCCAAGTGGCTCACGCTGCGCTACCCCGTAGCCCAGGTGGTGTGGGCGCGTTACCTGTTCCACCTCGTGGCGATGCTGCCGGTCTTGCTGGTGCGGCTCGGCCCGCGGGCGCTGGTCCCGCGTCGCCTCGGAACGCAGGTCGTGCGGGGCACCCTGCTGCTGGCCGCCACCGTGCTGTTCTTCTTCGCGTTGGCGCGCATGCCGCAAGCGACGGCGTTGGCGCTCTTCTTCGTGTCGCCGCTGGTGGTGACGCTGCTCGCTCCCGCGCTGTTGGGGGAGCGCGTCGGGGTGTGGCGCGGGGTCGCGGTGGCGGTCGGCTTCGCCGGCGTGCTGCTGATCCTGCGCCCCGGCACCGACGTGTTCGCCTGGGGCGCCCTGCTGGCGGTGGCGGCCGGCACGGTGCACGGCCTGTACATGCTGTTCACGAGGCGCCTGGCGGGCACCTCGCATCCGCTGGTCACGCTGGCGTACACCGCCGTGGTGGGGGCGGTGGCCATGTCGCTGGTGATGCCGTTCGTGTGGGTCGCGCCGACACCGCTCGACTTGGCCGCCATGGTGCTGCTCGGCGTCCTCGCCGCCAGCGGCCACTACCTCTTGATCAAGGCGTTCGACCACGCGCCCGCCACCTGGCTCGCCCCGCTGGGCTACACCGAGATGGTGACGGCCGCGGTGGTCGGCTACCTGCAGTTCGGCGACCTGCCCGACGCCCTCGGGTGGGTGGGCATCGCGATCATCGTGGCGGCGGGCGTGACGATCTCGTTGCGCGAGCAGCGCACGTTCCGCGGGCTGCGGCCGGGGGGCTGACCGCGGGCCGGGCAGGCGCGCCCGTCTAGAATGGCCTCCGGACCGTTCCGCGAACACAGCCGATGATGGGAGTTCCGAAGTGGTCGATCCTCCAGAGCCGGGCGCACTCCCTGGCACCCCTGCCGGCACCGAAGCATCCCCGTCCCACGAGCCTGCCACCTCGTCGACCGAGCCGGGCGCCGCTGGAACCGAGGCCCGCAACGCCAGGCTGATCGAGCAGTACTGGCAACGGATCTGGAACGAGGGGAGCGACGACGCCGTCGCCGAGCTGTACCACCCGGACTGCGACACGGGGAGCCCGTTCTCGATCGAGGGTTTCCAAGCGAACGTCCGGCGCACGCTCGCCGCGTTCGAGGGCTTCCGCGTCGTCCTGCTGGGCCTCTTCGCTGCAGGCGACCGCGTGGTGACGCGCGTGCGCTACCAAGGCACGCAGCGCGCCCCGTATCTCGGGCTCGCCGCGCGCGGCGGCGTCATGGACGTCTCGGGTCTCGACGTGTTCCGCATCGAAGACGGCAAGATCCGGGAACATTGGCACGAAGCCGATCACCTGGAGATGGTCGAGCAACTGGGCGCGCGACTCGTGCAGCCTCCGGCGGCCGCAGGCGCCCTACCACTGGCGCGGCACGCGGGCCGCCCGACCCTGCTGGGCCACCGCGGCGCCCCGCTGCACGCGCGCGAGAACACCATCGCCTCGTTCCAGGTCGCGCTGCACGCCGGCTTGGACGGCATCGAGACCGACGTGCAACGGACCGCCGACGGCGTGCTGGTACTGCATCACGACGCCGCGCTCGGCGACGGCGCGCGGATCGCGGGCCTAGACGCTGGCGCGCTCCGTAGGCGCGCGCCGCAGGTGCCGCGCCTCGACGAGCTGCTGCCGCTGCTCGCGGCGTTCCCGCAGGCGGTGGCGAACCTGGAGCTGAAGACCGCGGCGCCCTCCGACGACGCCCGACCCGAGGAGCTGGCCGCCGCGCTGCAGCGCTGGCCGGCGGACGTGCGCCGGCGCGTGTGGGTGTCGAGTTTCGATCCGCTGGCGCTGCTGCGGCTCCGGCAAGCGGACGTCGCGCTCGGCTTCCTGGTCGCGCACGAGAGCGCGCTGGCGCTGGTCCCGTGCCTGCCGATCGCCGCCGTCCATCCGCACGCGCGCCTGATCGATGCGCCCCGCCTGGCGTCGTGGCGCGAGGCGGGGCTGCGGGTGGCGGCCTGGACGGTGAACGACGAGGCCACAGCGCGGCGCCTGGTGGACCTGGGCGTGGACGTCCTGATCGGCGACGACCCCGCGCTGCTGCGCGCCGCGGCGAACGGTTCCTAGCTCAACGATCCCGCTTCTTCGGGATCGACAGCGTGCGCCAGCGCTCGCCGCGCCAGTGCTTCGCCAGCAGCACGATCTGGCCGACGTGGTGGGCGGTGTGGTCGTAGTTGCGCAGGATGGCGCGGACCACGCTGTGCGGTTCGCCGCGGATGGTGATGGTGCGCTCCAGGTCGGCGGGCGTGAGCGCACGCAGGCTCGCGAGCGCCACGCCGAAGCCGTCCTCCCAGTCGGCCATCAGCGCTTCGGGCGGGCGGCTGGTGGCTTCGAACTCGCCGTCGCGGTCCCGATCGGGCTTCTCGCCGTCGGTGGCGAGGAAGTCGCGCCAGCGCGAGCGGAGGTTGCCCGCTACGTGCTGCACGATCACCGAGATCGGGTTCGCCTCGGGGTCGAGGGTGGCGTGCCACTCCTCCGGGTCCAACTGGGCCATGGCGCGCTCGGCCAGCGACTTCTGGGCCTCGTACCCTCTCACGATCTCGGCGAGGAACAGCGCAGCGGCGTCGTTCGGCATCGGCGGACCTCCCTCGGGCGCCCACCCGGTCGTTCCAGGTCGGGTCACCGGTCCATGGTACGCGCCGCCCTGGCTTCGGTCATCTTCGACCTGGCCGAGCCGCGCCCGGCGGAGCGCGCCGACGTCTCCCCTTCCGGCGTCGCACGGCTCGTTGCCGGCTCGTCGCGCCGCGTCGCGCTCGTCGATCCGATGCCGTCCGTTCGCGCCAGGCGCGACGGCCACCACACCGCCTTGCCGACGTCGTAGAGCAGCGCAGGCACCAGGAACGAGCGCACCACCAGCGCGTCGAGCAGCACGCCGAACGCCACGATGAAGGCGATCTGCGCCAGGAACAGGATGGGGATGACCGCCAGGGCGGCGAACGTCGCGGCCAGCACGATGCCGGCCGAGGTGATCACGCCGCCGGTCAGGCGCAGGCCGCGCAGCACGCCAGGGCGCGTGCCGTAGCGGAGCGCTTCCTCGCGCACGCGGCTCGAGAGGAAGATGTTGTAGTCGATGCCGAGCGCCACCAAGAACACGAAGCCGAACAGCGGCACGGTCGGGTCGGCGCCGGGGAAGCCGAACAGGTGGTCGAACACCAGCGACGCCACCCCCAGCGTCGAGAGGTAGGACAGCACGGTCGTGGCGATCAGCAGCAGCGGCGCCACCACCGAACGCAGCAGCGCCATCAGCATCAGGGTGATCACGACCAGTACCAGCGGGATGATGACGAACAGGTCGGCGAGCGCCGTCTCGCGGGTGTCGAGGTCGGTGGCGGTGCTGCCGCCCACCAACGCGTTCGCGTCCACCGCATGCACCGCGCTGCGCAGCGCGCGCACGGTGTCGATGGCGGCGTCGCTGTCGGGCGCGTCGGCGAGCGTCGCCTCGAGCAATACCCAGGAGCGGCCGTCCACCTCGACGACGCGCGGCTCGCTGCTCGCCGCGCCGGGGAACCCGCCGCCGGCCGAGCGCACCGCCACCGACGCCACGCCATCGACCGCTGCCACGGCGGTGCGCAGCTCGTCGATGCGCGCGGCGTCGCCGAGGACGGTGGTGGGCGAACCTACACCGGCGGGGAAGTGCCGCCCGAGCGCCTCCTGGCCCGCCACCGACTCCGAGGGTCCGAGCAGGAACGCCGACTGCGGCACCCCCTCGTCGCGGAAGGTGGGCGCGAAAGCTGCCGCCACCAGCAGCGCGGCGGCAGTGAACATCCACACGCGCCGCGGGCGCCTTGCAACGGTTGCTGCCACCCGGCCCCACAGCCCGCCGCCGCCCGCGGCGGGGGAAGCCGCCGCGGTGGCCTGCGCGCCGCGCGGCGCATGGGCCGCGGCCTCGGCGCTGCGCGCCTCGTCCTTCACCCGCTCCGGCTCCAGCTTCGGCCGGAACGGCCAGAACGCGGCGCGCCCGAAGAGCGTCAGCATCGCCGGCAGGAACGTCAACGCCGACGCCATGGCGAACACGATGCCGGCGGCCGCCACCGGACCGAGCGCCTTGTTCGAGTTCAGGTCGGACGCCAGCAGCGTCAGCACGCCGGCGATGACGGTGCCGCCGGAGGCGAGGATCGGCTCGACGGTGCCGCGCCACGCCACGCGCATCGCCGTCACTGCCGAGGCGTGCTCGCCCAGCGCCTCGCGGAAGCGCGCCGTCAGCAGCAGCGCGTAGTCGGTGGCAGCACCGATCACCAGGATGAACAGGATGCCTTGCGTCTGACCGTTCAGGCGGATCCAGCCGACGTCGGCCATCAGGTACACCGCCACCACCGCCACCGCCAACGCGCCGACCGCGCTGAGCAGCACCAGCAGCGGCAGCACCGGGCTGCGGTATACGAACAGCAAGATCACCAGCACCGCCAGCACGGTCACGAGGAGCAGGATGCCATCGATCTCGCCGAACGCCTCGACCAGGTCGGCGATGAACCCCGCCGGACCGGTCACGTAGGCGGCCACGCCGCTGGGGAGTCCCTGCAGCGCCTCGCGGATGGCGGTCACGACCTCGGGCGGGTCGCCTTCGATGACCACGAACGCCTGGTACGCCACGGGGGCGCCGGCAGCGTCCACCTCTTGCGAAGGCAGCAGTGGCGAGGCGCCGCCCACACCTTCGAGCGCCCCGACCTCACGCATGCGGCTGCGGACTGCCGCTACAGCGTCCTCGGGGATCCCGCCGGCCCCGGTGCTCTCGAACACCACGATGGCCGGGGGAGCGCCGGCGTCCTCGAACGCCGACTGGACCTGGAGTGCCCGGGTCGACTCCGCCGAGCTGGGCAGGAAGTCGGTGTTCTCCTGCGTCTGCACCTCGGTGAGCTTGCCGAAGAACGGTCCGCCGTACCCGGAGGCGCCGAGCCAAGCCAGCGCGACGACGGCGGGGAGCAACCAACGTAGCCACGTGCGCACGATGTTCCATCCACCTCTCGTGATCCACGGTCGCGCCGACCGCACGTCGGCGCCCGCGGGCATGCCGACGATGATAGGCGCGCACCGCGGGCGCGACTGTGGGCGGGGGTGCAGAGCGGGGGAAGCGGCGTGGGTGCGGTCGCCGTCAGCGCGCGCTCGGCGTGCGTTTCGCCCGCCGCCGCCCTGCGTTCAGCGCGCCGCGACGGCCTCCAGCCGCCCCAGCGCGAAGTCCGTCAGCAACGCCAGCAGCGCCACGGGCACGGCGCCCTCGAGCACGAAGGCGGTGTTCCCGACCGCCAGGCCGGCGATGATCGGCACGCCCAGGCCGCCGGCGCCGATGATCGGCGCCACCGTGGCGGTGCCGATGGTGTAGGTGGCGCTGATGCGCACCCCGGCGAGCATCACGCGCAGCGCCAACGGCAGTTCGACGCGCCAGAACGCTTGCGTGGGGCTCATGCCGAGCCCGCGCGCGGCCTCCATCAGGTCGTCGGGCACACCCTCGAGGCCGGCGATCACGTTGCGCGTCACCGGCAGCAGGCCGTACGCCACCAACGCGATCAGCGTCGGGCGCAGGCCGAAGCCGAGGAACGGCAACGCCAACGCCAGCACCGCCACCGGCGGGAACGTCTGCCCGACCGACAGCAGGTTCGACGCAAGGCCGAGGAACGGGCGCCCAGCTGGCCGCGTGAGCCACACCCCGAGCGGCACGCCGATCGCCAGGATCGACCCCATCGACGCCGCCGTGATCACCAGGTGCTGCCACGCCAGGCTCAGCAAGCTGGTGCGCTCGAACAGCACCCGCGGCTGCTCGGGGAAGAGCGCGCGCAGCGCCGCCCCCCACCAGCCGTCCTGGGCGAAGAGCACGAACGCCGCGCCGAGCAACGCAACGGCCACCACCACGCCCCAGGCGGCGGAGCGCGGACGGCTCACGCGCCGTCGTCCTCGCCCGGCCGGGCGAGCTCCACCACCCGCTCCAGCGTCACCTGCCCGACCAGCGCCCCGCGCTGGTCCACCACCGGCAGGCCCGCCACGCCTTGGCCCAGCATCTTGGCGATCGCCTCGCGCACGTCCTCGTCGACGGCCAGCGCGTCGGCGCGCGGCATCTCGGTGAGCGCTTCGCGTAGGTCGCCGGTCGAGCGCCAGGCGCGGCGCGTCACCCAACCGAGCAACCGGCCGCCGTCCACCACGTAGCGGAAGGTGTCTTGGCGCAGCGCCTCGGCGACGTCGCCGCCGCTCGCGTCCACCTCCACCGGGACCACGGGCTCGAGCACCTCCTGCACGCGCACGCGGCTGAGGCGCTTGAGGGCGCGGTCGCTACCCACGAACTGCCGCACGAAGCGATTCCTGGGCGATCCCAGCAACTCGTCGGGGGGCGCGTACTGCTCGATGCGGCCCTCGTTCATGAGGCAGACGCGGTCCGCCAGGCGGATGGCCTCGTCGATGTCGTGGGTGACCATCACGACGGTCTTGCGCAGGCGCCGTTGCAGCGCCAGGAACTCCTCTTGCAGACGGTCGCGGGTGAGCGGGTCGACGGCGCCGAACGGTTCGTCCATCAGCAGCACCGGTGGGTCGACGGCCAGCGCCCGCGCCACGCCGATGCGCTGCTGCTGCCCGCCGGAGAGGTCCTTCGGGTACCGGTCGCGGTAGGTGGCGGGCTCGAGGCCGATCAGTTCGAGGAGCTCGTCGGCGCGCGCGGCGCTGCGGGCCCTCGGCCAGCCGAGCAGGTCGGGCACCACCTGGATGTTCTGCCGCACGCTCAGGTGCGGGAACAGCCCCACCGACTGGATGACGTAGCCGATGCCGCGCCGCAGCGTCTGCGGGTCCTGCTCGGCGACGTCCTGGCCGTTCACCAGCACGCGTCCCGCGCTCGGCTCGATGAGGCGGTTGATCATCTTCAGCGTGGTGGTCTTGCCGCAGCCCGACGGCCCGATCAGCACCACCGTCTCTCCCGCCGGCACCTCGAGCGTCAGGTCGCGCACCGCGACCACCTCGTCGTACCGCTTGGTGACGCCCTCGAAGCGGATCATGCGGTCCTCCGGCGCGGGTACGGCGCGCCACGCCGGGCCCCGTGCGCCCGGTGCGTCATGGCTTCGCCTCGCGCAACGCGCGCGGGGTCAGGAGCGTGCGCGCGCCGCGCAGCAGGGCGTCGGCCGCCAACGCGAGCAGGATCACCGGGACGGCGCCGAGCAGCACCAAGTCGGGCACCACCTGATCGATGCCGCGTTGGATGAACACCCCGAGGCCGCCGGCGCCGATGAGGTAGGCCACCGTGGTGATGCCGACGATCAGCACCGAGGCGGCGCGCAGCCCCTCCATCACCAGCGGCATGGCCAGCGGCCACTCGACGCGGCGCAGGAGTTGGGCGGGGCTCATGCCCATGCCTCGGCCCGCTTCGATGGCGTCGGCGGGAACGCCCTTGAGGCCGGTGTAGGTGTTCCGCACGATGGGAAGCAGGGCGTAGAGCGTCAGCGCGATCAAGGCGGGCGCGCTGCCGATGCCGCGCACCCCGACCGCGGCCAACGAAGCCGACGCACCCGGCCACGCGGGGGCCGCACCGCCGCCGAAGAGCGCGGTGAGCGCCTCGTCGACGGCCACCGCCGCCACCAGCACCGAGAGCGCGAGCGGGATGGCGAGCGCCGTGGCGACGGCCGCTCGCAGCCAACCGGCGAGTCGAGCCCCCACCGCGCCGGCCGAACCCGTCGACCTCCGCGCGCGGCGCGCTGCCCACCTCGGGAGCACCAGCAGCGCCGCCAAGGGAAGCGCCAGCGCTGCGAAGCGCGCCGCCTCCCCCACCGTGACGCCCTGCCCGAGGCGGGCCAGCGGCGCAAGCAGCAGGCCGAACAGCGCAAGCGACGGCAACGTCTGGAAGAACGCCGCGGTAGGCAGCACCCAGCGCGCCACCGCGGCGTCGCGCGCCGCGACGATGGCGGCGGGAAGACCGACGGCGGTGGCGATCACGAGGCTGGTGAGCGCAAGCGCCAGGTGGCGCCCGATCTCGGCGCGGAAGTCGCTTCCTTGGCTTGCCAACTCGCGCGCCAGCCCCAGATCGGCCAGCATGCCGGAGCGCACCAGCCACACCGCGCCCATCACGCCGACGAGCGCCAGCAGCGGTAGCGTCCGTCGCGGCACGGCGGCGGACGCGCCGTACATCGCCACGTACGCCGCGACCAGCGAGAGCCACACCCCGCCACCCAAGGACACGCGGGCGCTGGGCGGTGCGCCGCCCACCAACGACGACGCCCCGCCCCCCGCCGCGACCAGCACCGTCATGGCGGCAGCGACGATCAGGAAGCCGGTCAGGAGCGCGAGGCGACCGCTGGCCGCCGGGCGTCGCCGGGTTCGCGCGGCGGCCGCCACCAGCGCTACCGCCACCACGGCTAGCCACAGCCCCGCCAGCAACCACGCCCAACCGGGCGCGGTCTGGAAGATGCCGAACGTCTCCCCTTCCGCCAGCCGGTTGGGCCGGTACGTCAGCCAACCGGGGCGCCACGGACCGAACGAGAGAAGCGCCGCGAGCCCGATGGCGCCGCCGAGCGGCGTCACCGGGTCGCGGCGCCACGCCTCCTGCAAGGCGTTCACCCGCCCGGGCCTACGGCAGGAAGCCGTTCGCGCTCAGGTAGTCGCGCGCCACGTCGGTGGGGTTCTCGCCGTTCACCGCCACGCGGCCGTTGAGGTCGGAGAGGGTGGCTTCGTCGAGCGTGGCGAAGACGGGATCGAGCAGCTCGGCCAGGTTCGGGTACGCCTCCACCACCGCGGCGCGTACGATCGGCGCCGGCTGGTAGATGGCCACCGCGCCTTCCGGGTCGGTGAGCGACACCAACCCCAGGGCGGCGATGGCGCCGTCGGTGCCGTACGCCATGGCGGCGTTCACGCCGTCGGTGCCGCGCGCAGCGGCCGTCTCGGTCTGCGTGGTGTTGCCGCCGGCCAGGATGACCAGTTGGTCGTCGCGCACCTCGAAGCCGTAGGTCGCCTCGAAGGCCGGCAGGGCGTCGGGGCGGTCCACGAACTCCTGGCTGGCAGCCAGCTTGAACGGGTTGCCGGCGTTCACGTAGCCCGCTAAGTCGGCGATGGTGGCGAGGCCGAACTCGTCGGCCAGCGCCTGCGGCACGGCGATCGCCCAGGTGTTGTTGGCGGGCGAGCGGCCCAGCCAGACGACCTGGTTGCGCTCGGCGTCGAGGCGCTTGACGGTGTCGTAGAGCGCGTCCGCGTCGGTGGCCAGGTCGGCGGGGAGGTTCTCGTCGGGGAAGAACGTGAGGGCGGTGCCGGTGTACTCGGGGTAGAGGTCGATCTCACCGGCCAGCAGCGCCTCGCGCACCACCGAGGTGGTGCCGAAGCCGGAGCGGTCCTCGACCGGGATGCCGGCGTTCTCCAGCACCAACCGCACGATCTGCGCCAGCACCGAACCTTCGGTGTCGATCTTGGAGCCGATGGTGACGGGGTCCTGGGCGGAGGCGAAGCCGAGCGTCAGCACGGTGAGGACGGCGATGGCGGTTCGTAGCATGGTGCACTCCTTCGTGGGGCACGTGCCCCGCAAGGGCGGTATCGCGTCGCGAACGAACCCAGGGTACACGAAGCGTTCGGATCCACCGTCGCCTGGCGTAGCGGGCCGCGCTCGGCCCTCGCACGCTCGGGCCGCTTCGTGCTTAGAATGTCGCTGCGAACTACCACGTCAGGGGGCCAGCATGCAGACGAGCCTGCCGCAGGGCGTCAGCGCTTGGATCGGCCGGACCTACGCCAGCAGTTGGGTGGACGTGCTGCAGACGGCCGTCGTTCGCCTGCCATGGGCGCCGTGGGTCACGTACCTGACGGTGTTCCTGGTGTTGGCAGGGACCGAGACCGTGCTGAAGTGGAGCACCGGGATCTACCCAGCTGGCACCTTCTTCGCGTGGCACGTGGTCGGGTCGGGCACCGGGGTGTACGCGCTGGCGTTGACGCACTACCTCGACGACGTCTCCGACAAGGCGCTCGACGCCTTCCGTCCCGTCATGACCGCCACCGACGCCGAGGTCGAGGCGGTGCGCGCGAGCCTCACCACCATGCCCGCCGCCCCGGTGGTACTGGCGACGCTGGTGGGCGTGCTGGTGGGCGTGACGCAACGCGTGCTGGTCTCCGCGCACAACCTCGAGGGCATCGGCTACGCCACGGGCGGGCCAGTGTTCGTCTACGAGTACGCCCTGATGCTCTGGGTCTTCGTCGGGTTGGCGGTCCTCGTCTACCACACCTTCCGGCAGCTGCGGCTGGTGGACGTGCTGTACCGCGAATGCGCCATGGTGCGGCTGTTCGATCCGGCACCGTTGTACGCCTTCTCGCGCGTCGCTGCTCGCACGGCGCTCGGGGTGGTGTTCATCGCCTACCTCTGGTTCGTCACCTACCCACGGTCGACGGCCGGATCGTCGACGCTCGTGTTCGTGATCGTGATGGTGGTCATGGCGGTGCTCGCCATCGTGACCTACGTCTGGCCGTTGTGGGGCGCGCACCAGCGCCTCGAAGCCGAGAAGCTGCGCCGCAAGACCGACGCCCACGCGCGCATCGACTTCGTGCTCGAGCAACAGCGGGCGCGCATCGCGGCGGAGGACCACACGGCGTTGCAGGGCGGGAACCACGCCATGTCCAGCCTCTCCGCGGAGTTGGGGCTGCTCGAGAAGGCGTCCACCTGGCCGTGGCAGGCCGGGGCGCTGCGCAGCTTCCTGACCGCCGTGATGCTCCCGTTGATGGTCTGGTTGGTGCAGCAGGTCCTGATCCGCTGGTTGCCGCTACCCTGAGGCATGACCATGCCCCAGGACCGCGCCGGCGCCGCGTCGCGCGCCGTCGCCACCACGTTGCAGAACGCCCTCGTCGACGCCCGCAACACCATCGCGGAGATGCTCCCCGGAGAACGGCCCGCTTGGGTCGTGCTCGAGTTGGAGGGCGCGTACCCCGCGCGCAGCCGCCGCCGCAGGCTGGTACCGTCCCCCGGCGACGTCATGCGCCCCACCGACACGTCGCTCGAGGCGCTCGAGCGGCGCGTCGCCGCGCTGGCGGGCGCAGCGTGGCTCGAAGGGGTGGTGGTGCGCTTCGGCCAGCTGAGCGCGGACGCCACCACCGTCGGCGCGCTCGCGAACCAGCTGGAGAATCTGAAGCGGGCGGGCAAGCGCGTGCTCGCGTTCGCCACGCATCTCGACACCACCAGCTACGCGCTGGCCTGCTCCGCTCACGAGATCGTCGTGCCGGAGTCGGCCGAGCTCCTCGTCCACGGCGTCGCGCTGCGCACGACGTTCCTGGGGGAAGCGCTGTCGCGCATCGGCGTGACGTTCGACAAGCTCGCCATCGCCGAGTTCAAGAACGCCGGGGACACGTTCGCCCGGGCGTCCATGAGCGACGCGCAACGCCTGCAGTACGACGCCTTCCTCGAGCGCTTCGAGCAGGTGTTCGTCGAACGCGTGGCGCAGGGGCGGCGCGTCGCACCCGAGACCGTGCGCGGCTGGCTCGACCAGGGCGTCACCTCGGCCCACACGGCGCAGCAGCTCGGCATGGTCGACCGCGTGGCGTACGAGGACGAGCTCCTGGGCCGGCGCCACCGCCCCTGGCAGGCGGCGGCCCGCTTCGTGCGGCTACCGCGCGTCGACGCCTCGCGGGGCCGCGTGGCGGTGGTGTCGCTGCAGGGCACCATCGTGACGGGCACGTCTTCGCGCTCCCCGCTGCCGCTGCCGCTGGTGGGCCAGACGGCCGGTTCCGAGACGCTGCAACGCGCGCTGCGGGCGGCGGAGAAGGACCCGAGCACCAAGGCGATCGTGTTCCACGTGGACTCGGGCGGCGGCTCGGCGCTCGCCAGCGACCTCGTCTGGCGGGAGGTGCAGCGCATCGGCGCCAAGAAGCCGATCGTGGCGGTGATGGGGAGCCTGGCCGCCAGCGGCGGCTACTACGTGCTCACGCACGCGCGCCGCGTCATCGCGGCGCCCACCACCCTCACGGGCTCGATCGGCGTGGTGATGGGCAAGTTCGTGCTGAGCGAGCTGAACGCCAGGGTCGGCGTCCACCCCGAGGTGCTCCAGCGCGGGCGCTTCGCCAACCTGCTCGGCAGCGACCACGCCTTCGACGAGGCCGAGCGCGACCACCTGCAGCGCTCGATGGACGAGGTGTACGAGCGCTTCACGGCGCGCGTGGCCGAAGGGCGCAAGCTGAGCCTCGAGCGCGTGCGCGAGATCGGCAAGGGCCGCATCTGGGCCGGGGTGGACGCGCTCGAGCTCGGACTGGTGGACGAACTCGGCGACGTGGCGCTGGCGGTGACGCGCGCCAAGGAACTGGCCGGCCTACCCGCGAACGCGCCGACCTGGAACGTGGACGCCGCCGCGAAGCTGCTGCTGCCGACGCAGGAGGACCCGACCACCGCGTTGCGCGCCCTGGCGCCCCTGCTGCGCGAGCGGGCGCTGCTGCTGCATCCTGACCTGGTGCGCGTCGGGTGACGCTGGCCGGACACCTGCGGGTCGGGTGACGGTAGCCGGTCACCTGCGCGTCGGGCGACGGTAGCCGGTCAAGTGCGCGTCGGGCGACGGTAGCCGGTCAAGTGCGCAGGCGACGCGCGACGGCGTGCCACGCCAGCCCGACCAGCACCATCCCCACCCCCACCAGCCACACCGTCGTCTGCACGAAGAACGCCAGCGCCAGGCAGCTCACCAGCCCGAGCGCGGCCATCCAGCGCGGGTAGAACCTCGCCTCGCGCGGCAGCGCAAGCGCGGCGAGGTTGGTGATGGCGTAGTACACCAGCACCGTGAAGGCGCTGAACGACCAGGTGGTGCGCACGTCGCCGATGGTGACCAGCCCCGCGATGACCACCCCCACCGCGATCACCGCGGCGGTGGGCGTGGCGCCGGAGGCGTCTAGGCGCGCGAAGGCCGTCGGCATGTCGCGCCGCCGGCCCATCGCCAGGACCACGCGGGAGAGCCCCAGGATCAGGTTGAGCAGCACGCCCACCATCGCGGTCACCGCACCGATGGCGAGCACGTGCGGCGCGGACGGCAGGCCGAAGCCCCGCGCCACCGCCTCCAGCGGCGCAGCCCGCGAGCCGGAGGCCGCCATGGCGCCGGCACCCGCCGCGCCCACGCCCACCAGCGCCACCGCCACGTACAGCACCATCACCGCGACCAACGCCGTCACGATGGCGCGCGGGATGGTGGTGCGCGGTTCGCGCACCTCCTCGCCCAGGGTGGCGATGCGGCCGTAGCCGGTGAACGCCACGAACATCAACGCCGAGGCGTACAGCAACGCCGAGAGGGCGCTGCGGCCGTCGGCGGGCGCGAAGAACGGCGTGACGTGCTGCGCGCCCTCGCGCAGGGCCTGCGGTGCGCCGGCCAGCACGAAGAACGCCAGGCTGGCCAGCGTGACGCTCACGATCACCACGTTGGCGCGGTGCGAACTGCGGATGCCGGCCAGCACCACGAACGTCAGCACCCCCACCAGCGCCAGCGCCAGCGGCACGAGCCAGCCTCCCGTCTCGACCCCGAACGCGTTCAGGGCGTACCCGGCGAAGCCCAACGCCGCGGTGGCGGCCGACGCGCTCTTGGCGAGCAGGAACGTCCACCCCGCGGTGAAGCCGAGCCACGGCCGGAGGTAGCGGTAGCCGTACTCGTACGTGCCTCCCGAGACCGGGTGGTCGGCCGCCAGTTGGGCGCTGGAGAGCCCGTTGAAGGTAGCCACCAGCGCCCCGATCGCCACCGCCAGCACCACCGACGGTCCGGTGATGCCGGCGGCCACCCCGAGGGATACGAACACGCCGGTGCCGACGATGCTCCCGAGCCCCATCATGACGGCGCCGAAGACGCCGAGTTCGCGTCGCAGACGAGGAACGGTCGGGGGGTTCGATGTCATCGACCGCCATCGTACGGGAGCGCGGGACGGCGCGCGCCGCTCGGGCAGGAACGACGCCCGGGCGGCGCGCGCAGCCGAACGCGGGCAGCGGGCCGGTGGCCGGCCCCCGCCCGCCGTGCCTCAAGGCCCGGTGCCGACGCGGTCGAACACGCGGATCCGCTCGCTGGCCGCGACCGGGTTGCCCTGCTCGTCGAAGTCGTACACCACGAACTCCATGCCCGTCTGGGTCAGCATCGCCTCGAAGTAGAGGTCGTACTCGATGCCGTACACCATGCCGTAGGCGCGGTCGCTGCCGACCATGCCGTCGACCGTGGCCGAGGCCACGCCGGAGCGCAGGGTGCCGGTGAGCGAGCCGTCGGCGCCTTGCACCAAGGCCAACTCGAGCTCACCGTCCTCCATCCGGTAGGTGCCGCCGTAACCGGTGGTGGGCGTCGGGGTAACGGTGGTGATGCCGGTGCTGGTCTGCCCGCCGGCGGTGGAGGTGAGCTGGTAGGCGCCTCCGACGCCCGGTTCCAGCAAGGTGAAGACGTCGACGTACCAGCGACCCGCCTGCGGGCGATCGATGGCCATCGTCGTCGGCTCGTCGGAGGTGATGTCGCGGTAGTCCCAGTCGCCGGTGGGCTTCTCGCCGTAGTTCTGGATCTCGGCGCCGAACTTCACGGCGATGTCCAGGTCGACCTCGGCGCTGAGGGTGAGGGTCCAGCGCGTCACCCCGGAAGGTACGTCGACCCAGTACGTGTGGTACGCGCGCCCCCCGCTAGCGGCCATCAGCGCGCCCTTGCCGATGCCCTCGATCGGAAGCGCCCCGACCACCATCGACGAGTTCGAGCTGGCCGTCACGACGGTCGGCGTGGGCGTCGACGGGGTGGTGGTCGACGGGGTGGTGGTCGTCGGCGTGCCCACTCCGACCTTCCCGGGAAGCGCGCCCGGCGTCGTGGCAGGTGTGGTGCCAGGGGTCGTCGCGGCGCCGGTGGTGGCGACCGTCAACCGGTACGTCCCTTGGGCGCCGGCTTGGTAGGCGTTGATGACGTCGATGTACCAGCGGCCGGCCTGGGGCAGTTCGATGGTGAGGACGGTGGGGTTGGCGGTGTCGATGTCGCGGTAGTCCCAATCTCCGCCGTCGTTGGTGTCGAGGTAGCTCTGGATCTCGGAGCCGTACTTCACCGCCAGGTCGAGGTCGGTGTCGGCGTCGAGCGTGATGGTCAGGCGCGTGGCGCCGCTCGGTAGGTCGACGTAGAAGGTGTGGTACGCGACGCCTTCCGCGACCGCAACGAGGGACCCCTGCGCGGTGGCGTTCGGCGCCAGCGCCCCGACGACCCCGGACTGCGACGTGGGCACGGTGAGTTGCGCCGGGGCCTGCGCCCAGGCGGCGCCCAAGGCGGCGACGCATGCCGCTGCCAGGGCGAGCACGAAGGTCCTACGGAACAAGCGTGTCATGGTGCACCCCGTCGTTCCACGAGGCGGCGGCGGTGGTCGGAGGGGACCAGGTGGCCACGCTACCGTCGTGGGTTCGGGCGGCGCCGTACGGCGCTGACTCGCGCCGCGCGCCGCCCGTCGAGCGCGCGGTGGCCCGCGCGAGAACGGACGATCCCCCACCTTCCCCATACGAGTCCGGCGCGCCAGGTGCAAGTGTCAGACGTCCCGCGCGGCGGGTGGCGGGCGGTGCCCTGGCCGCACGACGCGCCGCCCCCTCAGGGAAGGAGCTGCTGCTTGAGCGCCTGCGCCAGCCAGGCCTCGTAGGCGTCCGGCGTCCAGCCGGCCACCTCGACCAGTTCGCGGTAGACCTCCGGGAGCGTGAGCGCGAGATGGATGGCGCGGATCTGCTCCACGCCCAGGTCGGGGCGGAACGAGGGCGCCGACTGCTCCAGCCACGCTCCCACGTTCCGGCGCCGACCGTTCAGCGCCTCCTGCAGTTCGGCGGCGGCCTCGGGGTCCGCCGCGGCGGCGCCGGTGTAGATGCGCAGCGTCGCCGCGCCCGTCTCCCATTGGCGGCGGGTGGCGTGGGCGAAGAGCTCGATGCGCCGTGCGGCGTCGTCGGTCGCCAGCGCACGGCGGTAGATGTCGCGCACGTCGGAGCTCTGGTGCCATGCCTCGCGGATGGCCCTGAGGATCCCGCGTTTGTTGGTGTACGCGGCGTAGACGGTGCTCACCGCGACGCCGGCACGCTGGGCGATGGCCTCGATGGTGGCGGCAGCGTAGCCGCGCTCCAAGAACAGCTCGCGACCAGCGTCGAGGATGATCTTGCGCGTCTCCAACGCTTGGCGTTGGCGGTGGGTGAGGGCAGGCTTGACGTCGGCCATCCACAGGAGTATAACACTATTCGTCGTAGTAGCACTACACTCAAAGGAGGCGCGCTATGACACCGAACGAGATGAAGACGCTGGCGCTCGCGACCCTCGAACGCGGCTTCAACCAAGGCGACGTGACGGTGTGGGACGAGGTGCTGCTGCCCGCCGGCGTGGATCACCAGGAGGCGCCCGGCACCGACTTCCGCGCGCACCTCAAGGACGCCGTGCGGATGCTGCGCACCGCCTTCCCCGACCTCCACTTCGAGGTGCACCACGCCCTGGCCGAGGGGGAGATCGTGGCGCTGCACTCCACCATGACGGGCACGCACCGCGGGCCGCTGACGCTCGGCCCCGGGCGCACCATCCCCCCCACCGGCAAGCGCGTGTCGGTGCGGCACATGCACTTCCTACGCTGGGTGGACGGCAAGAACACCGACCTCTGGCACGTCTGGGACGTACCCGGGATGATGCGTCAGCTGGGCGTCCCAGCGGCCCAACCGAGCGCCGGCCCCGTCGCCGCCCCGGCGGCCGACTGACGAAGACCTACGAGACCAGCACCTCGTACACCGCCTCGAGGTCGTCGGTCTCGCGCGCTCGCACGCTGCGGAGCCAACCGGGCTGCGACGACGACGGCGGGCACAGGCGCCTGGCGATGCCCGCCGTGGCCCGGTCGAAGCCGCGCATCGCAGCGGCGTGCGCGCCCTCCTCGAGCGCCGACAAGCGCAGCGCCTTGCGCCACGCCGCCCGGCGGCTGCGCACCAGGAACGCCCCCACCAGCGCCTCGTCACCGCGCCCGCCGAGGCGATCGATCCGGCCCAGCCAGGGCGAGAGCGCGTTGAGGTCGGCCTGGATCACGTCGATCATCTCGGCCAGGATGCGGTTGATCTCGAAGAAGTCGTCGCGTAGCGCGTGGATCCCCGGCCCGGGGCAGGTGGCGTTGGCCGCGATGCCGAGGTCGAAGTTGATGTGCGCGTTCATCCCCAGCATCAGGTGCTGCAGCACCAGGTGCTCCGGCTCGGCGGCGCGTTCGAACGCGTAGCGCCACGACGCCGGCGCCTCCAGGCCCGCCCGGTGCCGTTCGTACGCCTCCAGGTACCGGTTGGCGAACACCACGTCGAGCCGCTCCATGCGCGCGGCGTCGGCGAAGCGCCCACTTTGGATGCCGCGCAGGACGTTCTCGGTGGTTCGCCGGTAGAGGCAGGCGAACCAACCGTGGCGCTCGCCGCCGGCGCGCGCCCGCGTGGCGATGGCGGCGAGGCGTTCGAGGACCTCGTCGATCGTCGACGCCGGCACGAAGGCGAACGTCGCTCCGTCCGGCACGGGGGGATGCACACGGCCATGATAGCCGCGCTGCCACTGGGCGCCATCGCAGCAGCCACGGCCGGCGCGCGACCAGGCCACCTGCCTGCGTCGCGGCGGCCGACACCTCGCACGGCCTGCCGACGTGCCCTAGACTCGTCCCGTGTACCAGCCGCCCCACTACCGCGAAGACCGACGCGACGCCCAGCACGCGCTGATCCGCTCCCACCCGCTCGGCACGCTGGTTACCGCCGGACCCGGCGGCCTGGTCGCCAACCCGGTGCCGTTCGTGCTCTACCACGACGAGGCGCCGCTCGGCACCTTGCGCTGCCACCTGGCCAAGGCCAACCCGCAGTGGCGCGAACTGGAGGCGGTGGACGCTTGCCTGGTGGTGTTCCAGGGCCCGCAGGCGTACGTGACGCCCACCTGGTACGCCGCCAAGCGCGAGACCGGCAAGGTGGTGCCCACCTGGAACTACGCCACCGTCCACGCCTGGGGAACACCGACGGTGACGCACGAGTCGGCGTGGATCCGGCGCCAGATCGACGACCTGACGGACGCCCACGAGGGCCGCCTACCGAAGCCGTGGCGGGTGGACGACGCGCCGGGAACGTTCATCGAGGCGCAGATGAAGGGGATCGTCGGCGTCGAGATCGTCCTGACGCGCGTCGAGGGCAAGTGGAAGATGAGCCAGAACCGCAGCGCGGAGGACCGCGCCACGGTGGCCGGAGGCCTCCAGGCGATGGGCGGCGAGCCGGCGGAGGTAGGGGCGTGGGTCGCGCGGCTCATGTCCGAGCCGGACGGCGACCGCTGAGCACCGGGGCGCGCTCCCGCCGCGCGCTAGTCGGTTCTCTCGTCGATCACCGGCCCGGTCGCCTCCAGCACGCGGCGCGCCACCCGGTAGCAGTCCTCCACGTGCCGGTTGCCCACCAGCCGCATGGCGCCGAAGCTGATGGTCGCCGCGGCGGCCTGGCCCACCACCGGCACCCACTTCGCCGCCGTCTTGGCCGTCACGCGCACGCCGACGCGCTTGAGCAGCGTCACGATCAGCTCGGCCGTCACGACCTTGCCCACCACCTGGCTACCCACGCTCGTGACGCCCACGAAGACCAGCTCCTTGGTGCGGGCGTCGAGTTCGGCCACCTGCTCGGCCGACAGCCCGAATTTGCGGTTGATGGCGGGCATGAGGCGCAGCAGGAGCGTGACGTCGACGCCGATGTCGGCGGCCGGGATCGGCACCGCCGCCGCCACCCCCGAGAGGCCGGCGCTACGCAGCACCATCGCCCGGCACTCCTGGCGGATGGCCTCGAGCTCGGCGAGGGTGCGCGGGAACGTCGACGCGCGAGCCAGGCCCGCTAGCGCGGTGGGGGGCGTGGTGGTCGTCAGCCTCATCGGTGCTGATCCACCATGATCGGGTTGCCGTCGGGATCCTCGACTACGAAGTGGGCCGGGCCGGAGGTGGTCTCGTCGGCCTCGGTCACGAAGGTCACGCCGCGCTCCTTGAGCGTGCGCTGGAGGACGCGCACGTCGGTGAACGGATCGACGGTGTTGGCCGATTGGTCCCAGCCGGGGTTGAAGGTGAGGATGTTCTTCTCGAACATGCCCTGGAACAGCCCGATCACGTGCTCGCCGTTCTTGAGGATCGACCACCCCTGCGCCGGGTCGCCGCCCAGCGCGGTGAAGCCGAGCTGCTGGTAGAACGCCATCGACCGTTCGAGGTCCTTGACGGCGAGACTGATCGAGAACGCACCCAACTCCATCTGCGGCCTCCTTCGCGGACAGCGGGACCACCAGCGCACGGCAGGCGGCGCTTCGGCCTGCTCACTGCTCGGCATAGGACCCTATCGTGGCACACGCCGCCCCATGACGCGGGCGGGGAGGCGCTACCTTCGCGCCTCCCCGCCTCGAACGCCATCCGCCGTGTTCAGGCCGCGGGCAGCGCGCTCCGTTCCCAACGCTGAACGTTGACGCCGCGCACGAGCAGCCACAGCATCAACGCCAGCTCGCCGACGAAGGTGAACTCGCTCAGCGTGAAGCCGAAGGTCGGAACCAGGAAGAACGTCGCCACGTCCACCAGGTACCCCACGCCGGCCAGCACCAGCAGACCACCGACGACGCGCGGCAGGAACCCGGACTTGCAGATCAGGTTCCCGAGCGGCAGCAGCCAGAGACCGAAGAAGACCTGGGCGATGATGTAGCCGGCCTGGTGCAGGTCGAGGAACGTCAGGGCGAGCGCCTGCCGTTGGCCGGCATCGAACGCCTGCACGAGGCTCGCGTCGCTCAGGAGATGAAGGCCGGCGAACTGATTCAGCATGTTGAACGCCGTGATGGTCACGGCCACCAGCACGAAGCTCACCATCAGCACGGCTTGGCGCTTGTCGACGTGCTTCAGGATCCGGTACAGGGCCAGCACCAGCATCACGAAGACGACCTGCCCGAGCAGCTCCCCCACCACGCCCAGCCGGAACACCGACTCGTTGGCCAGGATGTTGCTTGCGGTCGCTGCTGCGTCGCCTCGGACGATCAGCGCCTGGCGGACGAAGAACTCGGCGAAACCACCGCAGATGGCGAGGACCAGGTACAAGAACCCGGCGGTGCGCGCGGTCTTCTGGACGTTGGCGGGCTTGCGCGTGGCGGCCCGGAGGGCAGCGGCGGGAACGGAAGCGGTCTGGGCGTGCTGGGTCATGGGTGGTTCTCCTTCGGTGGCGTGCGATGATCTCGTGGCCATTCGGCCGTGGGGCTCGGGCAGGCCGTCGTGGGGTGGGTCAAGCGGCGACTCGCAGGATGCGACGCAGTCGCGGTGTGGAAGACGGGCGCGTGGCCACGCTCGCTAGGGGTCGGTCACGATCGTCCCCCCTCGTCGCCAGGTGTCTCGGCGTGATCCGGACGATCCTCGGAGTCGCTGTCGATGCGGACCACGGCCAGCAGCGGCCAGCCCAGGTCCCGCACGCGCCGCAGCAGACCGTGCAGCGCCGTCTGGTCTTGGACCGGGCCGGTCAACCGGGTGGTCCCGTCGGCATCACGCAGCAAGCGGAAGCCCGGGAACTCCTCCGCCCAGCGGTCGGGCAGGTGCCCCTGAACGTGGATCTGGTAGTGGCCGTAGCCGCTCGCTCCGCCATGAGGTTCGGCGGGACCGCTCGAGGGGGTGTTGGTAGGTGCTGCCATGCGTTTCGACCTCCGCGTCGGCGCCTCGGTTCCGGGCACCGAGCAGAGGCTAGGCAGCGATGTGATGAGTTGGCATCACCCGATGTGGTGAGGCCGGCAGGTTGGCGGGTGATGAGGCGTGCGGTGAGGTGCGCGATGGCCCGCCGGTCCGCTGGGATGTTCGGGCCGCTACCGGTCCTGGCTGCTACAGCATCCCGAGTTCGGCCGCGCGCCGCACCGCGGCGCGGCGGCTGTTCACGCCCAGCTTGCCGTAGACGTTCTTCGTATGCGTGCGCATGGTGCTCAGCGACACGCCGAGCTCCCGAGCGATCTCCGGACCGCTCAGGTCGCTCTGGAGGAGCCGCAGCACGGACGCCTCGCGGTCCGTCAACGGGTCGATCGGCTCCGCGCCAAGATCGTCCACCTCGAGGTTGCCCGCTCGCACCGGCGCTCCGTTCGCGCCTTGGCTCTCGCGTCGCGGCGCGTCGAAGGCTGCCACGAGCCGGCGCGCGTACGGGGACGTCGTGCCGCGCTTCGCGAGCTGGCGAAGGAGGTCCTGCATGGCCGGCCCATGCTCGACGAAGACGCGGACGAAGCCCTCGGCCTGGGCCAGTTCGAGTGCGCGCGCCAGTGGATTCAATGCGGCGCGGCCGGCCCCGTCTCGCTCCATCGCGATGGACTGCAGCGTCAGGATCTCGATCGCGCTTCCCGTCCTGCCGCCCGCCACTGCGGCCTGCAGCAGCCGCTCCAGCATGGCGAGCGTCTCCGAGAGAGATGCGTCGTCGCGACGCTGCCGATGGAGTGCGATCCGCAGCCGGGCGTAGACCAGGTGCTCGAACTCGCGCAGGTAGGTGAGCTCCGCGAGGTCCGGAAGGCCTCGGGCACTCGCCCATGCGTCGGCCTCGGCCAACCTTCCCTGGTCCACCCACACCCGTGCCCTCAGCGCGTCGAACGGCCTGAGCTCCGGCATGGGGTTGCGGATCCGCAGACGTTCGGCTTCGCCCAGCAGCGTGAGCGCGCGTTCCGGGTCCCCCAAGCGCGCGTGGAGCCGTGCCAACGCCGCCCGGAAGCGCGCCTCGTCGCCGGCGAGGACGCCCTGCTCGCCCAAGCTCTCGGCCTTGGTCGCGTGCTCGGCGGCCCCCTCGTGGTCCCCTTGCTCGAGCAGCACCTCGCCGAGGCCCACATGCAGCTCCGCCGTGCCGGGAACGACCTCGCCCGCGACCGTGTCGACCAACGCGAACGAATCCTGGTAGAGGCGGCCCGCGGCCTGCAGACGACCCTGCGTCACGCGGATGTCCGCCAGTGCGAAGGTCCCGCTGATCGCGGCGACGATGCTGCCCATCGCGCGGAAGCCGTCCATGGCGCCCGACAAGATGCGGTACGCCTCGTCCAGGTCCCCGTTCGCCCAGTGGGCGAGCGACAAGAGCCCGAGCGGAACGCCGCGTCCGACGTGGTCGGTGGGCGGCAGCAGGTCCAGGGCGCTCCGCGCGTGCGCGATGCTGGCCGCGGCCGCACCGGTCGCTAGGGCGTGGTAGGCGCGGGCCGACGCGACCGTGCCGGGTAGCGCGCGGAGCTCCGGGTCGTCGGGCGCTTCCGGCCGGGGGTCGCTCTGGCCCTCGCTCGCGCCCTGCGCTTCCGCCGACGCCAACCAGCCTTCCACCGCCTGCAGGTGCGTCTCCGCGCCTTCCATCTGGCCGGCGTTCAACTGCGCCCACGCGTAGCCGGCGCAGAGCACCGGCCGAGAGCGCACCACCGCGTCGGGGAGCGCGTCCGCCCACGCCAACCAGGCGGCCGACCGGAACGCCGTGTTCATGTCACGCCAAGCCGCCTCGACCAAGCGGCCGGAGCGGGCGTGGTCCTGCGAGGCGAGGGCATGGCGAACGGCGTCCGGGAGCAGACCGGCGGCCTCGAACCAGGCACTGGCGCGGGCGTGCAGCACAGGCACGTCGCTCGCGCGCTCGTGCTGCAGGTGCGAGCGCAGCATGTCGGCGAACAACGGGTGGAACCGGTACCAGCTGCGCCGGTCATCCAGCGGGACGAGGAAGAGGTTGCTGCGTTCGAGCTCGTCGAGCAAGGCAGCGCTACCATCCTCGCCGGTCACCGCGTCGCACAACGCGCCGTGCAACCGCTCGAGGACCGACGTCGCCAGCAGGAAGCCACGGACCCGCTCCGACTGGCGATGGAGCACCTCCTCGACGAGGTAATCGACGATGAAGCGGTGGTCACCGCGGAAAGTGCGGACGAACGAAGATACGTCGTCACGCCCCCGCATCGAGAGGGCGGCGAGCTGCAACCCCGCGATCCAACCCTCGGTACGCGCCTCCAGCGCGGCGACGTCGTCGGCCGACAGCTCCACGCCCAGCACGCTGCGAAGGAACGGGGCCGTCTCGTCCGCCGTGAAGCGCAGGTCGGCGGCGCGCACCTCGGTCAGGCGACCGGCCGCACGCAAGGATGCGAAGCCCAGGTTCGGGTCTTCTCGCGTGGTGAACACGAGCTGGAGGCGCGGCGGGAGGTGACCGAGCAGGAAGCGGACGGCGCTCTCCACCGGCGCGGCGTCGATCACGTGGTAGTCGTCGAGCACCAGCACGAAGTCGCTGGGCGCAGCCGCGATGTCGTTCACGAGCGTCGTCAGCAGCCGTTCGGCGGGCACCGAACCGGGCGCGCTCAGTGCCGCGAGCGCCTCCGCGCCGACCTCGGGCGCCACGGTCTGCAGCGCAGCGATCAAGTGCGACAGGAACCGCGCCAGGTCGTTGTCGGCCGCGTCCAGCGACAGCCAGGCTGCCGCACGCCCGCGGGCCGAGAGCCAGGCGCTCACCAGCGTCGTCTTGCCGAACCCTGCCGGCGCGGCGAGCAGGGTGACCTGGCCCCCTCCCCCCTCGTCCAGCCGCTCGAGCAGGCGCGGACGCTCCACCAGGTCGACCCGCGGCGGCGGGGCGAAGAGCTTTGTCGTGAGGATCTGGCTGGCCACGATAGGGTTCCGTGGCCACCTTACACGGCGCAAGGGACCACGGCGGCGCGAGGCGTCCGCTGCGGCGCGGCAGGTGCCCGCTCGCGGGAGGGCGCCAGCACCTTTCGCTACCGACCCGCGTACGCCGCCAGGTGCTCCCCGGTCAGCGTGGACCGCGCCTCGACGAGATCGGCGGGTGTCCCCTCGAACACCACCCGCCCGCCGTCGTGCCCTGCTCCGGGTCCTAGGTCGACGAGCCAGTCGGCGTGCGCCATCACCGCCAGGTTGTGCTCGATGACGAGGACGGACTTGCCGGCGTCTACCAGCCGGTCGAGCATGCCGAGGAGCTGCTCCACGTCGGCCAGGTGCAGGCCGCTGGTGGGCTCGTCGAGGACGTAGACGTCCCCCTTCTCGGCCAGCGCGGCGGCCAGCTTGAGCCGCTGCCGTTCGCCGCCGGAGAGGGTGGTGAGCGGCTGGCCCAGCGTGAGGTACCCGAGGCCCACGTCGGCCAGGCGCCGCAGGACCTTGTGCGCGGCGGGCGTGGCGCCGTCGCCATCCGCGAAGAACGCCTCGGCCTCGCTCACGGGCATGTCCAGCACCTCGGCGATGTTCTTGCCGCCGAAGGTGTACGCCAGCACGGACGTCTGGAAGCGCTTCCCCTCGCAGTCCTCGCAGGTGGTGGCCACGCCGGCCATCATCGCGAGGTCGGTGTAAGTGACGCCGGCGCCGTTGCAGGTGGGGCAGGCGCCCTCGGAGTTGGCGCTGAAGAGCGCCGGCTTCACCCCGTTGGCCTTGGCGAACGCCTTGCGGATCGGGTCGAGCAGGCCGGTGTAGGTGGC
>CAZACZ010000021.1:33705-41781 GCA_964483695.1 uncultured bacterium | reverse complement strand
CATCCACCCGGCCACGTCCACCGCTTCGAAGTCCGCTCCCGTGATGGCCTTCAGGTCGCGCAGCGCATCGTTGTCCCAGCGGTCGTCGGGCGCGCCCGAGAGGTACCAGGCCGAGCCGTTGTCGGCCAGGATCATGCCGTAGGTCTTGAGGGCCTGGACGATCACCTGCGCCTCGGGCGAGAAGCCGCCGGCGTCGAAGTCGGCGCGCAGCCGGAAGCGCTGACCCATCGGCGGGACGGCGAGGCTCGTCTCGCTGGAGGCGTCGTGCCGCGCGGGCCACACGTGGGCGCTGCGCGTTACGGGCGCGGTGAAGCGTAGGGCATGCGCGAGGACCCCGGCCGCCACCTCCTCGTAGCGCACCAGGCCGGGCAGGATCGGCAAGCCGGCGGCATCCGCCGAGGTCCAGCCGTCCGGGCGCAAGGCGTAGCCGTTCAGGTCGTAGACGGCGCCGGACCCCGCCTGCCAGGCGTCGTCGCGCAGCTTCACCGCCGCGAAGAGCTCGTACAGCACGCAGGCGTCTTCGTCCACCACGAGCACGTGCCGGTCCCCTCCGGCCGCCACGCCGCCGGGCGGCGCCCCCTCGACCGGCGCATCGGGCGGGATCGGGTAGGGGCCGGGGTCGCTCTCGTCGGCGTACCCGAAGGTGACGCTCACGCCGGGCTGGCCGGCGTCGACGACGGTGAACGGGAAGCCGATGGGGGCGCCGTTCCAGAGGCCGGAGCCGAAGTCGGGGTGCACGGTGGCGCCGGCGCCGATGGACGCCACGTACGCCGCCGAGTTCGGGTGGAGCGGGGCGCCGGTGACGGGGGTGTTCCAGATGTGGTCGGGCGGGAAGAGGGGGCAGGAGGCGAGGGTGGGGGGTGGGCCTCCGCCGCCGGGCGGCGGCCCGTTGCCTTCGGCCGAGACGCAGCCAGGAAGGAGCACCAACGCGCTCCCGAGCACGGCGCCCAGCCAGCGCCCGCTACCACGGTCCGACGCTACGGGGGGCATGCTCTCGATGCTAGGGCCGACGCGTCGACGGCGTTGGGGCGTGTCTCACCCGCGCTTGGAGGGTCAGGACGGGCCGGCCGGCGCCGCGTCCGCCGCCGGGCGACGGCGTGGGCTCTCGACTCTGGTGCTTCGCCCCGCGTCGTCCCTGCGTCGCAGCACCTCGCGAACGTACGTGACCGAGGTGGGTTCGATCTGGTAGCGGACGGTGATGATGTGGCCCGTGGGCGCGTGGGCCATCACCTTGTCGTGGATCGATTGGCTGTCGATCAGCACCTGCGCGCCGCGCGCGATGGCGGCGGCCCCGGGATCGTCCACCAGCGCCGACACCGGTTCCCTGCGGGTGTAGGAGCGGATCATCTTGACGAAGCGGCCGAGCGTAGCGGCGTTGGAGGCCAACACGCTGACGCTCGCGCTCGAGTCGATGCGCGCGAAGCTCACCAGCGTCTCGGGCGTCGGGATGACGGTTACGTTCACCACCGGGAACCTGCCGTCCACCGCGGCCTCGACTTCGTCGACGTGGAACGGGGTGGTGATGAAGAAGTGCTGCGCCGCCGCGTCGCTGGCCAGGGTGCGCTCGACGTCCCGCACCAGCAGCGGTCGGACGCTCCGGGCGAGCAGGGTGCCCAGGCTCGTCGCGAGTTCCTCGGTGTCCTTCGGACTGCATTCGACGAACCACATCGTCGGGCCTTCGTCCGCGAACGCGAGCTCCCCGGCCTCCGCCGCCAAGCGTCCCCACTCCCGACGCGAGAGGCCGACGCGGAACGCCTCCGCCGCCAGCCGCTGCATCGACGCAGCCAGCGTGTCGCGCGCGCTCGGTTGCCCGTCGAGCGGCGGCAAGGACACGACGAAGGTCCCACTGCCGTGGACCGACCGGACGATGCCCATGTCCGCAAGCTCGCCGTACACCAAGCTCACGGTGTTGGCGTGGACCCCGAACTCGTCCGCCGCCTTGCGGACGCCCGGTAGCCGCTTGCCCACGGTGTATCCCCCAGCGCGGATGCGCTCGATGAGCACCCGCTTCAGCTCCGCCGCTTTGCCCGACACGCGCTCACGACCCCCTATGAACGGCTACGTTACCGCGATGTCCCGCACGGCCGCCACCGCGGAGGCGCCCGCCAGGAACGACGTTCTGGGGTTCGACGGGATGGTGCTGGTCTCGACGTGCACCTCGATGCGAGCGTTCGGACCCTCCGCCTCGATGCGCTGCCGCGTGCGGGTGACGCTGGGGTCGGAGTGGATCACCACCTCGGTGGCGTCGACACCGAGTCCTGCCAAGCTCAACGCGATCGCGACGTTCACGTTGGCCGGGAACCCGGCGATGGCGGTGCGCGCGGTGCCTTCGAAGACGGTGACGGCGCGGTCGTCTGGCAACTCGATGCCGTGGCTGGTCAGGTACGGCGCGCCGCGGAGGCCGGCGGGAGCCTTGGTCGTGGTGATGCGCACCCGCGTCAGGCCCCCCGCCGCCGCGAGCGCGCGAACGGCGTCCAGCCCTGCGATCCCGCCGCTCGGCAGGACGACGCGGACACCCGCGGCTCGCGCTCGCTGGTACGCGGCGAACACCTCGTCGTCCGCCAGCGCGCCGATGCTCATCACCACGGTGTCGACCTTCGCCTCCCAGAGCGCCGGCAGGAACCGCTTCACGGCGGCCCCCGACGCCGCCTCGACGACCCAACGGCAGCCGACGTCCAGGAGGTCCTCGGCCGCCACGGGCCGCGCGCCGATGCGCTCGGCGAGGCGCGCGGCGCTCGCCGAGCCCGCGGTGGAGCCGGCCACCGCGACGATGCGGATGCCGGGCAGCCCGCCGGAGGCGTAGGCGTCGGCCACCATGGTGGCGATGCCGCCGGCGCCTAAGAGCGCCACGGGAACGGCGCTGCCGTGGGTCACCTGCGGATCACCAGGTCACGGGGGACGTCGGTCATGAGCTTCGCGCCGTCGGCCGTGACGAGCACTAGGTCCTCCAGCTGGTACCCGCCCTCGCCGACGATGTACCGGCCGTTCTCGATCATGACCACCATGCCCTCTTCCAGCACGAAGCCCGAGCCGGCGTGGATCATCGGCTCCTCGTGCACCTCGAGGCCCATGCCGTGGCCGCAGTGCTCGCGGGTGAGGTCGGGCAGCACCCGGCGTCCTGCTTGCATCTGCGCGTCGTAGATCTCGCCGGCCGTGACCCCCGGTCGGCAGGCCGCGATGCCCGCCTGGACTGCGTCGAACACCGCCTGGTAGCGCTTGGCGTCGAGGTCGCGGGGGGCGTCGCCAATGACGTAGGTGCGTGCGAAGTCGCCGGGGTAGCCCATGTACGACGCGCCCATGTCGAAGCGGAAGACGTCGCCTTCCTTCAGGGCGTAGTCCGTCGGTGCGCCGTGGACGATCGCGCCGTTCGGGCCGGCGCCGACGATCAGGAAGTCGACGCTCTCGGCGCCCGCCGCCATCATCGCCGCCTCGGCCGCGGCCGCGAGCTGGCGTTCGGTGACGCCGGCGCGAGCCTCGGCGTAGATGGCGCGCGCGCCCTCCTGGGTGATGTCCATCGCGCGCTGGATGCGCCGCAGCTCCTCGGGGCTCTTGATGGCGCGAAGGCGCCGCACGAGCGTGCTGGCCGGCACGAGCTCGTGGCCAACCAGGTGCTGGCGCAGGCGCGCGTAGATGCCGTAGTACAGCGTCTCGTCCTCGAACCCGATGCGGCCCTTCGTCACGCCCCGCTCGGCGAGGATCGAGGCGATCGCCTTCTCCTTCTCCCAGATGACGTTGGGGCGTCCCGGGATCTCGTACTCGGCGGTGGCGCGCACGTCCTCGATCCAGGTGTCGCGCACCACGTCGTCGATGTCCTGGTGCGGGACGAGGTACGCCGGGGGTTGGTCGTCGCGCGCGAAGAAGACGGTGTAGTACGGGCGCGTCTTCAGCACGGCGCTGTTCACGCGCAGGAAGTCCCCGAAGTAGATGTTGTTCTCGGTGTAGGTGAGGATGAGCGCGTCGAGGCCTGCCTCGCGCATGAGCGCTTGGGCTTTCGGTCTGTTGAGCAGCATCGAAGGTCCTTTCGGTCGGCGCGACGCTACCGGCGCAGCGTCGGGTCGAGCATGTCGCGGAGGTCGTCCGCGATGATGTTGAACGAGAGGCTGAGCACGAGGATGACGGCGCCCGGCAAGGTGGTGTACCACCAGGCCTGCAGGAAGTAGTTCCGGCCCTGCGTCACGAGCGAGCCGAGCTCGGGGGAGGGGGGCGCCGCGCCGAGCCCGAGGAACGAGAAGCTCGCGGTCGCGAGGATCGCGACGCTGACGTCGAGGCTCATCTTGACGATGAGCGGGGTGAGCGAGTTCGGCAGCAGGTGACGGCCCATGATGCGGCCCGAGCGCGCGCCGAGCGCGGTGGCCGCCTCGACGAACTGAACCTCCCGCAGCTGCAACACCTGGCCCCGCGCAAGACGCGCGTACTGCGGCCACCACACGATGGCCAGCGCGATCATCGCGTTGGTGAGGCCGGGTCCGAGCACGGTGACGATGGCCATCGCCATGATCAGCTGCGGGAAGGCGATGAACATGTCCGCGATGCGCATCAACACGACGTCGAGCCAGCCTCCGAGGAAGCCGGACAGGATGCCCACCGGGATGCCCACCAGTGCCGTCAGCAGCACCACCCCGAGCGCGGAACCGAGCGAGAGTCGGATGCCTTGCATGGTGCGGCTGTAGAGGTCGCGCCCGAGCTCGTCCGTCCCGAACCACGCCTGCGCGGACGGCGGATCGAGCCGGTTCCGGATGTCGATGGCCAGCGAGTCGCGCGTGGCGAACTGGTCCGGGAAGAGCGCGATCAGGATCGCGACCAGCGCGACGACCATGGCCACCCAGCCCAGCGGGCTGACGCGGCGAAGGCGCGCACGCACGCTCCGCGCGACCGACGATCTGGCGCCCGTGGTCGTCATTCGAACCTCACCCGCGGGTCGATGAAGGTGTAGCTGAGGTCCACCAGGAGGTTCACGACCGAGTAGACCAACGTGGCCCATACGGTGAACCCCATCACCACGGGGAAGTCGAGCTGCCGCAGCGCCGTGAAGGCGTACCTGCCCACCCCGGGCCAGGCGAACACGGTCTCGGTCAGGACCGCGCCGCTGAACATCTGGCCGAGGCGCAGGCCGATGACGGTCACGATCGGGATCGCCGCGTTGCGAAGGGCGTGCTTCCAGAGCACCTTGCGCTCGGGGATTCCCTTGCTGCGCGCGGTGCGCACGTAGTTGCTGGACATCACGTCGAGCAGGCTCGAGCGTGTCATCCGCGCCACGATGCCGAGCGTGAGGGTCGAGAGCGCGATCGACGGGAGCACGAGGTGCTGGAGGCTCGCCAGCAGCAGCGTCCAGTCGCCGGCGAAGGCGGAGTCCAGGGTGTAGTAGCCCGTGACGGTCGGGGGTGGGGACATCACGCTGGGGATCCGGCCGCCAGCAGGCAACCACCCGAGCCACCGGAAGAAGACGAGCTGCAGGACCAGGCCGAGCCAGAACACCGGCATGGAGAGCCCGAGCAACGAGACGAAGCGCGCCCCCTGATCGACCCAGGTCCCGCGGTAGAACGCCGAACCGACCCCGAGCACGAACCCGAGCACGACCGCGAGGATCAGGCTCGGGACCAGCAGCTCGACGGTCGCCGGAACGAATCGGGCGAGGTCCTCGCGGATGGGGGTCCTGCCTACGATCGAGTTCCCCAGGTCGCCGCGAGCCACCGCGGCCACGTAGCGGACGTACTGGACGACCAACGGCTGATCGAGGCCCCGTTCCCGCCGATAGTTCTGGACCTGCGCCTCGGTGGCGTCCGGACCGAGCGCCGCGCGCGCCGGGTCCGCCGGGACCAGGTTGGCGAGGATGAACGTCATCGTCACGGCGCCAAGCACCGTAAGGACCATGAAGAAGACGCGCCGGACGATGAAGCTGGTCATGGGGCTTCGTGGCTACCTAGAGGTGCGGGAAGAGCGGTCGGGGGCCCGCTCTTCCCGCGAAGCGTCCGGGTCCTTACTGGGCCCGGTAGAGGGGGTACACGCGGATGGCCGGGTACCAGGTGGGGTGCATGTAGAAGCCGCCGACGTCGGCGCGCAGCGTGTAGATGATGCGCTGCGTGCCCACGAACACCTGGGGAGCGTCCTCGACGATGATGTCGACCGCACGCCGGTAGGCGTCGAGACGCGACTCCGGGTCGGCAGCTAGGGCCCCCTCGGTGATGAGCGCGTCGACCTCGGGGTTCTCGTAGAAGCCCTGGTTGCGGCCGAGGCCGCCCTGCGCGTCCGAGTGGTACATGTACCAGAGGTACGCGTACGCGTCGGGCATACGCGGCGGCGTGTAGAGGAAGTTCGCCATGCGGTAGTTCGGGTCCGAGGCGCTACGGTCCCCTTCGCCCCACGCCGTGATGGCACGGACGAACGCCGGGAAGTCCTGCGCGATGATGTTCACCGTGACGCCGATCTGCGACAGGTACGCCTGCAGCACCTGGGCGGCCAGTTCCTGCGGTTGGTCGCCGGTGGTGAAGTAGACGTCCAACGTCAGGTCCGATTGCCCCGCCTCGGCCAGCAGACCCCGGGCCTCGTCGAGGTCGACTTCGCCGTAGGGGATTTCGGGTTTGTAGCCGTCCAGGAACTGGTTCGGTACGGGGCCGTCGGACGGGGCGAACGCTCCGCCGGTGGCCTCGAAGAATGCGGCGTGGTCGAATGCCAGGTTGATCGCCTTGCGCACGCGCACGTCGGCGGTCGGGCCGGCGGCCGAGTTCAGGTTGAGGTACAGCACCCGCACACCGTCTTGCCGCTCGATCACCTGGATGTCGGGGTTGGCGCGCAGCGACTCGAGGGCTTCGGTGGGCACCTGCTCGGCGATGTCGACGTCGCCGCGCTCCAGCATCAGCTGCGCGGTGGCGAACTCGGGCACGAGCAGCATGACCGACCGCTGGAAGTGCGGGCCTTCCCAGCCGCCCCAGTATCCGTCGAACGCCTCGAGGACGAAGCGGTCGCCTCGCACCAACTCGGCCAGGACGTACGGGCCCGTGCCGGCGGTGTTGGTGGACGCCCACGTCTCCGCCCACGCGTCGTCGTTGGTGGAGGCGGCGCGGAACGCGTCCTCGCTCACGATGCCGACCATCGAGACGGCCTGCAGGAACGGAGGGCCGCCCGGCCGGATGGTCATGCGGACCGTGAGGTCATCCACCGCTTCGGCGGTCTCGAGGTACGCGATCGCCCAGTAGGGGCCCTTCTGGATCGCCTTGACGCGCTCGAAGCTGTACAGCACGTCGGACGAGGTGAGCGCCGTGCCGTCGTGGAACTGCACGCCGGGACGGAGATGGAACGTGTAGACCGTCTGATCGTCCGAGACGTCCACCGACTCGGCGACGACCGGGGAGAGGTCGAACGTCGGTCCTTGCAGGCCCACCAGCGGCTCGTAGACGTTCTCGAGGAACGGCACCGCGCGCGAGGAAGCCGTGTGCGGGTCGACGGTCTCGACGTTGCCGGAGAGGGCGACGGTCAGCGTCGTGGGGTCGCCTTGGGCGTAGGCGAAGCAGCCCACGGCCACGGCGATGGCGAGTACGGCTCGACGAAGGGCGATCGACATGCGGCACCTCCAGCTGGGTGTTGGGTGCCACAGTACACCAGACAGTTCGTGGGCGTGAAGCCTTGCCGCCTGCCGGCACTGCCTTACCCCAAGCGCGACAACTCCGCCGACGCCCGCTTCGCCACGTCGCTCACCAACCGGCCCACCTCGTGGAGCCGCCGGCCGGAGATCCGCGCGACCGGCCCGCCGACCCCGATGGCGGCTGCAGGCTCTCCCCGTTGGTCCAGCACCGCCGCGGCGACGCCGGCGGCGCCGAACGCCGTCTCCTCGATGCTGACCGCGTACCCGCGCTCGCGGGCCTCGTCGAGTTGGCGTAGGAGCGCGTCCAGCTCGGTGATGGTGTTCGGCGTGAGCCGCGGCATGCCGGCCGACGTCAGGATGCGCACCTGCTTCTCGCGCGGGAAGTGGGCCATCAACGCCTTCGACGTCGAACCGGCGTGCATCGGGATGGCCTGGCCGATCTCGGCGTGGGTCCGGAGGTAGTGCGGCGACTCGAGCTTGTCGACGAACACCGCGCG
>CAZACZ010000021.1:28076-33605 GCA_964483695.1 uncultured bacterium | reverse complement strand
ACGTGGATCGCCCGCTCGACCGATCCCACCACGGCCGTCAACGACTCGCTCGCGAGAACTTCGGGTCGACCATCGCCTGCAGCGCGTCGCCCACCAAGTTGAACGCCATGACCGTGAGGAAGATCGCGAGGCCAGGGAACAGCACGACGTGCGGCGTCAGCAGGAAGTAGCTGCGGCCCGATGCCAGCATCGACCCCCAGTCGGCGGCCGGCGGCTGGATCCCGAGGCCGATGAAGCTCAGGCCGGCCGCGGCCATGATCTTCGTGCCGATGTCCAGCGTCATGGTCACGATGATGACCGAGAACAGGTTCGGAACATAGTGCCTGGCCAGCATACCGATGTGCGCTGCACCCAGTGCGCGCGCCGCGGTGATGAACTCTTCCTCGCGCAACGTCACGCACGCACTGCGAACGATGCGGGCGTAGGTCGGCACCCCCAGGGCCGCGATGGCGATGACGGTGTTGAGCAGGCCGGGACCAAGCACCGCCACGATCGCGATGCTCAAGAGGATGTACGGGAACGACATCAGCACGTCGATGAACCGCATGATCCCCTGGTCGAGCCAGGCACCGCCGGTGCCCGCCAGCAGGCCGAGGGTGGTGCCCACGACGAGCGACAACGCCATGGCCCCGAGGCCGACGCCCAGCGCCAGGCGGCTTCCCCAGACGATCCGGCTCAGGATGTCCCGGCCCAGTTCGTCGGTTCCGAGAAGGTGCCCGCCGGTCAGGGGCGGGCGGAGGCGCATGGAAGGATCGGCGCTCAGCGGGTCGGCGATGGGCAGCAAGGGGGCCACGAGGCCGGCGATCAGGAGCAGGCCGATGAACACGAGGCCGATGCGCGCGCCGGGCGACGCCAACAAGCGGCGAACGCCGCGGCGCCGACGCGCACGCGTGCCGGTAGAGAGGTTCGCCGCGACCGGCCGCGCCTCAGCCATGGCGCACCCGCGGGTCGATGAGGGCGTAGGTGAGGTCGACCAGGAGGTTGACGACGATGAAGCTGACGGCCACCAACAGCACCGCCCCTTGGATCATCGGGAAGTCGCGGCTCAGGATCGCCTTCAGCATCAGCGTGCCGATGCCCGGCCACGAGAACACCGTCTCCGTCAGCACCGCGCCCCCGAGTAGGTAGCCGAACTGCATCCCCTGCACGGTGGCTACGCGGATCATGACGTTGCGAAGCGCGTGCTTCAGCACCACGCGGAGCCGGCTCTGCCCCTTCGCCGTCGCGGTGCGCACGTAGTCTTCGCCGAGCACCTCGATGAGGCTGGAGCGCGTGAACCGCGCCACGTACCCGGCGTTGGCCGCGCCGAGGGTCAGGGCGGGGAGGGTCAGGTGGCGCAGGTAGTCGAGCACGTCGCCGCCGCCGGGCCGGGTCATCCCGCTCACCGGGAACCACGGCAGGCGCACGGAGAACAGGACGATCAGGATCATGCCCAGCCAGAACACCGGCACGCTCAGGCCCATCAACGCCGCGACCATGACGCCGGTGTCGACGGGCGTGTCGCGGTAGTTGGCCGCCACGATGCCGGCGGTCATCCCCACCACGCTCGAGACCGTCACCGCCGCGATGGTGAGCAGGAGGGTGGCGCCGTACTTGCGCACCAGCTCCTCCGCCACCGGTAGCCGCAGCGTGTAGGAGGTCCCGAGGTCGCCGCGCACGACCTGCCCGAACCACTTGCCGAACTGCACCGCCAGCGGTTGGTCCAGCCCGAGCTGGCCGGTGAGGCGGGCGATCTGCTCGTCCGACGCGAACGGCCCCAAGAGCAGTTCGGCAGGGTCGCCTGGTGCGGCATGCATCATCAGGAACACCGCGATCGCCACCAGAAGCAGCGTCGGGATGCTCAGCAGGATGCGGCGAACGAGGAAGGAGCCCACCAGGATCGTCCCTTCGTCGGGCTCAGCGCGCCGGTGCGGCGGCGCCTGCCTTCTGCCAGGCGCGGGTGACGTCGTCGGCCGTGACGACGCACGACGCCCCGAAGAACGCCTTCATGACCGTGAGCGAGGCCTCTTGCAGGGAAGGGTCGGTGGCGCCGACGCAGTCTTCCACCACGGTCACGTAGAAGTCCTCCATCAGCGCTCGGCGCGCCGTGCTCTCGACGCACGCGAAGGTGGCGGTCCCGGTCACGACCACGCTCTCGATCCGGCTGCTGCGTAGGATCAACCCCAGTTGGGTGCGCTCGAAGGCGTCGGGGCGGTGCTTGATCACGGTGACGTCGGACGGCTGCAGCGGGAGTTCCGGCACGACCTCCTCGCCCCACGAGCCTTCGGTGGTGATGAGCAGGTCGTCCTCCTTGGCGTAGGTCAGGAATCGCCGCGCGAGGTCGGCCGGAGCGTTGTAGCGTCCGTCGGGGCGGCTGCGGTTCTTGATGAAGACGACCAGCGCGCCGGCGCGGCGGGCGTCGTCCAGTAGCCTCGCGAGCCGCGGGATCATGGCGCGCACCGAGCCGATGTCGGCGCCGATGCGATCGATCATGCCGCCTTCGGTGCAGAAGTCGTTCTGCATGTCGACGACGAGGACGGCCGTCCGGGCGGGCTCCACCCGCTCTTCGAGACGGTCGCGGACCTGCTTGCCGTACAGGACCTTCATGGCTTCGTCCCTCCTTCGTGGGGAACGGGTGGCGGCGCGCGATCGCGGCGCCGCCACCCAGGCACGCTAGCTCAGGTCAGCGGACGGTGGCGCGATCGACGCCGACGTCGTAGGTGGTGTGGAGCTGGACGCCTTCGATCCCCGCGCGCGCGGCGACCGTCTGGATGTCGTGATCGATGAAGATGGTCGGCACCTGGTCGGTCACGATCTGCAACGCTTCGCCGTAGTAGGCGGCACGTTCGGCCTGGTCGACGGTGGTGCGGGCCAAGGCGATGAGCTCGTCGACGCGGTCGTTGCGGAAGCGCATGCGGTTGGGCGACGGGATCGACGAGGACGCGTAGAGGAACGAGAAGGTGATGTCCGGGTCCACCGTCTCCGGCATGAACGAGTTGGCGAAGACGTTGAACTCGCCGCTACGCAGGGTCTGCAGGTACGAGCCCCACTCGAGCACCTGCGTCTCGACGCGCACGCCCAGGACCCGCCACTGCTCCGCGACGAAGGTGCTCATCTCCACCGGCTTCTGCATGCCGGAGCCGGAGGCGGGCATCCAGAAGCTCAGCGTGAGCGTCTCGCCGTCCTTGTCGAGGAAGCCGTCGCCGTTGCTGTCGGTCCAGCCCGAGGCGGCCAGCAGTTCGCGGGCGCGCTCGACGTCGTAGTCGTAGCGCGTGATGTCCTCTTCGTAGGCCCACGAGCCCGGCACGATGGGGCTGTCCGCGATGATGGCGGTGCCGTTGAGGATGTTTTCGGTGATCTGGGCGCGGTCGATGGCGTAGGCCAGCGCCTTGCGCACGTTGAGGTCGGCGGTCGGGCCGCGCTCGGTGTTCAGGCCGAGGTACCAGACGTGGATGCCGGGCTGCTGCAGCACGGTGATGGCCGAGTTGCCAGCGAGCTGCGGGACGTAGTCGGCCGGTACGGGCACGATGACGTCGGCCTCGCCGGTCAGGAGCGCCGCCACCCGGGCCTGGTCCTCGGCGATCCAACGGTAGACGATCCGCTCGGGCACGCCGAGGTCGCCCCAGTAGCCGTCGAAGCGCCGCAGGATGATGCTGCTGCCGGCATCCCAGCGCTCGAAGGCGTACGGCCCGGTGCCGACGGGGTTGCGCGGGAAGGCCGCCGGATCGGCGCTGGCAGCGGCGGGGCTGATGATCAACGAGCCAGGAAGGGTGAGCTTCGCCAGGAACGACGGGTCGGGGTTCTTCAGGACCACGCTGAGCGTGAGTTCGTCCACGGCCTCGGCATCGGCGATGCCGCCCAACCAGACGGGCGCGTACGCCCACTGGCCGGTGGCGAACAGCGGGTGGTCTTGCTTGATGGTCCGCTCGAGCGAGAAGGCCACCGCTTCGGCGTCCATCTTCGTGCCGTCCTGGAACTGGACGCCGGGGCGCAGGTGGAAGGTGTACGTCAGACCGTCGGCGGAGATCTCCCACGACTCGGCCAGCGCGGGCACCACGTCGGTACCACCGGGCTCGATGGCGGTAAGGCCCTCGAAGATGCGGCGGATGACGCGCTCGGCGTTGACCCCGTTGTACAAGGCTGGGTCGAGGCTGTTCGGTTCGGCCTCCATGGCTACCGTGATGGTGGTCGACTGCGCTTGCGCCGACGTGAGCACCATGGTCACGGCGACCAGGCTTGCGAGGATCCAGCTGCGAAGCTTCATGCGGTGCCTCCTGGGCGGTGTTCGGTCACCTCGTGATCGAGGGCGAGGGGGATGCGGCGCCGGGTCAGCGTTCGATCGAGCGGGGCACGTCACCTCCTTCTAGTAGGAGCACGTCCGGCCACGTAGGCGACCAACCGTTGCGAACACCGCAACTGCGTTGCGCATAGGGGCGTAGCCGTAGGCTACCCGGCTCCGGACGGACCAGACAAGAGCGGCTACGCGCGTTCACGGAACCTCCACCACGAGCTTCCCGAACACCTTCCCGCCCTCCAGCCGCGCGTGCGCCTCGGCGATGTCGCGCAGCGGCAGCACGGTGTCGATGGTGGGCGCGAGCGCGCCGCGCTCGACCAAGTCGAGTACCGCCCGGAAGTCGGTGCGGTTCCCGAGCGGCGCCCCCAACAGTTGGCGGTGGGACTGGTACACCTCGCGCACGCTGATCTCGGGCGCGTCGCCGGCGGTGGCGCCGCAGAGCAGCATGCGGCCGCCGGGCGCGAGGGCGCGGATCGCCTGCCGCCAGCTCGGGCCGGCGACCGGGTTGACGACGACGTCGACGCCGCGGCCACCGGTGTGCGCCGCCACCGCCTCGTCGAGCGCGTCCGCAGCGCGATCGAACACCTGCTCGGCGCCAAGGGCGCGTAGGCGCCTGGCCTTGTCGGCCCCGCTCGACAGCGCGAACACGCGCGCCCCGAGCAACCGCGCGATGGCCACCGCGGCCGTGCCGACTCCGCCGCTGGCTCCCATCACCAGCACCGTGTCGCTCGGGACGGTGCGGCCCACCGTGACGAGCATGCGCCACGCGGTGGTGTACGCCGCCGGCAGGGCGGCGGCGGTCTCGAACGCCACGTGATCCGCGAGGCGCTCGAGGTTGGCGGCCGGCACACGGCAGTACTGCGCCAGCCCGCCGTCCCGCGTCTCGCCGATGATCTCGAAGTGGCGGCACATCGACGGTTCGCCCGCCAAGCACTCGCGGCACCGGCCGCAGCCGATGCCGGGGTACACCACCACGCGCTCCCCGACGCGCCAACCCGTGGCGCCGGAACCGACCTCGGCGATCTCCCCCGCGATGTCCACGCCCGACACGAACGGCAAGCGCCGCTCGCGCAGGCCGGGCCCCGTGAGGCCGCGGCGCGCGAAGACGTCGAGGCGGTTGAGGGCGCAGGCGCGCACGCGCACGATGACGTCGTCGGGGGCCGTCACCTCGGGGCGCGGCACCTCCTCGACGCGTACCTGCTCCGGCCCGCCGTGGGCCCGCACGACGGCGGCGAGCATGGTGGCCGGGAGCGCGT
>CAZACZ010000021.1:16571-27976 GCA_964483695.1 uncultured bacterium | reverse complement strand
GGCGCGCACCACGTCCGCCTGGTCGAAGAAGCCGCGCGGCGCCTCGACGCCCAGCCCCGGCGCGTCCGGAACCTTCACGAACCCGCCGCTCGCCGCCAGCTCCGTCGCCCCGGGCAGCGCCACCTCCGACACCCCGGTGCCAAGCTCCGAGGCGTACGGGAACACGCTCGACGACGCCACCAAGTGCACGTTCGCCGCCACGCCCACGACGGTCTCGTACGGGCTCACCGACACGCAACGCAGCCCGGCGGCTTCGGCGATGGCGGCCACCTTGCGCGCGGCGTGCAGTCCGCCGAGCTTGATCAGCTTGATGATGAGGACGTCGGCGGCGTCGTGGCGCACGATCTCGAGCGCGTCGCGCACGCCGAAGAGGCTCTCGTCGACGGCGATGGGGGTGGCCACGCTGGCGCGCAGCCGCGCCAGGCCGCGGAGGTCCTTGGCGGGTAGCGGCTGCTCGAAGTACTGCAGCCGCACGTCCTCGACGTCGCGCGCGAAGCGCAGCGCGCGGTTGGCGTCCAGGCCGGAGTTGGCGTCGGCGCGCAGCTCGACGTCGAAGCCGAACTCCTCGCGCAAGCGGTGCAGCACGTGCACGTCCCGCCGCGGGTCGGTGCCGACCTTGAGCTTGAAGGTGCGCGTGCCGGCGTCGAACTGCCGACGCACGCGCTCGACCACCACGTCGACCTCCTCGATGCCCACCGCACCGCCGACGGCCACCTCGTTGCGCACGCTGCCGCCCAACAGGCGGTGCGCCGGCACGCCGACGCTGCGCCCCTGGAGGTCGACGAGCGCGCTCACGAGCGCGGATTTCGTGGCGTGATGGTGCGGCAGCGCCGCATCGAGCGCCTTGGTAGCGCCCTCGAGGTCGAACGGGTCGCGCCCCAGCAGCGCCGGAGCGAAGACGTCGCGGGTGACGACCGCCATCTCGGAGGCGCGCTCGCCGCTGAAGTGCGGCAACGGCGAACCCTCCCCGATGCCCTCGACGCCGCCTGCACGCACCGACACGAACAGGTGCTCGCGCCGCGTGACGTTCTTGCCGTACGAGGTCCGCAACGTGACGTTCTCGAGCGTGACGGTGCGGACGCGGATCTCGTCGATGCGCATCAGCCGGCCGCGCAAGCGGCGAGTTTCGATGGAGTCGGGAAGGTGACGGCGCTGTGGGTGAGCTTGGCGCCCACCAGCATCTCGGCGGCGCGGCCCGTGAGGCGCACGGCGTTCATCACCGGCACGCCGATACGCTCCTGCACGTCGTCGGCCACCAGGGACATGCTGGCGCAGGCGAACACCAACAACTCGGCGCCGTCCTGCTCGACGCAGGCGCGCCCCAGCGCCACGATGCGGTCGAGCGTCGCCGGTTCCTTCTCGCGGATCTTCTCCACCGGCACGCCCAACGCGCGGATCGACGCGACGTACGGCGCCACGCCCACCTTGTGCGTCTGCTCGCGCGCCAACGGCACCGTCTCGGGCAGCGGCGAGATCACGCTGAAGTGGTGCGCCAGCATGCGTGCCGTCAGCAGCGTGGTCTCCCCCGGCGCGATCACCGGGATGCGCACGCGTTCGCGCGCGGCGTCGACGCCGGGATCGCCGAAGCAGCCGGTGATGACGGCGTCGTAGCCGCGGCGCTCGGCCTCGATGGCGCGCTCGATGACCCACTGCGCCAGCTCGAGCTCCTCCATGCGCGACTCGATGCTCGACGGGCGGCTCTTGGTGCCCTGGAAGTCCGGCATGTTGTCGATCTCGACGCCGGGGCTGGCGTACTGGCGAAGGTACGCCACGCGCTGCTCGGTACTGAGGAAAGCGATCCGCATCCTGTTCTCTCCTTCTCCTTCAGGCGCTCACGGCTCGGTGGCGTCGCGTAGGGCGTCCCCGATGGCGTTGAAGGCGACCACGGCCAGGAAGATGAGGGCGCCGGGGTAGACGGTCATCATCGGCGCCTGCCAGATGTAGCCGCGGGCGTCGGCGAGCATGTTGCCCCACGACGGCATGGGCGGCCGCACGCCGAGGCCCAGGTAGCTGAGGGCGGACTCGGTGAGGATGGCGTACGCCACGCCGAGCGTGGCCGCCACGATGATCGACGGCACCGATTGCGGCAGCAGGTGGCGGAAGAGGATGGCGCCGCGGTGCGCGCCGAGGGCGGTGGCCGACTCGACGAACTGCCGCTCGCGGTTGACGGTCACCTCGCCGCGCACGATGCGCGCCACCGACATCCAGTTGGTGAGTGCGATGACCACCACCAGGTTGACGAGCGACGCGCCGAAGAGCGCGAGCGTCGTGAGCACGAAGAAGAACAGCGGGATCGACAGCATGCCGTCGATGACGCGGCTGATGATGGTGTCGGTCCAGCCGCCAAGGTAGCCGGCCAGCGCGCCGAGCACGCTCCCCAACGCGATCGAGGCGAGCATGCTGGCGATGCCCACCATCAGCGAGACGCGCCCGCCGTACATCAGGCGCGAGAGGATGTCGCGGCCGTTCTCGTCGGTGCCCAGCCAGTGCTCGGCGGACGGCGCGGCGAGCGGGTTGAAGAGGTCCATCTTGCTGGGTTCGTACGGCGCGAGCCACGGCGCCAGGAAGCTGGCGATCGCGAGCAGCGCGAGGATCACGCTGGCGACGACGGCCGCGCGGTTGCGCCAGTACCGGCGCCAGGCGCGTCTGCCGGGCGACTCGTTGGCGGGCGGCAGGCGGCGCGGGCGAACGGCGGCGGTGGGGCGCGCGTCAGCCATACGTCACCCGTGGGTCGAGGCGCGAGTACAGCAGGTCGACCAGCAAGTTGGAGACGATCACGACGATGGAGATGACCAGGGTGATGCCCATGATGGTGGGGTAGTCCTGGCGGTAGGCGGCGGACACCGCCAAGCGGCCCATGCCGGGCCAGGAGAAGACGCTCTCGGTGACGGCGGCGCCGCCCACCAAGCGCGGGATGAGGATGCCGAGCAGCGTGACGATGGGGATGAGCGCGTTGCGCAAGCCGTGCATGCCGATGACGCGCAACGCAGGCACGCCCTTGGCGCGGGCGGTGCGCACGTAGTCTTGGCGCAGCACGCCGATCATCGCGGAGCGGGTATAGCGCACCAGCTGGGCCATGTTGACGGTGGCCAGCGTGATGGTGGGCAACAAGAGATGGGTGAGCACGTCGCGCCACGATTCGTCCCCGGGCGTGACCATGCCCCCAGCCGGCAGCCACGGGAGGCTGACGGCGAAGAAGATGATGAGCATCAGGCCGTACCAGAACACCGGCAAGGACAGCCCGAAGAACGACACCAGCGTGACGACCTGGTCGATCCAGGTGTTGCGCTTCACCGCGGCGAGGATCCCCACGGGGATCGCCACCACCAGCGCCAGCAGCAACGCCGAACCGGACAGCAGCAGCGTCGGCGGCAGGGCGGCGGCCAGCAACTCGCTCACCTGCCGGCCGAGCCCGAGGCTGAAGCCGAAGTTGCCGCGCACCACCTGGCCCAGCCAGCTGAAGTACTGCACCACCACGGGCCGGTCGAGCCCGTAGAGCGCCCGCAGGCGGGCCGTGTCCTCCGGCGTCATGTTCGGGTCTAGGAGGATGCTCGGCCCGCCCGGGGCGGAGTGGATGAGGACGAAGGTGAACACCGAGATCACCAGGATCAGCACGATGGATTCGACGATCCTCCTGGCGACGTACGTGCCCACCTTCGTCCTCCTCGGTTCAGCGCTTCGAGATGAGGTGCGCCCAGGCGAACGCTTCGCGGAAGCCGGCCTTGGGGAACGACTCGACGGCTGCGCTCAGCGCCTGGATCTCATCCGGGTAGACGGTGTAGACGTTCGGTTGGTCGGCGTGGAGGATCTCCTGCACGCGCCAGTACGCCGCGCGCCGCGCCTCGCGGTCGGTGGTGCCGGCGGCTTGCGTCAGCAGCGCGTCGACCTCGGCGTTCTTGTACTGCCAGGAGTTCGCCACCGAGGTGCTGAAGTAGTAGTTGGTGGCGCCGTCCGGGTCGGGCGGGGTGATGAGGTAGTTGGGGTTGATCTCGTAGTCCGGCGGGGTGGCGCGGATGCGCGACACGATGGTGCCGTACTCGGTGGTCTCGAAGTCGGTCTCGACGCCGATCTCGGCCCACTGCTGCTGCGCGATGAGCGCGGTGCGGGTGCGGGTGGGGTTGGCGGGGTCGTAGAGGATGGTGAAGCTCAGGCGCTCGCCGTCCTTCACGCGCACGCCGTCCGGGCCCACGGTCCAGCCGGCCTCGTCGAGTAGGGCACGGGCCTGGTCGGGGTCGTAGGGCAGCGGCTCGATGCTGTCGTTGTAGGCCCAGCCGAGGGAGCGCGGGTACGGCCCGGTGGCCACGGAGCCACGGCCCTGGAACACGGTGGCGAGCAGCTGCTCGCGGTCGATACCGAGCGTGAGGGCGTTGCGCACGCGGGCGTCGGCCAGTGCGCCGACGGCGTTGTTCAGGCCGATGAACTCGTGCCGCACGATGGGCACGCTCTGGATCTGGATGTTCGGGTTGCCTTCGACCGAGGCCAGTTGGAACGGCTCGATGACCACCAGGTCGAGCTCGCCCGACTGCAGGAGCGCCAGCTGCGCGTTGGCGTCCGGCACCACGCGGTAGACCAGGGCGTCGAGGTACGGCGCGCCGGCGAAGTAGTCGTCGTTGCGCACCAGGCGCACGAAGCTGCCGGGCTGGTACTCGTCGAACTTGAACGGACCGGTGCCGATGGGGTGGCGCAGGAACTCGCCGGGGTTGGCGAGCTGCTCGGGCGTGAGGTCCTTCAGCAGGTGCTCGGGCAGGATGTTCGCGAGGTAGCCGATGAGCGTGGGGAACGACGCCTGCGGCTGCGAGAGGCGCACGACCACGGTGTAGTCGTCGGTCGCGCTGACGTCCTCGACCAGGCGGTAGTTGCTGCGCTGGAAGAACGCCACGTCGGGGTTGGTCCACAGGCCCATGGTGAACACCACGTCGGCCGCGGTGAACGGCACGCCGTCGTGCCAGGTGACGTTCTGGCGCAGGTGGAAGGTGTAAGCGAGGCCGTCGTCGGAGACCTCGTACGACTCGGCCAGGTCACCGACCGGCTCGAGCGTCTCGAGGTCGTAGCGAAGCAAGGTGCTGTAGAGCGCCTTGTTCACCATGATGTTGTACAGGCCGCCGACCAGCGGCCACATCTGCGGGTCGTCGTTGATCGGCAGGGTGAAGGTGCCCCCGCGGGTCTGCTGCGCGACGGCGGTTGCCGGCGCGAGGACCGCGAGGAGCGCAACGAGGGCGAGGAACCATCGACGCATGCTGGGAACCTCCGTGTTCACGAGACGGTTGGGGTGGCGTGCCGACATGCCCTGCTGGCCTCCTTGAGATGGGCTACGACGGCGTTGCGGTCGCGGACGAGGCGCGCGCGGAGGAAACCGTACGCGTCGGTCCCGGGTTCGAGACGCGCCAGGCGCTTGACGGGATCGAGCGCCGGCACGGGGGGAAGCGGGATGGCGGGGTCGTGGTCGAAGCGATCGCCGGAGGTGAACGACACCGCCGTGAGCCGGTGCGTGACCTGCCGGATGACGTCGTTGGCGGCGGCCGGCGCCAAGCGCGGCAGCACGGCCAGCGCGCGCTCGAGCTCGTCGAGGGCGTCCAGCACGGGCGATAGGTCGAGGTGGCCGGCGGCGGGCTGCTGCAGTCCGGTCACGAAGCCGCGCACCTCGCGCAGCTGATCGGTCACGTCGAGCGGCAGCACCTCGTCGGCGACGAGGCGCGCGAGCGCGTGGGCGTAGATCTTGGTGTCGGCGACGAGGACGTCCTTGTCGGCCTTGTCGAGGAGGTCCTCTTCGGCGTGCCACCACCAGCCCATGCCGCACCCGCCGACGGCGGCGCGTTGCCCTTCGGGGCGGTTGGAAAGCAGCATGAACAGCGACGGGATACCCACGCCCCAGAACGACTGGTCGCCTGCGCGCATCGGCCGCTCGATCTCCGGGTGCTGGCCGGTCACGTGCTGCACCGCTTCGCGCACGATGCGCGCCGTCTCGGGCACGGCGCTGACGACGCCGTAGTCGGTGGCGCCGAGCGAGCCGGGCGAGTCGATGTTGATGTAGGCGACGCAGCGCTCGTCGAGCTCGGCCCAGTGCTGGTCGGCGTACCAGGACGAGCCGGCGTAGCGGCCGGTGGAGTGCCCCACCCACCAGGCGACGCGCACGCCGCGGCGAAGCTCGGCCTGGTGCTTCTTGGCCAGGCGCGCGAGCTCGAGGCAGGAGACGTTGCCGGTGGCGTTGTCGGTGGCGCCGTAGTGCCACGAGTCGATGTGGCCGGCCACCAGCACGAACTCGTCGCTCCGGCCGGGGATCTCGGTGACGGGCATGCGCACGCGCGACCATCCGGTGCGCGTGACGCTGGTGAGGGTGGCTTGTACCGGGCCGCGCGCGAGCGCTTCGCGCAGGCGGATGCCGTCGTCGTGCTTGATGCTGAGGATGGGGATGGTGGGAACGCGGCCGGCGGTCTCGGGCGTCGGCGTGCCCCACACCGGCGTGACGATGCCTTCGTGGATGACGTCCTCGTCGCTGGGCCAGAGGTGGATGTAGCCGAGCGCCCCGGCGGCCTGCGCCGCCAGCATGCTGCCGCGCGAACCCGACTCGCTCAGGACGATCTTGCCGCCGACGGTCTCGGGGCTGATCTGGTTCACGGCGTTGTCCGCCTTGAACATGTTCGTCCCGCCCTGGATGGAGACGAGCTGGCCGCTCACGCCTCCGGGACCGGTGGCGGCGCTGAAGGCGCGCGTCTTGGCGGGGATGGCGACGCTCTCGCCGTCCATCTCGACCGTCAAGCTGCCGCTCTCGGGGTACGAGAGGTAGGCGTCGAACTCGTGCACCGTGACGGGGAGACCGTAGCTCTTCAGCACCTGCTCGATGTAGGCGACGGCGGCGTACTCCCCCTCGGTGCCGGAGGTGCGGTTCCACTCCACTAGGCGCTCGAGATGCTTCCACATCTCGTCGCCGGACACCTCCTGGAGGAGTCGATCGGTGAGCGGGCTCATGCTTACTCCTTTCCCCTTGGCAGGGTCACGTGGTACTCGTACAGGTCCGAACGGATGGCGGCCTCGACGTACTCGACGGGGCGTTCGTGCTCGGTGTAGGCGGTGCGGCGGATGACGAGCACGGGCGTGCCGCCGTGGACGTCGAGGCGCTGCGCTTCCTCGCGCGACGGCACGCGTGCGCCGATGACGTCCTTGCCGAAGGTGATCAGGTGCTCGTGGCGCCGCTCGATGATGTCGTAGAGCGGGCCGGAGAAGTCCTCGTCGGCGCGGATACCGAGCGACTCGGGGACGTAGCTGTGGATCAGCGCCAGCGGCGTGTCTGCGATGGTGCGCAGGCGCGCCAGGTAGAGCACGCGCTCCCCCTTGTGCAGCGCCAGGCGGGCGCGGATGGCGGGCGTGGGTTCGATCATCTCGGACGTGAGCACCCGCGCCTGGGTGGCCACGCCTTGCCGCGCGAGGTCCTCGGTGAGCCCGCGCAGGTACGAGCGCTCCTCGGCGGGGCGCGTGCGGACCACGACCGTCCCCACGCCGGGGCGCGCCTGCACCATGCCGTCCTCGGCCAGCGTGCGGATGGCGTGCCGCACCGTCGAGCGGCTCACCTTGAAGGTGCGGATGAGCTCCATCTCGGTGGGCAACACGTCCCCGACGGCAACCTGGCCGGTGACGATCTGGTTGCGCAGGACCTCGCTGATCTGGTGATACAGCGGTGGCGCCTTCTTGGGCATGCTCGCCTTCCAAATGTTCGTACAAATCGCACGGGAGCGCGTCGGGTTAGCCGGAATCCTAGCGGTCGGGACGACGTGCTGTCAACGCCGGCGTGGCTGGAAACGAACATGACGTGTCCTGCACGCGCTTTCTTCACGAAGCCTCGGCGGGAGCGAAATGTTCGTACATTCCGGCGAACGCGCCGCTGCTCGCGAGTCCGGCGAGGCCCGTGGAGGGAAGGCGTCCTGCAGCGGATGTGGCCGATGCGACGCTGAACGGGCGGGATCCTGGCACGACGGATCCGGTCGTCGGCACGCTGGACGGCCGCCATCCTGGCCCGGCGCACCGTGACCATCCCCTATCCTGGACCCGATCAAGGAGCCCGCATGGACGCGCCCGACGCGAACGCACCCGACGCGAACGCACCCACCGAGAACGCCCCTAACGCGAACGCCCCTGCTCCGAACGCCCCTACCCCGAACGCCCCTACCTTGGACCTCGACGTCCTCTCGCTCGCCACCGCCTACCGCCGCCGACGCACCACGCCCACCGAGGTCACGCGGCACCTGCTCGAGCGCATCGAGAAGGGGGCGGTGTTCCGTCTGGTGACCGCCGAACGGGCGATGCGACAGGCGGCGCGCGCCGAGGCGCTGTTCGCTCGCGGCGTCGACCTCGGGCCGCTGCAGGGTGTGCCGATCGCCCTGAAGGACCTGATGGACACCCGAGGGGACGTCACCTCGGCGGGCTCGGCCGTGCTGGAGGACGCGCCGGCCGCCACCGCCGACTGCCCCGTCGCGGCGCGGCTCGACGCCGCCGGCGCGGTGTTCCTGGGCAAGACGACGATGACCGAGTTGGCGTTCTCCGGCCTCGGGTTGAACCAGCACGCGCCCATCCCCGGCAACCCGCTCGACGCTTCGCGCGTGACCGGCGGGTCGTCCTCCGGGTCCGCCGCCAGCGTGGGGTACGGCCTAGCCAGCTTCGCCGTCGGTTCGGACACTGGCGGCTCGGTGCGCATCCCGGCCGCGTTCACGGGCCTGGTCGGGCTCAAGCCGACGGAGCGCAGCCTGCCGCTGGACGGCGTGGTGCCTGCGTGCCCGACGCACGACACCCTCGGCCCCATCACGCGGACGGTGGCGGATGCCTGGCACGCCTGGCAGGCGATGCGCGGCGAGGCGCCCAGGTGGTTCGTGGCGGCGGATGTGCAGGGTCTCGAGTTGTTCGCGCCCACCACCGTCCTGCGAGACGACCTCGACCCCGAGGTGCGCACCGGCTTCGAGCGCGGCGTGGCGCTGCTGGAGGCGCTCGGCGCCACGGTGCGGCACGGCGAAGCGCCGAGCATCGCCCGCATCGACGCCACCTACGGCCGCGAGCACTCCATCAACTCGGTCGAGTACGGCGCCGCCCACGCGGGCCTGGCGCGGCGGTTCGGCGGCCGCATGGACCCTCGGGTGGTGCGGCGTCTGCTTGCCTCTGCAGCCTGTACCGCCGGCGAGTACCTGGAGCTGTTGGAGGAGCGGGAGCGGCTGAAGCGGGCGTTCTGGGACGAGGTGGCCGGCGAGGGCCGCACGGCAGGGGCACACGCGGCGCCCGGCGCGCCCGTGACCGCTGGCGTGGCGGCGGTGATCGCCCCGACGGTGCCAATCCTCCCGCCACCCATCGCGCCGTTGCTGGCAGGCGACGACGACGTCTTCGGCCGCGCCAACCTCGCGTCGGTGCGCAACGCGCGCCTGGTGAACTACCTCGGAGCGCCCGCCGTCAGCGTGCCGGTGCACACCACCGCCGCGGGGCTGTCGGTGGGGCTGATGGTAGTCACCCGGCCGGGCCAGGAGCACCTGGCGCTGTCGATCGCGGCGGCGGTGGAGGCGGCCAGCGCGGGGTAAGGCGCGGGGTGAGGCGCAAGGTGAGGCACGGGGTGAGGCACGGAGTGGGGCGCGGGGTGAGGCCCGGGTCGCTCAGGGCAGGTCGGTAGGCGCCACGTCGGGATCGAGCGGGAAGATCGGGCGCACCAGGTGCGCGAACGGCAACCGGGTGACGTCGCTCGGCGCCGCCCCGGGCGCCTCGACCTCGGCCTCGTCGGCGCTGGGCATCCCCAACGCGTCGCGTAGCGGGCCGCGCGCCTTCAGCACCAGGAGCCGCTGTGAGGCGGCGTCCACCCCGAGCATGCGCAGGAGCGCGGCATCGTTGGCGCTCGCGCGCCCGTCGCTCACCGCGACGTGCACGCGGCCGACACGCAGTAGCGCCGTGCGGCCGAGCACCTCCTCCTTGCCGCGCGCTATCGGCCCGGAGCGCACGAAGATGCCGTCGCTCAGGGTCTCGACGGCGGCCTCCACGACCACCGGCTCACCGTGCTGCCGGTTCGCCCTGCCACCGATGGTGAACGCGCCAGCAATGCCCTGGCCCAACGCGAACGCCTGCGCCGTGGCCTCCGGGTCGTGGAGGATACCGACGAATGCGGCTTCGGGATCGCGCTCGAGCACCATCCGAAGCAGGGTCGGCGTGTCGCCGGCGCCGCCGCTGGCCGGGTCGTCGGCGACGTCGAGGAGGATGCTCGGGCGGCCGGCCTGCAGCGCGCGCGTCAACGCGGGCTCGGGCGCCGCGCCGTCACCCAGGAAGGCGCGCCGTTCGGCCCACGACGCGCGGGCCATGGCGGTGGCCGCCTGCCGGGCGTGTGCCGCGCTGGCGGCGGAGCAAGCGAGCACGCCGGCGCGGGCGCACGGCGTGTCGGCGTACGCGAAGCCCGCTACGACGCCGAGCTCGAGGAGGTTCGCGTCGCGCTCCGCCATGGCGGCGGCTTGCCGCTCGAGCCCGGTCCAGGCGCCTGCGGCGCCTGCTGCGCGCGTGCCGAACCCCGGCACCATCAGCGGCAGGGGCACGAACGCCTTGTGCACCGTGGACCCGCCCTCGACGACGGTGCGCAGCAGCCGCGCTGCCTTCGCCCCCGCCGCGGCCGCGCCGCCCCGTACGTGCGGCTTCGCGATCACCACGACGTCCGCCAGCTCCACCATGCCCTCGCTGACGTTGGCGCGAGGGTCGAGCACGATGCTGATGGGCACGCCTCCCAGCATCTTTCGCAGATGCTGCAGGACGTCGCCCTCCGGGTCGGGGTAGCCGTCGGCCAGCATGGCGCCATGCAGCGCCAGCAGCACGCCGTCCAGCGGGGCGGCGCCGGCGACGCGGTAGACGAGCTCGTCGCGCAGCTTCTCGTAGGTCTGCAGGTCGAGCGGGCCGCCCGCGCAGGCGCAGCCGTTGAGGGTCGGCACGACCTCGTCGCCGTGGGCGTCGAGCTCGGCGAGGAAGCCGCCCATCACCGTGTCGGTGCCGCGGTTCGCGGGCGGGATGGTGCGGCCGCGCTCCAAGTAGCCGCCGCGGGCTACGAAGTCGCCCATGGTCGCGACCAAACCGCAGAAGCTGTTGGACGCTTGCGAGATGCCGCCTACCGCGTAGCGCCGTGTCGTCATCGTCGACCTCGATCCGGGGCGGCCCTCACCGCGCCGCCGTACACACCACCTCGATCAGGATCCCGTCGCCGAGCGACGCCACCCCGATCGTCGCCCGGGTGGGCATCGCCTCCGGCGCGAAGTACTCCGTCCAGGCCTCGTTCATCTCGGCCTTCCGGTCCATGTCGGTGATGTACACCATGGCCGTGAGGAGCTTCGACGTGTCGCTCCCGAGGCTCTGCAGCAGCCGCTCGATCTTCTGCAGGACCTGCGTGGTCTGGCCCTTCAGCGAAGCGG
>CAZACZ010000021.1:0-16471 GCA_964483695.1 uncultured bacterium | reverse complement strand
ACGAGGTTGCTGACGGGGCAGACGTGGTTCGGCAGCACGCGCAGCCGCTCGCCGATCGCGGGACGCTTGGCGCACGCGCGGAAGTCCACCACGCCGTGCTCCTCGGACAGCTCGCGGATCACCGCCTCGGGGTACTCGAGGATCAGGCCGTAGCCCTCGCCCATCGAGGCCGGCACCAGGTCGCTCGTGAGCACCTTCGAGCCGGCGTCGATCACGCCGCGGTCGGCGGTGGGCTTGCTGACGAGGGTGACGTGCACGTGAAGCGCGCACTCCTCCAACGCGGCCACGCCGCCGGCCACGCTCTTGCGGTCGTGATAGACGTACGTGCCCGCGCGGTACTCGGTGACGCCTTCGATCTCGTGCGCGTGGAACATCCGCGGCGTGCCACCAGCCGACACCACCCGGATGGGGATGCCCGCTTCCGCGAACGCCTCGCGCGCCCGCGCCACCCACGGCGCCACCGCGCTGGATGACGGGTAGGTCAAGAGCCCCACGAACTCCAGGTGCGGCGCGGCCTCGATGCGGCGCGCCAACGCCAGCGCCTCGGCCGGCTCGAGCACTCCCTGGCGCTCTTTGCCCGACTCGAACTCCACCAGCACGCCGACAGTGCGCCCCGCCAGCGCGGCGCCCTGCGCCACCGTCGCCAACGCCACCTCGTTGTCGATCGCCACGCGCACGTCCACCAGGCGCGCCAAGCGGCCCAAGCGCGCGGCCTTGGCGTCGCCCATGAGGTTGTACGTGACAAGGATGTCGCGGATGCCCGAAGCGGCCATCACCTCGGCCTCGCCGAGCGTCTGGACGGTGATGCCACTGGCGCCGGCGTCGACTTGCTTGCGGGACAGGAGGGGCAGCTTGTGCGTCTTGATGTGGGGGCGGTTCGCGATGCCGTGAGCGTCCAGGTAGGCCTGGAGCTTGGTGATGTTGTGCTCGGCGATGGAGAGGTCGATGGCGATGGTGGGGGTGTCGAGGTGGGAGAGGGTGTCGTGGGCAGTGTCGTGGGGGGTGGGTGGGGTCATGGGTACAGCATGGACCGGTGGAGCGGGGAGGTTGTCGCAGGGCCAGCACTTCTTGCTTCCCGGGTCGCCGGATGTCCCTGTCGCCAAGCACCGCGATAGAGTGCGCGAGGCGTGTCGCGCCACCGGATCCGTGTGTTGCCTTTCCACTACACTTACTCACATCTGTAGTACACTTCCAACAACGTGTCCGAGCACGAAGCCAACCTCCTCGACCTCGTCGATCGACTCGGTCTCATCCGCGCACGTGACATAGCGCGTGCCGGGATCCCCACGGTCTATCTCACCAGGTTGGTGCGCTCCGGGGAACTCGAACGCATCGCTCGCGGGCTCTACACGCGCCGCGCAGCGCCACAACACGAGCACACGACCTTGCTCGAGGTCACGAAGCAGGTGCCGAAAGGGGTCGTGTGCCTGCTATCAGCCCTCCGCTTCTACGACTTGGGAACCCAGCGACCCCATCACGTGTGGCTCGCACTTCCGGCCCACGCCTCGACGCCGACCAGCGCCAACGCCAGGCTCGAGATCGTACGCATGTCGGGGCCGTCACTGGGCGCAGGCGTCCGCTACGAGAGCGTAGCCGGCGGCACTCTCCGGATCTTCGAACCGAGCAAGACGATCGCGGACCTGTTCAAGTTCCGGAACCGTGTCGGACTGGACGTGGCCATCGAAGCCCTACAGGCCTATTGGCGAAGCCCACTCCGAGACATCACGGCCCTCCACCACTACAGCCGAGTCGATCGAGTCGAGAAGGTCATGCGCCCGTACCTGGAGGCAGTCGCATCGTGAAGAACGTTGCCGCGAGTGTTCACGCCCGGCTGGCCAACCTTGCGCGGTCGGCGAAACAAGACGTCAACGCCCTGCTCGACCGATACTGCGCAGAACGGCTCCTCTACCGCGTCTCTCGGTCAGCACACGCCGAACGCTTCGTGCTGAAGGGCGCGCAACTCCTCGTGGTCCACACAGGGGCGCACCACCGACCGACGCGCGACATCGATTTCCTGGACACAGGAAGCGCTGACCCTGACGCGATGGTGACCGTGATCCGCGACGTCTGTGCGACACCGGTCGATGACGACGGGGTCACTTTCGACACGTCCGCCCTGCGCGGCGAGACCATCCGCGACGGTGCCGAACATGGCGGAGTCCGGGTCCATGTGACGGCACGACTCGGAACAGCGAAGGTCCCGCTGCAGATGGATATCGGCTTCGGCGATGTGATCACCCCAGGGATCGTTCGCGTGGAGTTCCCGACGCTGCTGGGCTCACCGGCACCGGTCATGAACGGCTACCCGCTCGCGACGGTCATCGCGGAGAAACTCGAGGCGCTCATGGCGCGGGGCATCGCAACCTCGCGCATGAAGGACCTGTACGACCTGTGGTACATCCTCCGCCACTTCCCCGTGGCGAAAGACGAGATCCGTGGCGCGATTGCACGAACGTTCGCGCACCGAGGGACTTACCTCGAGCCGGAGTCCATCATATTCACGAGCGATTTCTGGAACGACGGCGAGAAGGCAAAGCAGTGGGAGGCCTTCCGCAGAAGGGCCGCGCCGGACGCCATCGAGCTGGGTTCAACATGCCAGTTCATCGCCGCGATCTTGCAGCCGCTGGTCAAGGAGGCAGCTGCCGGCACCTAGTAGCTGCCTGCAAGAAAGAACGCGCCGAACGTCATCCGCCTTTCGCCCCGAGCACGACCTTGGCTGTGGCGGCACGTGGCGCAAACAAAGGGAGCTTGTCGATCCACATCCGCGAGCAAGGAACCACCCTGCGGAAGCGGCGCCTCACGCGACGTCGCGCCAACACCGCATTGACTTTCCCGACCCACCCCCCTAGACTGACCTGGTTAAACGATTCACCAACGGAGGCGGAATGGCGTCACTCTCGGACGTTGCGAGGCGCGCAGGCGTTTCTGTAGCAACGGTATCGCTCATCCTCCGCGGGGTTAAACGATTCTCCCCGGAGATCGAGCGCCGGGTGCGGCGTGCCGCCACGGAGCTCGACTACCGCCCGAACCGTGCGGCTCGGGCGTTGCGGACCGGGGAGTCGAAGACGATCGGCGTCCTGGCGCCCGACATCGCCAACCCGTTCTTCCCTGGACTGATGAAGCACCTCGAAGCGCACGCGCGCGAGCGCGGCTACGCACTACTCCTGATGGACACGAACGAGTCGCGCGCCGAAGAGCGGAACGCGGTCATGGCACTCGACGCCTACGGCGTGGACGGCATCGTGTGGGTACCCGTCGCGGAGGAGGTGGACCTGCGCCCGTCCGCTCCGGTGGTGATCGTCGACCGACGCATCGAAGGGTACGACTCGGTCCGAGCCGACCACGAGATGGGCGGACGCCTGTTGGCGCAGCACGCGCTCGCGCTCGGCCACCGCGACGTCGGGCACGTTTCCGGGCCACTCAACCTTTCCAGCGCCCGGGCGCGACGCGACGGCATCCTGGCATGCACCGAGGCTGGGCTGCGCATCCGGTGGGAGACGTCCGAGCCGTTCGGCCTCACCTTGAGCAGCGAGACCGTCGCCAGGCTCGCCGAGCGTTCCGTGACGCTGGTCGTCTGCGGTAACGACCTGCAGGCCATCGCCGTCACGCGGGCGTTGCGCGACCTTGGCATGCGAGTTCCCGAAGACGTATCGGTGATCGGCTTCGACGACATCGTCTTCGCCCAGCTTCACGAACCACCCCTCACCACGGTGCGTCAGCCGGTGTCGGCACTCGCAGCCGAAGCCTTGCGCCTGCTCTTCGCACGCATGCAGCACCCGGAACTCGAGGTCCGCAGCGTCTCGCTGGCGGTGGAGCTATGCGCACGCTCTTCGGTCGCTCCGACGACGGACGACTCGGCGGCCCCCGGAGCCAGACCATGACCACCGCCCGATCGGGAAGAGCCGTCGTGATCGGCAGCATCAACGTCGACCACGTTGCCAGCGTCGAGCACCTGTGCCTACCGGGCGAGACCGTCGTGGCCACCGGCTACGCCGTCCACCCGGGGGGTAAGGGCGCGAACCAAGCCATCGCCATCGCACGAGCCGGCGCGTCGGTGGCGATGGTCGGCCGCATCGGTGAAGACCAGGACGGTCGGATCGCGCTCGAAACGCTTCGCGCCAACGGCGTGGACACGTCCGCCGTTCGCGCCATCGGCGGGTCGCCTACCGGGCGTGCGTTCATTCAGGTCGCGGCGTCCGGCGAGAACGCCATCTGCGTCGTGCAGGGTGCCAACGCCCAACTGCTACCCGACTCCATCCCCACCGACCTGCTCACGGTCGGCGACGTCGTGGTGCTCCAAGGCGAGACGCCTCCGGAGACCATCGTGGCCGTGACGGCGGCAGCCACGGACGTCGGCGCCCAGGTGGTGATGAACCTAGCCCCTTGGGTACCCCTCCCAGCGGCGGTGCTGGCGCAGACGTCCGTCTTGGTGGTCAACGAGGTGGAAGCTGCCGCACAGCTGCGCACCACCCCGCGCGCCGTCCTAGACGATCCGGTGGGTGCCGTGAACGCACTTGCCGCCGCGAGCAGCGCCGCGATCATCACGCTCGGAGCGAACGGCGCTGCCTGGAGCAGCGGGGGGCTGGCGAGCCGGATACCGGGCCATGCCGTCGACGCGGTCGACACGACGGGCGCAGGTGACGCCTTCGTCGGGAACCTGGCCGCGTCGCTGCTGGCCGGGCACCCGCTCGACTCGGCCGTGCGGATCGCCAACGCGGCCGGGGCCCTCACCGCTACCCGACATGGCGCCACCCCATCGTTGCCCAGCGCCGCAGCAACGATGCGCTTCCTTGCGGACCACGGGTCCGCCATCCCGACGAGACCGGCCTGACGACCCGCTACGGCGAGACCCCACATCCACAGAGGAGCCACCGCACCATGAACCAGAATCAACGCACGTTCCGCGCAGCCGCCGTGCAGATGAGCGCGACCGTAGGCGACGTCGACGGCAACGTCGCCAAGGCGCAGCGCATGATCCGTGAGGCGGGCGCCGCGGGCGCGAGCCTGATCTGCCTGCCCGAGATGTTCAACACCGGCTACTTCTCCCACACCACCCACGCCGACCCGAGCTACTGGGACCTGGGGGAGGACCTGCACGACAGCCCTACCCTCCAGCGCATCGGCGTCACGGCGCGGGAAGTGGGCGCGTGGGTTCTCGCTCCCATCGTCGAACGCGCGGCGCCTGGCATCTACCACAACACCTCGGTCCTGCTGGACGGCGACGGCAACGTGGCGGGAAGCTACCGGAAGGTCCACGTGCCGTGGTCGCTGACGGCCTGGGAGAAGTTCTACTTCCGTCCTGGCTACGACTTCCCCGTCTTCGACAGCCCGTTCGGGCGCCTAGGCATCCAGACCTGCTACGACCGCGACTTCCCGGAAGGCTTCCGCGCGTTGGCCTTGAGCGGGGCGGAGCTGGTGCTCGTACCCGCAGGCGCCCCGCGTGCGCTGGCGGACATGTGGCGTCAGATCTGTCGAGTTCGGGCCTACGAGAACGGCGTCTGGCTGTTAGGCATCGGACTCACCGGCCGCGCCGACGAAGAGCATCACGAGATGGTCGCTCACAGCCTGGCGGTGGCTCCCGACGGTGAGGTCGTCGCCTCGATCGAAGCCGAAGAGGCCGTCCTCACGGCGGACATCGACCTGGCCCGGATCGAAGCCGCTCGCCGCAAACGGTTCCCCCTCCGCGATCGACGCCCCGAGCTGTACGGCAAGTTGGTCGAACTACGCTGACCGCCCTGGATGCGAACGCGCAGCCCTGGAAGGAGGACCCCCCGGACCACGACCCCCCACCCCGACCGAACCGCCACAGGCACGACCCCCCCGACCTCTGGAGGTCCGCATGACGATCCGACCACGCAACCCGAGACGCCACTTCCTACTCACGCTCTCCGCCGTCCTGGCCGTGCTCTCGATGGCCATGGGAACGGCGCTGGCTCAGACGGAACTCGCCGAATCGCAGGTACTGCGCTACGCCACCGACGGGCGGCAGTTCCCGCCGCTCGATCCGTCGCTCGGCGCGAACAACATCAGCTTCCCGGTCCAGAACATGGTCTTCGACTCGCTCGTTCGCTTCGCCCCCGGCTCCCCGCGCCTAGAGGAGATCGAGGCCGGCCTCGCCGAATCGTGGGAGGCCACCGAGAACGGTAGTGTCTGGACGTTCCAGCTTCGCCAGGGCGTGCAGTTCCATCGTGGGTACGGCGAACTGACCGCTGCCGACGTGAAGTTCTCGCTCGAACGCGCCGCGGCCGAAGGGTCCGTCGTCGCGGGCTCGTACCAAGGCATCGAGGCGATCGAGACGCCCGACCCCTACACCGTCGTGGTCCGCCTTGCGTCCCCGGACGCCTTCTTCCTGACGAAGGTCGCGAACAAGTACGGCGGGTGGATCGTCTCCAAGGCAGCGCTCGAAGAGATGGGACAGGACGCGTACTCGCTACGGCCCATCGGCTCGGGGCCGTTCATGGTGGACGAGGTCGTGCCTGGCGAGGTCATGCACCTCGTGCGCAACGACGCCTACTGGCGCGGCACGCCGATCATCGAACGGGTCGACTACCTGCTGATGCCCGACCTCACCGCGCGCACGCTCGCGCTCATCAACGGTGAAGTGGACGTCATCCGCGGCGCGGTGTCCCCCGAGTGGTCCCGCACCGTCACGAACGCCGGCATGCAGCTCGGCTTCTCGGCTCCCGGCCAGTTGATCCTGATGTTCAACATGGAAGTCGAGCCGTTCGACGACGTGCGCGTCCGCAAGGCCTTCGCCTATGCCTTGGGCCGCGACGCGGTGATGGACTTCTACGGCGACACCGCCATGCCGATGTACACCAACGTGCCGCCGTACGTGACCGGGGCGCTGTCGGTCGACGACCTGCCCGAGGACCTGCGCTACGAGCGCGATGTCGAACGCGCTCGCGCGCTGCTGGCGGAAGCGGGATACCCGGACGGGATCGAGCTCGAAGCCCTCGCGAGCGAGAACCCCGACTACAACAACCCGCTGCAGATCTGGAAGGAACTCTGGGCGGAAGCCGGCATCATCGTGAACTACACGGCCGTCGACCACCCCACCTACCACGCCCGGATCCGCTCCGAGGCCCAAGCTCTGATCCCGTACGGTGGCGTGAAGGCGCCCCACCCCAACGACTGGCTGGTGGACTGGTACACCTCGGACGGCGCGCTCAACTTCGCGCACTACGGGCACAGCGACGTCGATGGCGACGGCGTGATCGACAGCATCGACGAGTACGTGCTGGCCGCTCAGGCCACCCTGGATCCGGCCGAGCAGCAAGCAGCCTGGACCGCCGCGCAACTCAAGCTGCTCGAAGACATGCCGGTCTTCCCGAGCCACGTCGTGAAGATCGCCTTCGCCCTGCGCCCAGAAGTCGACCTCGGGTACACGCTCGAGAGCACCGTCGTCGACGGTGTCGAGATCTGGGAGACCACGCGCATCCTGCGCCGCTAGCCTCGTGACGGTCACGACCCCGCCGCGCCTCGAGTCGGATGGAAGCCCGTTGCCATGACGTTCTACGTCCGCAAACTCATCGGCATCCTGCCGCTGGTGCTGGTGCTCGTGACCGTCGTGTTCTTCCTGCTTCGATTGGTGCCGGGTGGCCCGGCTATCGCCGTCCTCGGCGACCGGGCCACCCCGGACGCCATCGCCGCCTTCGAGGCGCGCTGGGGTCTCGACCGTCCGCTTCTTGTGCAGTACGCCGAGTACATCGTCGGCTTGGCCCGCCTGGACTTCGGCCGGTCGTACGTCGACGGGTCCTCGGTCGCCACGGCCCTCGCGCGCGCCGTCCCGCACTCCATCGCCCTCATGCTCGCTGCGACGCTCGTGAGCCTGGTCATCGGCATCTCCGTCGGCGTCCTTGCCGCCTTGCGTCATGGCAGCTGGATCGACGGCGCCAGCCGCGGCTTCGCGCTGTTCGGCTTCTCGATCCCGGACTTCTACCTCGGCGTCGTGCTGATCCTGCTCTTCTCGCTTCGACTCGGTTGGCTTCCGATGCGCGGTGCCGGGGAGTGGAACGATCCTGCCGACGTCGCTCTACGGCTGGTGATGCCGGCGCTGGCGCTCGGCCTTCCCACCGCCGCCGTGGTGATGCGCATCGCTCGAGCCTCCATGCTCGAAGTGCTGCCGAGCGACTACCTTCGTACCGCGAAGAGCAAGGGCCTGCCGCCGCGGCTAGTGTCGTTCAAGCACGGTCTGCGGAACGCTCTGATCCCCGTCACGTCTGTCGTCGGCCTGAACATGGGCCTGATCCTGGGCAACACCATCGTGCTCGAGATCGTCTTCTCGCGACCTGGCATCGGCCGCTTGCTGATCGGCTCGATCTTCAACCGCGACTTCGCCGTACTGCAGTCCACGCTCGTCGTGTACGCCGTCTCCATCGCCCTCATCAACCTGCTCACCGACGTCGCGTACGGGATCGTGAACCCGGCCATCCGCTATGAGTAGTCCCGCCGTCAGGCACCGCCGACGGCGCGGGCGCCACGACGCGGGCGCGGGGGCACCGACCCGGCGTCGGGACTGGACCGCGATCATCGGCGCCGCCCTGTTCCTCGCGCTGGTAGCGCTCGCGCTACTCGCCCCGTACGTCACTCCGTACGGCCCTACCGCGCAGTCGTCCGGTCGGCTCGCGGGCCCAAGTGCGGAGCACTGGCTCGGCACCGACGCGTTCGGCCGCGACGTGCTATCTCGGATCGTCTACGGCAGCCGGGTCTCGCTCACCACCAGCTTAGCGGCGATCGCGATCGCCGCCCTGGCGGGCACGTTCGTCGGCCTGTGGGCTGCCGAACTTGGCGGCCGGACGGATCGACTCGTCAGCCGCGTCGCCGACGGTGTGCTGTCGTTCCCGTCGGTGCTCATCGGGACGCTCGTGCTGGTGATCTTCGGTCCCGGCACGTCGAACGTGATCATCGCGCTCGCCATCGCGTTCTTCCCCCGCTTCGTGCGACTCGCACGGGGCGACGCCCTGGCCGTGCGCGACGCCCCCTTCGTCGAGGCCGCTCGGGCGCTTGGCCTCTCTCGGATGCGCGTGGTCACACGTCACGTGTTGCCCAACGTGCTCAGTTCCATCGCGACGATGGCAACGTTGTGGGCGGCTGCGGCCATCCGCATCGAAGCCACCTTGAGCTTCCTCGGGCTTGGCGCTCAGCCACCCACGCCCAGTTGGGGTCTGATGCTGCGCGACGGGATGGACGCCATCCTGTTCGCCCCGGGCCTCGCGATCTTCCCTGGCATCGCGGTCTTCTTGACCGTACTCTCGCTGAACATGATCGGTGACGGCGTTCGTGATGCCCTCGCGAAGCGCGGCTGATCGCGCGGACCGCCTCACATGACGGAGGACCCATGGCAAGTCAGTCGTTCCACGGGGTGATCCCGTACCTCGTCAGCCCGGTCGGACCCGACGGCAACGTACTCGAGCGTCCGCTGCGGCACCTGATCGACCGCTTGATCGAGGCCGGCGTGCACGGCCTGACACCGCTGGGCAGTACCGGTGAGTTCGCCTATCTGACGCAGGACCAGCGCGACGAGATCGTCGCCGTCACCGTCGACGCCGCTGTGGGCCGCGTGCCGGTATTGCCCGGCGTCGCGGCCGCCGCCACCCACGACGCCGCACGGCAAGCTCGGCGCTTCGCGGAGCTGGGGGCCGACGGCTTGGTCGTGACGCTGAACCCGTACTTCCCACCGACCGCAAGCAGCATCGCGCGGTTCTACGTCGACGTAGCACGTGCGGTGGACTTGCCGATCGTCGTCTACACCAACCCTGCGTTGCAGGGATACGCCATCCCCATCGGGGCCATCGAGTCCATGCTCGCCGCACCCAACGTGCGCTACTTGAAAGACGCATCGGGCAACACCTCGCGGTTGCTGAGCATGAAACGAAGCTTCGGGGACCGCCTCGGCCTCTTCGCCGCCTCCGCCCACCTTCCCGTCACGGTCCTCCAACTCGGCGGTCTTGGCATCATGTCGGGTCCTGCTTGCCTGCTCCCGCGGCCGCTGATCGCGCTCTTCGAGCACGTGCGCGAGGACCGGATCCACGAGGCGTTGGCGTTGCAGACGAGCCTCTCGGAGCTCAGCGACCTATTCCTACGCTTCCAGCTCGCGAGCTGCGTCAAGGCCGGGCTGAACCACCTCGGGTACCAGGTCGGCGACCCGATCCCACCGCAAGAGCCGCTCACCGGGGCGCAAGTCGCCGAACTCGCTGACGTGCTGGAGCGCCTGGGAGCCGAGCACGCGACGCCCGCGACCGATGGTGCCTAGGCTGATCCTCGACTGCGACCCGGGCGACGATGACGCGCTGGCGATCCTCGTCGCCAGTCGCTTCGCCGACATCCAGGCCATCACCACCGTGGCCGGGAACGCCGCCGTCGAAGACACGACGCGCAATGCCTTGCGCGTCGTGGAGGTCCTTGGTCTGGACTTGGCGGTACATGCGGGCTGCGCCCTGCCCATGAACGGGTCCGAGGTGGAGCGCCCCAGCACCATCCATGGGGCGCACGGCTTCGGCGGAGGCCCGTACCCGGAGCCCACTCGCCGCGCCAGCGCGAGCCACGCCGTCGACGCGCTGACGCAGCTGCTCCGCACCCTCGACGACGTGACGCTCGTCGCCACCGGGCCGCTCACGAACGTCGCCACGGCCTTCGAGCGAGCACCGGACATCGTTGCGCGGATACGTGATCTCGTCATCATGGGCGGCACCATCGACGTCGGCAACCGGTCGCCGGTGGCCGAAGCGAACGTGTGGACCGACCCCGAGGCCGCTGCGATCGTGTTCGACGCCCCCGTGAAGAAGACGATGATCGGCCTGCACATCACGCGCAGGGTGGTCTTCGAGCCAACCGACCTCGCCGTCCTCGCCCGAACGGCCGACCCGGTGGCAGCGTTCTACGCGAACCTCCTGCGCCACACCCTGAAGGCCTACGAGCGCACCACCGGTCAGCCGCGCCGACCGCTTCACGACCCATGTGCCGTGCTGGCGGTCACCCATCCACACCTGTTCACGTTCGAGCGGCACCGGGTACGGGTCGAACTCGACGGGCGCTGGACACGCGGCATGACCGTCATCGACCGCAGGACGGCAGCCGGGGTGCCCGCTGGAGGAGACGTCGACGTGGCCATGGACGTCGATGCCGAAGCTTGCCGGCGCACCATCCTCGACGCCATCCGCGCGGAGCGAGGATCGTGAGCAACGTCGCCGGGCCCGGCCGGTTGTTCACCCTGGGCGTCATCGGCCAAGGGATCCATGACGACGCCGGCCCGTTGGCGCCCGCCACCGAGCGCCTCGCCGAGGCCGTAGGTCGGGCCATCGCCGAACAAGGCGCCGTGACCGTCACGGGTGGCCAAGGGGGCGTGATGGAGGCCGCTGCCCGCGGCGCACGCGACGCAGGGGGGCTCACCCTCGGCCTACTGCCTGGCCTCGACGCTACCGACGCGAACCCGTACCTCGACATCGCGCTGACCACGGGCCTCGGACGCGGCCGGAACCTGGTGCTCGCCCGCGGATGCGACGCGCTCGTGATGGTAGGCGGCGGCGCTGGCACGCTCAACGAGGTGACGATCGCCTACGCCGAAGGCACCGCGGTCGTGGTCGTGCGCGGCAGCGGGGGCTGGGCGGACCGGCTGATTCCGATCCTGGTAGAGGGCCGCTACCTGGATGAGCGCCGGCGCATCCCGATCCTCGTGGCCGACGGGCCAGCGGCAGCCGTGAAGCTGGCACTGGACGCGGCGCGGAGCAGCAGGGCGCGGAGGGTGGGGCGGCGGGCGTGAGGCGCTTCCCGAGCCAAGGTGCGCTGAGCGGGTTCGCGGTTCCAGACCATCCCCGCACACCGCGCTTCCCAATCCCACCACTTGCCCCCAGTGCCTACGCCCCGCGGACAAGGTCCTTCGTCCGCGCCCATACGGCCCTTCGGTTCGACGGTCCAGGATTCAAGAGCGGTAACCCTATACCCTGACCCATGCCCCGCACCCGAACCCACGCCCCCACCCCGCACCCCGTCGCCACGACCGACCAGATCCCCGACGGCGGGCGCCTCATCGTCGACCTCGAGGGGCGATCGATCGGGGTCTTCCGTGTCGGAAACGACTTCTACGCCCTACGCAACCTCTGCCCACACCAAGGCGCTCCGTTGTGCGAAGGTCCCGTCATGGACACGACCCTCCCGTCGTCCCCCGGTTCCTACGTCTTCGGCCTCGAAGGGCGGGTCCTTCGCTGCCCATGGCATGGGTGGGAGTTCGACGTCACGACCGGCCGTTCTCTGTTCGCTCCGGAGGCGTGCCGCGTCCGCAGGTACGACACGAGCGTGGCCGTGGAAGCGCCGGATCTCGCTGGGCCGGACGCCGCCCGGGCCGAGCGCTTCGACGTCAGCGTGCGGGCATCCACCGTGTACGTGCACGTGTAGGCACCGCGCCGCGCACACGGCCGCCGTGCCGCGCGCACCGGTGCGCCGCGCGTTCGGCCGGCGCCGGGAACGCCGTCAGGCGGACGCGACCGCGAACATCCGCCGGAGCTTGGCAACGGAGTCCGGTCCGATGTCGAAGACCAGTTCGTGCGCCGGCACCTCGAGCATCACTTGCTCCACCAGTTGGCGCACGCCGAACGTGTACAGCACGACGTCTGCGCCGGGCACGGCAGCCCGCACGTCGGCTACGTCGCTCACCACGACCGCCGGCACGCGGTTGGCGTCCAACGGGCTGTAGTTCGCGATCAGGTTCAGCGCGGCGTGGACGTAGAGCTCCTCGGCCAGCACCAGCACCCTCGCGTCCGGGTCGAGTTCGCGCAAGACGCGGACCGTCTCGGGCACGACCTCGGAGACGATCGTCACGATGTCGTGCGCTTCGTCGAGCAGACGCTCGAGGACCGGCACGTTGCGGGCGAACGCGAAGACGTAGTGCGCCTCGGCCAACGCCCGGCGTGCGCGTGCGCTCCGTGTCTCGATGGCGTCGACGGTGAGCGCCGTCGCCAGGATGCGCTGGCCCACGTGGTGCTCGAGGCGCGCCGCGTACTTCGCGGCGATGTGCGGCATCCGGTCGACGAAGAGCACGTGACAGCGGGCAACCTCGGAGCTCGCGAGGTGTTCGAGGTGCTGCATGATCGCGGCATCGTCGAACCCGAGCGAGGTCGCTTTGCGACGAGCGTCGCGCAGCACCTCGGTGAGCCGTGTCAGGCGGGCCTGCTCGGCGGCGCTGGCGTCCGCGAACTTCCGCACGAACGAGCCGCGGCCCGCGTACGACTCCACTAGGCCCTCGGCCTGCAACTCGCGGTAGGCCTGGTTCACCGTGTTGGGGTTGATCGACAGCGCCGCGGCGAGCGCGCGGACCGTGGGTAGCTTCGCTCCTCCGACGATCTTCGACGTCGTGATGAGGTAACTCAACTGGTGCTTGAGTTGCAAGTAGATCGGGATGGCACTATCGCCGTGAATTCGCAACGACGGAACCAACTCGTGCACCGGCGGATCCACGCTGCTCATGGTACCGCTCGCGCGTCCGCCTGCTGCAGGCGATAGACCTCGACCGCGTTGCCCGCGAGGATGCGCTCGGTCAGCGAAGGAGGCAGTCCGCGAAGCGCCGCAACGGGGTCATCGAAGTCCCAGTGCGGCCAGTCCGAGGCGTACAGGAGGCTGCGTTCCGCGCGAAGCTCCACGAACAGCTCGTGAAGCAGCCTGGTGCTGCCCGGCTCTTCGATCGGTTGCGTGCTGAAGAAGAGCCGCTCTCCGAGGTACTCGCGAGGTGATCGGGTCAGCCACGGCACCTCGGCGCGCACGGCTTTCCAGTTCTTCTCCATCCTCCAGAAGATCGGCGCGAACGCCGTGACGCCACCCTCCACGCACACGAAGCGCAGGCCCGGGACCGCCTCGAACGCGCCCTGACCGACCAGGCTCACGACATGCTGCAGGTACCCGACGGTGATGAGCGTGTGGTTCTCGAGGTACGTCGCGGGCCAGCCCATCGGTGTAGGCGGCACCGTGCTGCCGCCGGTGGGATGGATGGCCACCGGCAGACCCATGGCCGCGGCCGCTTCGTAGATCGGCCAGTAGCTCGGATCCCCGTAGAACCTTGGAGCGCTCGCGGACAGGAGCACCTGCACCACGCCAGGCTGCTTCCCGATACGCTCGATCTCCCGCACCGATCCTGCCACGTCGTTCGGAGCCACCAGGATCGAGCCGCGCAGGCGGCGATCGTACGGCAGCCACTCCTCGATGAGCCAATCGTTGTACGCCTGGGCGAACGCCAACGCGAAGCGGGCGTTCGGATGCGTGTTGATGCCGAGCGCGCCGGCGTTGCCCGTGAGGATGGCGACGTCGATGCCGTATGGCTCGAGCAGCCGCTCGACGACGTCGCGCGGGTGCTGGTCGTGATGGGCTCCCTCCATCGTGTGGACGTCGGTGCGATAGCCGGTGTGGCCGAGCGCCCCGGCCGGCCACGACGGGCCCGTGGGCGCACGCATCCCCGACCAGGGGCGCGGCAAGCGAGACCAGAACGACGACGGGATCCCCTGATGGACGTCGACATCGACGCGGAGGATCCGTCCGGCGTCCCGTTGCTGCTCGACCGCCTCTGGCTCGATCGCGGCTGGTTCCATCTATCGCCGTCATACCACATTGTGCTATGACATTAAGGCAATCGTCGCCGCCGCGCGTCGCCAGGCGGGCGCGATGACCGCTCGGCTCACCCGACACGTCCGTGGGCCGGACGCACTCCGAGGAGGTCTGCATGTCGAGGCTGCCACCCCATCGCGCGTTGGTCCGGCTCGGGGTCGCCATCTTAGCGACCGTCGCCCTTGCCGCAACCGGTCTCACGCTGGCCCAAGGCGACCGAGGACAGGTCGTTCGCATCGCGCTGCAAGCGATGCCAGAAGGGTTCAACCCGGTCCTGCCGATCGAGCTCAACGGTCAGACCGTCACGGGCGCCCTGTACGCACCGATCGCGGCCGTGAACCCGGAGACGTTCGCGACCGAGCCGTACTTGGCGGAGTCGTGGGAGGTCAGCGACGACCTCAAGACGTGGACCTTCCGCCTGCGGCCAGACGCCGTCTGGCACGACCTCGTACCGATCACTGCCGAGGACGTGAAGTTCACCTACGACCGCATCGCCGATCCGGACGAAGGGGCCAACGGGTACCAGGTGATGCAGAGCTGGGCGTCGGTGGACGTCATCGACGAGCACACCTTCCAGATCGTCCTGAAGGAACCCAACGCCCTTCTTCCGGACGTGCTCTCGTCCGGCGGCTTCGAGCCCCTGCCGCGGCACGTCTACGAGGGCTACGCCAAGCTCTCCGATGCCGTGGAGGCCAACACCGCTTCGCCGGTCGGAAGCGGAGCGTTCCGCATGGCGCGCATCGAGGCCGGAAGCCGGATCGTGCTGGAGGCGTTCGACCAGTTCTTCTTCGGGCGTCCCAGGATCGACCGGCTCGAGTACGTCATCGTCCGCGATCAGAACGCCGCCGTAGCCCAGGCGCTCGCCGGGGACCTAGACTGGCTCGCGATCCAACCCGTCCACTTGGGGCCGATCTCGTCGAACCCGCGCCTCACGACGTTCACGGCCGCGGGCACGCGGTACGTGATGATGGCCATCAACATGGCCGACGTCGAGCCGTGGAAGACGATCTTCGGCGACGTCCGCGTGCGCAAGGCGATGATGTACGCCATCGACCGCGAAGCGATCGTCGAACGCATCGCGGGAGGCCTCGTGCCCATCCAAGACGGCATGATCCCCGACACCCTGACCTGGGTGCCCAAGCCCGACATCGAGCCGTACCGCTACGATCCCGAGCGCGCCCGCGCCCTCCTGGACGACGCCGGCTGGATCGACACCGACGGCGACGGGGTGCGCGAGAAGGACGGCCAGAGGCTGTCGTTCTACGTGCTCGTCGACCGCGGCAACGCCGCCCGCGAACAGATCGGCCTCGTGCTGCAGGCCGGTTGGCAGGACATCGGGATGGAAGTCGAGTACGTCGTCACCGAGCGCACCGGTCGTTGGCTGGAAGAGACCCGGGCCGGGACGTTCCCCACCCGCGTCTCCACCTTCCCGGTTCCCAACGCGGACTGGGCGTACCGGCTGTTCCACTCGGAGGGCCTCAACAACAGCCAGCACTACGTGAACCCGGAAGTCGACGCGCGGCTCGAGGCGATGTTCGCGACCGCCGACGTAGCCGAGCAGGGACGACTCCTGAAGGAAGTGCAGGAGATCATCCACGACGACCCGTACGTCATGCCCTTCTACATCGAGCCGAACTTGCACGCGGTGGACGCGAGCCTGCGCGACGTCCCCAAGGCCGAGCTCAAGCTTGCCGTGCTGTACGCGTGGCGGATCTACCGCGAGTAGGCGGCCGAGTGCGTCGTCGGGGTGGCGCGGGGCGGCCCCACCCCGCCCCCTACACCCTGCCAAGGGTCCCCGGGGACTTTTGCGGTAGACCGTTCCAGCCGCCGACTGCCATCACGTTAACTTCACTTCGCTCATGGCATAGTGTGGGTTACAAGG
>CAZACZ010000020.1:40229-41927 GCA_964483695.1 uncultured bacterium | reverse complement strand
TTCCAAGGGATGTTCGTCCCTTGCGCCCTCTTCATCCGACCGTCGGTCTTCTCACTCCACCGTCAGTTTCCCGTAAGCCTTCGCGGGGCAGAGTGGACCCGTGGCACTGGACCCGAACACTCGTCGCACCCCGACGCGGACCCGCCGGCTGCGCGGCGCCGCCGCCACCCGGCCCGTGGCGCTCCCGCAGACGAACATCGCTGTCCAGCATGAGCTCGCAGCACCCGCAGTGCAGCCCGAAACGCTCCGCCTGTCGGACGTGGTGGCTGCGCTGTCGGTGGCGCTCGACATCACCGAGGGCCAGCCTGCCGGCCACGCGCTGCGCACCTGCGTCCTCGGCATGCGCATCGGCGAGGCGTTCCAACTCGACGACCGCAGCCGCTCCGACCTGTTCTACGCGCTGCTGCTGAAAGACCTCGGCGGCTCGAGCAACGCCGCGAAGATCCACCACCTCTTCGGCGCGGACGACCTGCAGGTCAAACGCGCCTACAAGAAGGTGGACCTGCGCGGCAAGCGCGACGGCGCGCGCTTCGTGCTGGAGAACGCAGGCAGCGCGGCGCCACTCCACCGCCGCGCCAAGCACGTCGTCGACATGGCGCTCGGCCGCGGCGGCGGGCATGCGGAGATGTTCCGCCTGCGCTGCGAACGCGGCGGCGCCATCGCCCTGCAGACCGGGTTCTCGCAGGGAACCGCCGACGCCATCCGAGCCATCGAAGAGCGCGTGGACGGCAGCGGCTTCCCTTACGGCAAGGCGGGCGACGACATCCCGCTGTTGGCGCGCATCGCCAGCCTGGCACAGACCATCGAGATCTTCTATCGCGAGGGCGGGCGGGAAGCGGCCCGCGCCGTGGTGGCCGAGCGCAACGGTAGTTGGTTCGACCCGCGCGTGGTGGCCGCCTTCGAGGTAGCCGAGCGTCACCCCGAGTTCTGGACCTCGCTATCGAGCGACCATCTGGCGGGCCAGGTGGCCGCGCTCGAGCCGGCCGAACGCGTCCGGTTCGTCGACGACGACCTCATCGACCGCCTTGCCACCGCGTTCGCGCGCGTCATCGACGCCAAGTCGCCGTGGACCTACCGCCATTCCGAGCGCGTGCGCGACTTGGCGCTCGGCGCCACGGCCTTCGTCAACGGCAAGCACACCTTCACCCCGGAACGGCGCAAGCGCCTGGCTCGGGCTGCGTTGCTGCACGACATCGGCAAGCTCGGCATCTCCAACGCGCTGCTCGATCGCCCGCGAGGCCTGAGCGACGCCGAGATGGCCGAGGTGCGGCGCCACACCGCGCTGGGCGAACGGATCCTGGAGCAGGTACGCGCCTTCCGCGACCTCACCGAGGAAGCGCACCTGGTGGCCTTCGACCGCTCCTTGCTGATCGTCGCCGACCGGTTCGAAGCGCTCACCGCCGATCGGCCCTACCGTCCCGGCAAGAGCAAGGACGACGCGCTCGTGCTGTTGAACACCGAGGCCGACGACGAACCGACGAGCATCGCCATCGCCGCGCTCGAACGCTTCCTCGCCACGCCGGAGGCCGAGCCGCTGCTCGCCCCGCGCGAGTTCGACCCGAACGGCATCGTGGTCGTCGGCTGAGCGACGACGACGGCGGCGCCGAGGCCGCACCCCCTCCCCTACTTCGATCCTTCCCTGACGCCCCCTGAACCGAGCACCGCCCGCCGATCGATCGGCGGGCGGTGCTCGTGGTG
>CAZACZ010000020.1:35469-40129 GCA_964483695.1 uncultured bacterium | reverse complement strand
CCGAACGACACCTTGCGGACCGTGACGGTGCTGCGCGCGCCCTTGCCGTTCTTGCGGGCGATGACCACGCCCTCGAACGCCTGAACGCGGCTACGGTTGCCTTCGACCACCTTGTAGTCGACGCGGATGGTGTCGCCGCTGTCGAAGTGGGGCAGGTCGTTGCGCAGGAAGGGCTGCTCGATCGAGCGCAGGATGGCGCCTCTGTTGTACTTCATGGTCGTCTCCAGATGGTGGAACCGTGTGGCGGAACCGTTCGTTCGAACCGTGCGGTGGCTCCGGGATCCGCTCGAGCGCGGCGTCGGTTCCGGCGCTGGCCTCGACCTCGTCCGCCCTTCTCCGGTTGCTGCGCTCGGCGCTGGCGAACGCCCGTTGCCACGGCGCGCGCCGACGCCTCCGCGCGTCAAGCCTTGCCATCTTAGCGGAAAGGGGTGCGGCCGTTCAATCCCCTGTATGGGTTCGCCTCGCGTCCGCGCCTAGGCTCGGTCGGCCTCCACCGACGCTTCCGCCGCGCCTGCCGCTCCGACCAGCTCCTCGACCAGGTACTCCAGCCGCGTGCGCGCGTTGTCTTGCGAGCCGTACACGCTGCGCTGCAGCGCTCCAGCAGCGTCGAACACGAACCAGTGCGGCGTGCCCTCGACGCCCCAGGCGCGCGCCAACGAGCCGTCGACGTCGAGCGCCACCGGCATCGGCAGCCGCGCGAAGCTCTCGGCGAAGTGCCGCAGCGTGGGCACCACCTCGTCGCGGCCGAGGTCGCGGTGGCCGAACGAGGTATGCACCAGCATGGTCCAGATGCGGCTGCGGTAGTCCATCTCGAGCCGCTTCAGGAACGGGATGCCGCGCGAGATGCAGGCAGGGCACTCGAGGTTGAAGAACATCACCACCCCCGGGCGCTGCTCGCCGCCGTCGGGAGCGGGCACCGGTTCGCCCCAGACGAAGTCGCTGGGCCAGGAGGTCGCCGTCATCGACGGCAGCGTACCGCCGCGCACGCGGGACGCCTGGTCCGCGGCGATACCCTAACGCATGCCGTTCACGACCTCGGGCCTGCACCACGTCACGGCCATCGCGCGCCGACCGCAGTCCAACATCGACTTCTACGTCCGCGTCCTCGGCCTGCGCCTGGTGAAGCGCACCGTCAACTACGACGACCCGGAGACCTACCACTTCTACTTCGGCGACGCCGTCGGTTCGCCCGGCACGCTGCTGACGTTCTTCCCCTGGCCCGGCGCCGGCCCCGGCACACGCGGCGCCGGCGAGACGGTGGCGGTGGCGCTGCGCACCCAGGCGGCGGCCCTCGACGGATGGCGCGCGCGGCTCGCGGCGCACGGCCTGGCATGCTCCACGCACGAGCGGTTCGGCGCCGAGGTGGTGGCGTTCGCCGACCCGGACGGCACCCCGATCGAGCTGGTAGCCGTCGACGCAGACCCGCCAACGCCCGCGCCGTGGCCCGCTTCCTCGGTGCCGGAGCCGATGGCGGTCCGCGGCGTCCTCGCCGTCACCATCACGTCCCCTCGCATCGACGACACCACCGCCCTGCTCCACGGCGCCTTCGGGCTAGGCGTCGAGGCCGAGTCGCTGCAGGACGGCACTCTCCGGCGACGCCTCGCGACGGGTACGGGCGCTGGGCGAACCTTCGTCGACGTGCTCGAGGCGCCCGAACCGCTCGCGGCCCGCTGGGGGTCCGGCAGTATCCATCACGTCGCCTTCCGCGCCGCCGACGAGCCCGATCAGGCCGCGGCGCGCTCAGCGCTCCTGAGCGCCGGCCTGGCGGTCACGAAAGTGAAGGACCGGCGCTACTTCCGCTCCATCTATGCCACCGAGCCGGGCGGGGCGATCGTGGAGGTCGCGACCGACGGCCCCGGCTTCACCGTCGACGAGCCCGCCGACGAGCTCGGCCTGGGCCTGAAACTCCCGCCGTGGCTCGAGCAGGAGCGCGCCACCTTGCGCGGAAGGCTGCCGGTGACGGCCAGCCCGGAGTACGCCGACCGCTGGTCGAACGGCTGACCCACCCCGACGCCCAGGGATTCGCAGGGTCCGCGGTGCGTTTCGGTCATAATGGTGTGCTACCCACCTCCGCACGGTCCCACGCGCCCCGGAGAGCGCCGACCCCGCATGCAGCAACGCAACGACGAGCTTCCTGGCCGAACCGAGGTCCCCGCCCGCGCGGACCGGTTGCCGGCGCAACTGGGAGCCGCGTTGGCTGCGCGCGGCGCCGACGCGGAACTCCAACTCGAGCGTGCCCTGGTGGCGCGCGACGCCGCCGCCGCCCTCGGCGATCCCACCGCCACCATCGCGGCCTCGGCCCTGGCGGCGGAGGCGGCTGGGCGCCTGCACCGCTACGAGGACGCCGTGCGCTACGGTCTCGAGGCCCTGGCGCAAGCGAAGCTCCCACCCACCGGCACGCCGGAGACATGGGACGCCGCCCTGGCGACGCTCGACGCCGACACCGCCAGGCTCGCGGCCGACGGTGCCACCGCGCTGGCCATCGCCAGCTTCCGCATGGCGAACTACAGCGACTCGCTGCGCTACGCCCAGGTCGAGCTGCACCTGCGCCGCGCCCTCGGCGACGAGGTGGGCGAAGCCAATGCCCTCATCGGTCTGGGCTGGTGCTACGACAAGGTGGGGCTGTACCAGCAGGCGCTGGCAAGCCACTTCCGCGCCCTCGACGCCATCGAGCGCACCCGACCCGAGCTCGTGGCCGGGCCGCTCAACGGCATCGCCGCCACGTACCTCAACCTCGGCCACGCCGAGAAGGCGATCGCCTACGGGAAGCGTGCGCTCGAGGCGGCTCCCCTCTCCCCCACCGTGCAACGCGAGCGATCCACCGCGCTGCGCTGCATCGGCCAGGGGCATCAGGCTCTAGGGCATCTCGACGCCGCGAAGACCGCGTACGAACAGAGCCACGAGGTCTCCGAGGACTACGGACGCAGCCTCGCGCTGCTGAGCCTGGGCGACCTCTACCTCGAGCAGGAGCAACCCGAACAGGCGCTCGAGCAGTACCGCGCCTGCCTGCGCACGCTGCGCCCGGAGGCGCGCCGGCGCGCCCTGTGCTCCGCGCTGGTGGGCGTGGGTCGAGCGCAACTGGCGCTGGGGGAACCCGAGGCGGCGCTGGTGCCGCTGCGCGAGGCGGTGGCGCGCGGCGAGGCCAGCGGCGCGCCGATCGAGACGGCCTCGGCCCACCAGGCGTTGTCGTCGGCGCTGAAGCGCCTGGGGCGCTGGCAGCAGGCGCTCGAGCACCACGAGGCGTTCCACGCTCTGCACGACGGCGTGCTGCATAGCCTCTCCGACCTCCGCACCCAGGTCCTCACCATCCAGTTCGACGTCGACCGGCTGCAGAAGGACCGCGAGATCGACCGTCTGCGCAACGTCGAACTGGCGCACGCCTACGCCGACCTGCGCGAGCTGCACCAGAAGCTCGAAGCGCAGGCGGCTAGCCTCGAGCGTCTGTCGCGCACCGACGAGCTCACCGACCTCCCGAACCGCCGCGCCTTCGACGAGCGGATGGAGGCCGAGCTGCATCGCTCGGCCCGCAGCGGCCGCTCGCTGAGCGTGCTGATGGTGGACCTCGACGACTTCAAGACCGTCAACGACACCCACACCCACGTCGTCGGCGACGCGGTGCTGAAGAGCGCCGCCGGCGCGCTCCTGGCGGTCACGCGCGAGGCCGACACCTGCGCGCGCATCGGCGGCGAGGAGTTCGTGGTGCTGCTGCCCGAGACCGACGCGGACGGCGCCACCCGCGTGGCCGAGAAGATCGTGCAGGCGGTGCACGACCGTGCCCAGGTCGAGGTCGGCGTGTCCATCACCGCCAGCGTCGGCATCGCCACCCTCGACCTGGGCGAGACGGCGGACGACGTAGTTGCCCGCGCCGACGCCATGCTCTACCGCGCCAAGCGGGGCGGCAAGAACCGCGTGCAGGCGTAGTCGCTCCGATGGTCCGCGCCATCTTCGTCGCTGTCGCGTTCGGGATCGGAGGCGTCGCCCTCACGCTGTGGTGGCTCGACGAGGACCTCTCCACCGTCGTGCACGTTCCCGCGTGGGCGTTCGCGGTCGGGGCGGCGCTGGTGGTCGTGAACTACCTGGCGGGAACGGCGCGGCTGATGCTGCTGGCGCGCCTGAGTCGGACCTCCATCCGCTTCGGTCAGGCGCTGCGCGCCTACGGCCTCGGACTCTTCAGCGCCGCCGTCACGCCGGGTAGCGCCGGCCAAGCGCCGGCGGTGGCGTTGGCGTTGGTGCGCGACGGCCTCAAGCCTTCGCAGGCCTGGTCGATGAACCTGTTCGTGTGGGTGGTCGACCTCACCTTCCTGGCCTGGACGCTTCCCATCAGCGTGCTGCTGCTGGGCCGCTCTACTCGCTTGCTCGAAGGCGTCGACCCGCTGCTGCTGGCGTTCGGACTGTTCGCGTTCATCGCGGTGCTGGGCTACGTGCTGCTGTTCCACCTGCGGTGGCTGGCACCCCTGGTGGGCGCCATCCTGCGCCTTCCGGTGCTGCGTCGCTGGCGCACCAGCGTCGTGGACTTCGTCTACCGGGTCGATGACGCCAACGCCTCGCTGCGCCGCGCCGGCGTTGGCACCCAGCTCGTCCTGCACGTGCTCACCGCCTGCGTGTACCTCAGCACCTACCTGGTGTTCTACGTGGTGGTGGCGTCGCTCCGGCCCGGCAC
>CAZACZ010000020.1:22054-35369 GCA_964483695.1 uncultured bacterium | reverse complement strand
GGCGTCACCCGGACGCAGGAGGCGTCACCGCCGCCACGGCATGACGCGTCGCTCGACCAGCTGTAGCAGCGCCGTCAGGCTCACCCCGAGCGCCATCACCACCAGCAACGCCGCGTACATCTTGGGCGTGCTCAGCACCTGCCAGTGGTAGTACACCAGGTACCCCACCCCCGTCTTGGCGCGCACGAACTCCACCGCGACGATCACGATCAGCGCGGTGCCAAGCGCCAGGCGCAGGCCGTTGAACACGATCGGAAGCGCGCCGGGCAAGATCACGTGGCGGAACATCTGGAAGCGGTTGGCGCCGAAGTTCTTGCCGGCCTGGACGAGCACCGGGTCGATCCCTTGCACCCCGGCCATGGTGGACAGCGCCACTAGGAAGAACGCCGAGATGGCGACAACGGTGATCTTCGGCCCCTCGCCGAACGGGTCGGGGAACACCAGCATCAGGATCGGGAAGATGGCGATCTTCGGCAGCACGTAGATGGCCGACATGGTGGCGTCCAGCATCGTGCGCACGGTGCGGTTGAGGCCCATCACGATGCCCACCAGCACCCCAGGCAGCGCGCCCAGCGCGAACCCCACCAGCACCCGCGACAGCGTGGCCCAGACGTGGCTCTCCGCGAAGAGCGCGGCCACGCCCGGCCATCCCGCCTCCGTCAGGCGAGCCGGGATCAGCCACGGCCGGCCGATCAGGCTCGTCTCGGAGAAGCGATCGAAGGTGACCGTCAGGTCCCACAGCGCGCGGAGCGTGGCGGTGGGGGGCGGGAACCAGCGCGGGTTCAGGACGCCGGAGCGCGCCAGCCACTCCCAGGCCGCCAGCATCGCCAGCGGGAACGCCCACGCCAACAGGCGCTGGTACGGCGTGCGCCAGCGGAACGCCAGGCGCTCCCCGAGCGCTTCCGCGGCGAACACGAAGAGCACGAACTCTGCGCCCAGCAGCCCCCACCAGAAGCGCTCCCACCAGCCGAACGCGAAGGCGGCCGCCGCCAGCGCCACCATCGCCGCGAACGGACCCAGCCAGGCGCCGCTCGAGCGTCCATCGCCCGCCTTGGCGCTCATCGTTGCGCCTCCATGGCGCGGTGCACCTCGTCGCGCAACGCTTCCCAGATGGCGCCGGTGAGCGCCGCGAAGCGCGGCGTTGCGGTGGTGGAGATGTCGCGCGGCCGCGGCAGGTCGACCACGAACTCGGCCTTCTTGGTGCCGGGGTGGGCGGTCATGATCACCACGCGGTCACCCAGCAGTACCGCCTCGTCGATCGAGTGGGTGACGTACAGCACCGTCTTGTGCGTCTCTTCCCACAGGCGAAGCAACTCCTCTTGCAGCACGGCTCGCGTCTGCGCGTCGAGCGCGCCGAGCGGCTCGTCCATCAACAGCACCTCGGGATCGTTGGCGAGCGCGCGCGCGATCGACACGCGCTGCTTCATGCCGCCGGAGATCTGCGAGGGGTAGTAGTCCGCGAAGCGCTTCAGGCCGACCTTCACCAACCACCCCTCGACCACCCGCTCGCGCTCCGCGCGCGGCACGCCGCGCATCTGCAGCCCGAAGCCGACGTTGTCGCGCACCGTCTTCCAGGGGAACACCGCGTACTCCTGGAACACCACGTTGTTGAGCGGCTTGCGGGGGTCGGCGCCTGGCACGATGCGCGCTTCGCCCGAGGTGAGCGTGTCGAGCCCGGCGAGGATGCGCAGGAACGTCGACTTGCCGCAGCCCGAAGGCCCCACCAGGCACACGAACTCGCCTTCGCGGACGTCGAGGTCGAACCCCTCGATGGCGGGCACGGGGCCGGCCATCGAGGGGTAGGTCTTGCCCGCGGCGCGGGCGACGATCTTGAGGCTCATGCGGGGTCCAGGACCGGCTCGGAAGGCGTGGCCGCGCCGCGGCGGCGCGGCCACGCCACGTCACGGCTCAGCGCGCGTACGGTCCGGCCGCCTCCAACGCGAAGTCCACGAAGTCGGTGACGACGACCTTGCCCAGGTCGATGGGGGTGTCGTACTCGGTGCGGCCGTTCTCGCGGTGCACGCGCTCGACGTCGGCCAGGCCGTCGACCGGGATGGCCAGGTCGGGGTCGTAGAGCACGGGCGTGCCGGTGCGCAGGGCTTCCTCGGTGGAGTTGACGTACTTGAGGTAGGCAGCCACGTTCTCGGGCGCCAGGTAGTCGTCGCCCTGCATCACCCGCACGGCGTCGAGCAGCGCCAGCGTGAAGCGCTGCGCCACCTCGGGCCGTTCGTTCAGGAAGCGACCGGAGCCGACGAACGCGACGGTCATGAGGCCGGGCACCAGGTCGGTGGCCAACGTCACCGCCGTGCCGGCCGCCTCGACCTGGTCGGCGTACGGCGAGCCGAGCAGGGCGGCGTCGATCGAGCCGTTCTCGAACGCGGCGGGGATGTCGGCGTTGCCGAGGTTGACGGTCTCGACGTCGCGGATGGTGAGCCCACCGAGCTCGAGCGCCTTGGCGGCGAGGTACTCCCCGCCGCTGCCGGGGCCGCCGGCGAGCGCCACGGTGCGGCCGGCGAGCTGCTCGATGCTGGTCACGGCGCCCGAGTCGAACAGGTCCTTGCGCACCATGAAGCGCGTAGGGCTGTTCACGAACGGCTCGAGGCCGCCGGGCGCGAAGACGCGGATGTCGATCCCTTGGTTCCAGCCGTTCCAGAGCGAGGTGACGATGGCGATGCCGCCCACGTCGATCTGACCCTGCTCGAGGAAGGCGATCGCTTCGGTGCCCGAGGCCACCGAGTCGATCTGGACGTCGAGGCCGTACGCGTCGAAGAAGCCGCGCTCCTCGGCCACGTACAACGCGGCGAACTTCATGATCGGCACGTACGCCACCCGCACCTGCTGCGGCGGGTCGAGCGGGGCGACATCGTGCGTGTCCTGCGCCACGGCGGCGGAGAACACGAGCAGGGCGGCCAGCATGACGGTGAGTCGGGCGAGGATGCGGGGGGTCATGGCGTTCCTCCTGGCTGGCCCGCGGCGTGGGCCGCGCAGGCCGGGATCCCTAGCAAGGTGCTAGAGCGCCATCCTACCCAAGGCGCTCCCGGGCTGCGCGGACCCCGCGCCGCAGGGCGTATGTCCTACGGCTCGGCGGAGGGAGCCTGCCTATACTGGATAATCACGTGATGTGCCTTCGTCGTTCCCCGGCCGGCGACCGCGCCGCCTCGCCCTCGAGCCCGCCTTCGAGCCCGGCGCAGGCTCCGTCGTGACCCCCGGCTTCGGCGTCGCGTTCGCGGCGGGGATCCTCTCGTTCCTGTCGCCGTGCGTGCTGCCCCTGGTACCGAGCTACCTGGCGTACGTCGGCGGCAGCGCGCAGGCTCGCAGGCGCGTGATCCTGACCAACGCGCTGTTCTTCGTCCTCGGCTTCTCGCTGGTGTTCATCGCCCTCGGCGCCTCGGCCAGCGCGCTCGGTTCGGTGCTGCGCGGCAACCGCGACGTCTTGATGATCGCGGGCGGCGTGCTGGTGACGTTCTTCGGCCTGGTGATGCTGGGCGTGGTGAAGGTGCCGTGGCTCTACCGCGACACGCGCATGCAGTACCGCGGCGAGACCCGCACCCCGTGGGGCGCCGCGCTGCTGGGCATGGCGTTCGCGGCGGGCTGGACGCCGTGCATCGGGCCGATCCTCGGCGCCATCCTGACCATGGCGGGCGCCGCCGGCACGCTGGCGCAGGGCGTCGGGCTGCTGGCGGTGTACGCCCTCGGCTTGGGCGTGCCGTTCCTCGCCGCCGCGCTGTTGCTCGAGCCGTTCCTGCGCTTCTCCAAACGCTTCCAGCGCTTCCTGCCGTGGGTGGAGCGCGGCGCCGGTGTGCTCCTGCTGATCGCCGGCGTACTCATGCTGACCGGCACCTACACCGTGCTGAACAGCTACCTCATCCAACTGACGCCCGACTGGCTGCTCGATCGTCTGTGACCACCCCGACCGACCACCCGACCACGACGCAAGGCGCCACCCCCGCCATCCTGCTCGAGGGCGTGGGCCGGCGCATGGGACGCGAGTTGGTGCTCGACGGGGTCGAGCTCGAGATCGCGCCCGGACGCGTGGTCGTGCTTCGGGGCGGCAACGGCGCAGGCAAGACCACCCTGCTGCGCTTGCTGGCCACGCGCCTGCGCCCCAACCGCGGTGACGGGCGGGTGTTCGGCTTCGACCTGGTGAAGCAAGCCGCCGACGTCCGCCGCCACGTCGGGCTGCTCAGCGTGCTGGGCGGCAACTACCCGGTGTTGACGGCCCGCGAGAACCTGCGCCTGGCGTGGACGCTCGGCGGGGACGCCGGCGCCGGCGCCCCGCGCGAGGCGGCGCTGGCGGACGTCCTTGCGCGCGTCGGTCTCGAAGGCGCCGCCGACAAGCTGGTGCGCACCTACTCGAGCGGCATGAAGAAGCGCCTCGGCCTGGCGCGGCTGCTGCTGCGCGACCCCGACCTGTGGCTGCTCGACGAGCCGTACGCTGCGCTGGACGACGAGGGCAAGCGGCTGGTCGACGAGGCCGTCGCGCACGCGCGCAGCGCGGGGCGCACGGTGCTGATGGCGTCGCACGAGTCCGACCGCGAGGGGCTGGCGCCCGACGCCGTGCTGGAGTTGGCGGGAGGGCGCGTGCGGTTGGCCGCGGGGGCACGCTCGTGAGCGACGCCCTGGTCGTCCTCGCCATCGCGCGCAAGGACCTGCTGCAGGAGCTCCGCAGCCGCGCCGCCACCGTGGCGACGCTCTTCTTCTCGGCCGTCACGCTGGTCATGATGGCGTTCGCGCTGGGCCGCGACAGCAACGTGCTGCGCGAGGCGGCGCCCGGGGTGCTGTGGGTGGCGTTGGCGTTCGCCGGCGTCATCGCCGCCGCCCAGAACTTCCAGGCCGACCTCGAAGAGGGCGCGTTCGAGCAGCTTCTGCTGCAGCCGGTGCCGCGCGCCGCCATCTACCTCGGCAAGCTGCTGGCGAACTGGCTCTACCTGACGCTCCTCGGCGTACTGCTGTCGCCGGTGGCGTTCGTGCTCTACGGGGTCGAGCTGGCCGCCGGCGGGATCCTCTGGCACCTCGCCACGCTGCTGCTCGGCACCTTCGGCTTCGCCGTCATCGCTACCTTCTACGCCGGCCTCACCGCCAACCTAGCGGCGCGCGAAGCGCTCCTGCCAGTGCTGATGTTCCCGGTCATCGTGCCGGTGATGCTGGGCGCGGTGCGCGCCACCGAGGCGCTGATGGGCGGCGCGCCCACCCTCTCCACCGGAGCCGACGCCTTCGCCGCCGCCGACGTGGCGCTGGCCGCCGGCAACGCCGCCCTTGCCGCCGACTGGCTGCAGCTGCTGGCGGGCTTCGGCTTGGTGTACTTCGTCGTCTGCACCGCCATCTTCCACTTCGTGGTGGACGAGTGACGACGCCGACAGAACGCCGCCAGCGCTCCGCCTGGCGCGAACGTCAACGTCAGGACGGCGCGGCGCAAGGACCACGCCGTACACTGTCGGGGTACGGGGCGCAGGGCCCCGAAGGAGTGACGTCATGAACCAATCCATCGCCCCCGCCAAGCGGCCGTTGTGGCTGACCGTCTTCGGCGTGGCTTGTCTCGTCCTGTTCGGCGTCGGCGCCTACCTGGCGCTGGTGGTCAGCCCGCCCGACGTCAACCAAGGCGACCTGATCCGCATCATGTACGCCCACGTCCCGGTGGCGTGGATCGGCTTCGTGGCCGTGGCCGTGGCGGCGGTGTGGGGCATGCTCTACCTGTGGCGCGGCCGGCCCGTCGACGACGTGCGGGCGGTGGCCAACGCCGAAGCCGCCACCTTCTTCGCCGCGCTCACCATCGTCGGCGGCATGACGTACTCCCGGCCGACGCTCAACACCTTCTGGACCTGGGACGCCAAGCTCACCCTGACCGCGCTGATGGTGGCGCTGCTGGTGGGCTACTTCATCGTCCGTGGCCTGATCGACGAGCCGCAGCGCCGCGGCCGCGTCAGCGCGGTGATCATGATCATCGTGCTGGCCAGCCTGCCGTTCAACTACCTGGCGGCGGAATGGTTCCGCACGCTGCACCCGGCCAAGAGCGTGAACCTCGACGGCTCGGGCGTCACCATGGATCCCACCATGTTGCGGGTGTTGCTCTTCAACACCGTGGTGGCAGGCCTGATCTACCTGTACTTCGTGTCGGAGCGCATCCGCATCGGCCGGATCGGCCTGAAGACGACCGCGGCACGAGAACCGGCGCGCGCCAAGGGAGACGTCGTCCGTGTGGGCTGACCTGACCCCTACCCAGTGGATCGCCATCGCTTGGGGCGAGCTGATCGTGGCGTACGCCGCCTACCTCGTCTACCTCAGCTGGCGCGCGCGCAAGGCGCGCAACACCGAGGACGAGCGATGAAACGCCTCGTTTACGCCTTGCTCGGCGTCGGGGTGCTGGTCGTGGCCGGCGTGCTCATCTCGCGCGCGCTGACCAACTCGCTGGTGTACTTCATCCTGCCCAGCGAGTACGCGCGCGACGCCTCCTCGTTCGAGGGCCGGCGCATCCGCCTCGGCGGTCTGGTGACGCCGGGCAGCGTCGCCTTCGACGACGCCGACCTGCACCTCACCTTCCTCGTCACCGACGGCCTCGCCACCTACCCGGTGGAGTACGACGGCGCACCCCCTGACCTGTTCCAGGAGAACGGCGGCGTGGTGATCGAGGGGCGCTTCCACGACGACGTGTTCCACGGCGACAACCTGCTGGTGAAGCACAGCGAGAACTACCACCCGCCGGCGGAGGGCGAACCGATCGACGTCGACGCCCTGAAGGACTCGCTGCAGTGAAGCAACGAGCCGTGAAGGAAACGGCATGATCGACATCCAACTCGGAACGCTCGGCGGCGCCGCCGTCTTCCTGGCGTTCGTGCTGGCGCTCTACGGCGCCGTGGCGGGTTTCCTCGGGGCGCAACGCCGCGACCCCCGCCTGCAGACCTCCGCCCGTCTTGCCGCCGTGGCCGGCTTCCTCGTCGCCACCAGCGCGGTGGTGGCGATGCAGGCGGCGCTCCTCACCAACGACTTCAGCGTGGCCTACGTGGCCGGTCACTCGCGCATCGCCTCGCCCGTGTGGGTGAAGGTGGTGACGATGTGGGCGGCGCTGGAGGGCTCGATCCTGCTGTGGGCCTGGCTGTTGTCGGGCTACACCGCGCTGCTGGCCGTCACCGCGCCGCTCAGCGCCTTGCGCCCGTGGGCGCTGGCCGTGATGCAGAGTGTACAGGTGTTCTTCTTCGGCGTCGTCACGTTCCTCGCCAACCCGTTCGAGGTGCTGCCGTTCCCGCCGCCCGACGGCCCCGGCCCCAACGAGCTGCTGCAGAACCACTGGATGATGGCGGTGCATCCGCTGCTGATGTACCTCGGCTTCGTCGGCTTGACGGTGCCGTTCGCGTACGCCATGGCGGCGCTCATCACGCGCCGGCCGGGCACCGAGTGGATGACGCAGACGCGCCGTTGGACGCTCACCGGTTGGGGGTTCCTGACTGCCGCCATCATCGCCGGCGGCTGGTGGAGCTACGAGGTGCTCGGTTGGGGCGGTTACTGGGCGTGGGACCCGGTGGAGAACGTCAGCCTGATGCCGTGGCTCACCGCCACCGCCTTCATCCACAGCGTGCAGGTGCAGGAGCGCCGCCGCATGCTCAAGAGCTGGAACGTGCTGCTCATCGTCGGCACCTTCTCCCTGTCGATCCTCGGCACCTTCCTCACCCGCTCCGGCGTGGTGTCCTCGGTGCACGCCTTCGGCAACGGTCCGGTGGGGCCCGCCTTCCTGGTGTTCTTCCTGCTGGTGGCGCTGGTCTCGTTCGGGTTGCTGGCGCTTCGCTGGGACGACCTGCGCGACCGCGCCGAACTCGACTCCCTGGTCAGCCGCGAAGGCAGCTTCCTGGGCGTGAACATCGTGTTCGTGGCGCTCACCTTCGCGGTGCTGCTCGGGACCTTGTTCCCGCTGGTGGTGGAGGCCATCACCGGCGACAAGGTCACGGTCGGCGCGCCCTTCTTCGACCAGGTGAGCCTGCCGATGTGGATGGCGGTGCTGCTGCTGATGGGCATCGGGCCGCTGTTGCCGTGGCGCCGTGCCGAGCAGCAGCGCCTGACGCACAACCTCGCCTGGTTGGGCGGCGGCTTCGTCGTCGCCGGGGTCGTCGCGTTCGTGCTGGGCGTGCACAAGCTCTACCCGCTGCTGACGGTGGCGCTTGCCGGGTACAACCTCACCAGCCTCGGCCTGCTGCTGGTCGGGGCGTTGGCGCCGCGCCTGCGGCTATCGCAGTTGCCGGCCGTGCAGGTGCTGCGCAACTACGCCTTCGAGAACCGCCGCCGCGTCGGTAGCATGATCGTCCACTTCGGCGTGGTGGTGACCGCGCTGGGCGTGGCGTTCAGCGCCGGCTACCGCATCGACGAGCAGATCCGCCTCGACTTCGGCGCCAGCGCACCCTTCGAGGGGTACACCCTCACCGCCGTCGACCGTTACGTCGAGCGCACGCCCGGCCGCGTCACGGCCGGCGCGGTGGTGGAGGTCTCCAGGGGCGACGCCGCCATCGCCACCATGCGCCCGCGCATCAACGTGTTCGGCGAGGGTCGGCCGGTGCCCACCCCGGCGGTGATGTACACGCCGTGGCACGACCTGTACCTCAACCTCAACTCGACCATCGGCCCGACCAGCACGTTCGTGGTGCTGCGCGTGGTGAAGAGCCCGCTCGTCACCTGGATCTGGGTCGGCGGCGCGGTGATGGCGCTCGGGACGCTCTACGCGCTCGGCGCCGGCGCCCGCAGGCGCGTTCCGGTGACCGCCCCGGTGGTGGAAGGCAGCGAGGGTACGGTGCGCGCGTGAGGCGCCTGGCGATCATCGTCGGGGTGGTGGCGCTGCTCGGGGGGCTGTTCGCCTACGGCTTGCTCCGCGGCAGCCCCGACCGCGACATCCCCTCCGCGCTCGTCGGCAAGGCCGCGCCCGAGTTCGCCCTCGCGCTGTACGAACGCTACCAGCCCGACTACGGCCCCTCCCTCACGCTCGCAGGCCTGCGCGGCACGCCCCTGGTGGTCAACTTCTGGGCGTCCTGGTGCGGCCCGTGCTACGAGGAGGCGCCGGTGCTGCAAGCCACCTGGGAGCGCTACCAGGACCGTGGCGTGCTATTCGTCGGCGTCCAGACGCAAGACCGCGACAACTACGACCAGGGGCGCGCGTTCCTCTCGCAGTTCGGGTTGAGCTTCCCCAACGGCATGGACAACGACAGCCGCATCAGCGTCGACTACGCGCTCTACGGCGTGCCCGAGACGTACTTCATCGACGCCGAGGGCCGCGTGGCGTACAAGCACGTCGGCCCGGTGAACCCGGCGCTGATGGAAGCGCAACTCGAGGCGCTGCTGCGATGACCCGCCGCCGCTCCCTCCTCGTGCTCCTCGGCGCGGTGCTGGCGCTGGTGGCGGCGGCGCTGCCGCTGGCCGCGGCGCAGGACGTGCAGCTCGAGGCGCAGGTGTTCGACATCGCCCGCAAGCTGCGATGCCCAGTCTGCGTGTCGGAGAGCGTGGCCGACTCCAACGCCCAGTTGGCGCAGCAGATGCGCGCGCTCATCCAGCAGCAGCTGGAAGACGGCCGCACCGACGACGAGATCTACGCCTACTTCCAGGCCCGCTACGGCGACTGGATCATGCTCGAGCCGCCCAAGCGCGGCATCCACCTGCTGGTGTGGCTGATGCCGGTCCTGGTGGCGCTGACCGCGCTGGCGGTGGTGGCGGTGCTGGCGAGGCGCTGGCTGGCCACCGCGCGTGCGCCGGTGCAGGCCGCCGACGCCGACGTTGCGCGCGTGCGCGCCGAGCTGGCGGGGCAGGGCGGCGCGGACGAGGCCCCGGCCCGAGGAGACACGTGATGCTCACCGCCGTCCTGATCGCCGTGCTCGCGGTGATCGCGTTCGCCTACGTGGCGCTGCCCCTCCTCGCTCCCAACCAGACCGACCCCCTGCCCGACGACCGCGACCCGCTGCTGGTCGACCTGCAGGAAGAGAAGGCGGCGCTCTTCCGCGCCATCCGCGAGCTGGACCAGCGCACCGACCTCGCCGCCGCGCGGCGCGAGGAGCTGCGCGCGCGCTACGAGGCCAAGGCGGCCAGGGTGCTGCGCGCCATCGACGACCGCGAAGCCGAGCTCGCGGGCCGCGCTCGGCCGCGCCGCCAGGCGCCGCGCCGGGTGCCGGTGGGCGCGGTGGCGCTGCTCGCCATCATGGTGGCGGCCGCCGCGGTGCTGCCCACCTACGTCCTGCCGCGCATCGGGCAGGACGCCACCGTCACCACCACCGACGTCGACGCCGCCCAGCAGTTGCTGGCGCTGCAGACCGCCGCCCGCGACACGCCGAACGCCACCAACCTCCTCGCGCTCGGCGACGCCTACCTGAGCCTCGAGCGCCTCGACGACGCCGAGGCCGCCTACCGTCAGGTGGTAGAGACGATCGAGCCGGTACCGGCGGGCGCCTACCAGCGCATGGCCATCCTGGCGCTGCAGACCGACCTGGCCCAGGCACACGAGTGGTTGCGCCTGGCACGCACGACGGACCCCTTCGACACGGACACGCTCTTCCTGCTCGGCGAGGTGGCGTTCGCCCGCGACGACATCGCCGAGGCGCTGTCGGCCTACCGCGACTACGCCGCCGCGCTGGGCGTGACGCCGCCGGACGACGGCGCCGTGGGCGCCGCGCCGGAAGTCGACCTGAGCGACCCCGAGACGGTGGCCATGGTCGACGCCATCCGGGGGCGCCTGGCGCTGCTGGAGGAGCTCGCTCCCCTCGACGCGGCCGCCAAGGCGGACCCGAGCGAGGCGACGCTGATGCCGCTGGCCGACGCCTACTGGCGCGCCGGCGAGCGCTCGCGCGCGGTGGAACGGTACTTCCGGGTCCTCACCGAGTTCGACGCCGAGGAGCCGTTGGCGCTCGGCCGCACGGGGCAACTGCTGTACGCATCCGATCGGGTGGACGACGCCATCGGCGCGCTCGAGCGTGCCGCCGGCGCGGCCGGCGGCCTAGGGGCCCTCGACCTCGACAGCCTGCTGACGCTCGCCAACGCCTACCTGCAGACCGAAGCGTGGCCGAACGCGGTGGACGCCTACCGCGCGTACCTCGCCGCCGCAGCTGCCTCCGGCGACGCCACGGCCACGAGCGCCACCGATCTCGCGACCGAGCTGCTGGCGGTGGCCGAGGCCCGCGCCGAGGGCCGCGAGCCGCCCGAGGCCGGCACGGCCCTGGCGATGGTGATCGGTCAACAGGTGTACGTGGCCAGCTGCAGCCAGTGCCACGGCGTGCAAGGCCAAGGTGGCGCCGGCCCTGCGCTGGCCGGCAACGACCGCGCCGCCAACCGCGCCAACGTGCTGGACGCCGTCCAGTTCGGGCGTGGCAGCATGCCCGCGTTCCAGGCCAGCCTCGACGCCACCGAGCTCGAGGCCGTCGTCGGTTACGTGACGGACGTGCTGGCCCCCCCGAGGTGAGCGCCATGCGACCCGACCACGACCTCCCCGCCGACACCGCCCCGCGGATGGACGAAGGCCGCCGGCGTCTGATCACCTGGCTCTGGCGCCTCCCGGTGCTGGCCACCCTCGCGGGCGGCGGCTACGGCGTCTACCTGGCGGTGAAGGTGCACTTCCTGAAGCGCGCCGCCGGCGCGGCGCCCGAGTTCGCGGATCGCCCCGAGACCAGCATCGCCCCCTTGCGCGCCTTCGCCGAACCGTGGGACGCCGTCGCCTTCGACCTCGCCGCCGAGCCCGGCGACGGGCATCCCTTGCCGGCGCTGGCGGTGCGCCTGCCAGGGCCGATCCCCGGGGGCCTCGACGTCGACAGCGGCGTGGGCGTCAGCAGCGTGCACCTGGCCGCCTTCAGCCGCATCTGCACCCACCAGTTCTGCGTCGTCACGCTCAACCGCGACGTGCAGGCGATCAACTTCGCCTTCAACCACGCCACCGACCAGCCCGCCCTGACCTGCGCCTGCCACCTGAGCGTGTTCGACCCGATGCGCGGCGGCCAGGCGGTCAGCGGGCCCGCGGTGGACCCGCTACCGCGCGTCCGCCTCGAGTTGCGCGGCGAGCGGGTGGTGGCCACCGGCCTCGAGCGCACGAACGGCTAGGCCGGGCGGCCCGACGTATCATCGGAACGCAAGCGTGCCGCGGCGATCCGCCGCGCCGCCCACCCACCGCATCCCCGCCCGGCGGCGTCGCTGCCGCACCCGCCATGGACCACCGGAGGTACGTCATGAACCCGCTCAAGCGCCTGAACGATTTCGGGCAGTCGGTCTACCTCGACGAGATCCGCCGCGCCTGGCTGCACGACGGCACGCTCGCCACGCTGATCGAGCGCGACGGCCTGCGCGGGGTGACGTCCAACCCGGCCATCTTCCAGAAGGCCATCGCCGACAGCCACGACTACGACCGCGCCATCGCCGAGCACGCTCGCCGCGGCGATGACGCCACCACCACCTACGAGGACCTGGTGGTAGCAGACATCCAGGCAGCCGCCGACCACTTCCGCCCCACCTACGATGCGTCCGACGGGCGCTACGGCTACGTGTCGCTGGAGGTCTCGCCCGAGCTGGCGCACGACACCGAGGGCACGGTCGCCGAGGCGCGCCACCTCTGGCAGCGCCTGGCCAGGCCCAACGTGTTCATCAAGGTCCCGGGCACCGAGGCCGGCCTTCCCGCCATCGAGCGCCTGATCGCCGAGGGCATCAACGTCAACGTCACGCTCCTGTTCGGGCTCGAGCGGTACCGGGCGGTGGCAGGCGCCTACCTGGCGGGCCTCGAGGCGCGCCTCGCCGCCGGCGAGCCGCTGACGCGGGTGGCGTCGGTGGCGAGCTTCTTCCTCAGCCGCATCGACGTCATGATCGACCCGGTGCTCGACGCCGAGGCCTCCTTGGGCGGCGCCCGCGCCGGCGAGGCGCGCGGCCTGCGCGGCCAGGCGGCGGTCGCCAGCGCCAAGCTGGCGTACCGCATCTACCAAGAGGCGTTCGATGGCGGCGAGCGCTACGCGCGCCTCGCGGCCGCCGGGGCGCGCCCGCAACGGCTGCTGTGGGCCTCGACCAGCACCAAGGACCCGAGCTACCCCGACACCAAGTACGTCGAGCCGTTGATCGGGCCCGACACCATCAACACCATGCCGCTGGAGACGATCGACGCCTACCGCGACCACGGCGAGCCGGCGGCGCGCATCGGGGACGGCGTCGACGAGGCGAAGGACGTCATGCGCCGCTTAGCCGGCGTCGGCATCGACCTCGACGCCGTGACCGCGCGCCTCGAGGACGAAGGCGTGGCGAAGTTCATCAAGCCGTTCCGCAGCCTGTTGGGGACGCTCGACGACGCCCTGCGGCGGGCTCCGGCGAACGGCTGAGCGTCGCCCGC
>CAZACZ010000020.1:0-21954 GCA_964483695.1 uncultured bacterium | reverse complement strand
CGGCGCCACCGGCGTCGCCGGCCCTTCGCCCTCGCCGGACGGCGCTCCGCGGCGTTCGGTCGGCGGCATCAGAACGTTCCGCGGCGTCCGGTGGGCGGCATCAGAACAGGATGCGGTCGAGCGCCATGGTGAGGAACAACAGCGCTAGGTAGCTCATCGAGTACTTGTACAGCGGCAGGGCGGTGACGCGATCGATCGGGGTGCCCGCGCGCGCCAACTGGAACAACCGCGCCACGCGCAGCGCCAGGACCACGTTCAGCGCCAGGACCGCCAGGAAGTACACCGGGCTGAACGCGTGCAGGAAGAACGGCAGCACCGTCAGCAGGATGGTGAGCGCGGTGTACATCACCATCTGCATCACCGTGGCGCGTTCACCGATGACGGCGGGCGCCATCGGCACGCCGACCTTGGCGTACTCCTCCTTGATCATCAGCGCCAGCGCCCAGAAGTGCACCGGTGTCCACACGAACACCACCGCGAACAGCACCCACGCCATCAGGCTCAGGTGGCCCGTCACCGCCGCCCAACCGACCAGCGGCGGGATGGCGCCGGCGGCGCCGCCGATGACGATGTTCTGCCAGGTGGAGCGCTTGAGCCACATGGTGTAGATCAGCACGTAGAAGGCGATCCCCGCCCACGACAACAGCGCCGCCAAGACGTTGGTGGTGAGCGCGATGACGACGAACGACCCTACGGTGAGCGCCACGCCGAAGCGCATGGCGTTGGCGGTGGACACCACCTGCGTGACCGTGGGGCGCTTCGCGGTGCGCTTCATGCGCACGTCGATGTCCGAGTCGTAGATCATGTTGAACACGCCCGCCGCACCGGCCGAGGCGTACCCGCCGATCAGGATGCCGAGCAGCGCCACCCAGCCCGGGAAGCCGCCTTGCGCGATGAACATGGCGCCGACGGTGGTCAGCAGCAACAGGCTGATCACCTTCGGCTTGGTGAGCACGACGTAGTCGCGCCACCCGGCGCGGCGCGCGGCGGCGACGGGAGCGGCGGCAGGGGCGGTGGAGGTGGCGGATGCGGCGTCGGTCACGTCAGGCGTTCTCCCAGGCTGCGCCGCTCACGGCGCCTTCGTGGACCGCCGCTCGGCGGCCACCCAGCAACGATACGGCAAGGGCGGACAGCAGCGCGAACGCCGCCACCGCCACGGCAAGATGCAGCACCTGCAGCACGATCGGCGCCAAGAACGCCAGGTTCGCGGTGCCGATCACGACCTGCACGATGTACACGCTCAAGAGCACCTGCGCCAGGCGCCGCGCCTGCGGGACCGGCTTGAGGTACCAGCTCAGGCCGAGACCGACGAAGAGGTAGGTGCCGACGGCCATGGCGATGAGCGGATGAAGGATGCGCAGGCGGATGAGCAGGTGCGAGGCCGGGTCGAAGTCGGCGCGGAACCCCGCCGCCAGCGACTCCGACGGGAAGATGGTGTTCCCCATGGCGGCGATGCCGCCGGTGAACATCAGCACCAGCACCGCCACGATGCCCACGCCGAGGACGGTGGCCAGCGGAGCCTGGGCGCCCAAGCGCAACGGGAAGCTCGGGCCCGCCGCCGGCCGCCCGGCGGCGCGCGCGTACACCACCGTCGCGGCCAACGCGCCGACCAGCAGCAGCGAGTTCACCAGGTGCGACGCCACCCACACGCCGCGCGCGACGGTGGCGTTGTCGCCGGTCATGCCGAGCAGCACGGTGGCGGCCCCCACGAGCGCCTCGACCACCAGGAAGCCGAACGACGCCGTCGCGAAGAACCCAAGGCCGGGGTGCTCCTTGCGCGCCGCCCACCCGCGCCGGAGCAGCCACACCCCGAGCACCAACACCACCAACGACATCACCCGGTGGGTGAACTCGATGCCGGTCTCGAGGGTGGGCGCCAACGGGATCACCTGGCCGTTGCAGGTGGGCCAGTGGCTGCCGCACCCCGCGCCCGAGCCGGTGGCGCGCACCACCGCGCCCTGCAGGATCACGATGACGTTGCCGATCAGGGCGCCCCACGCCAACCAGAGGGTGGTGGGCCGAGGGCGTCGGCGGCGTGTGGTCGAGGAGGGTGTCGTCACGTACGCAGGCTCGCTTCCCCGGTCGCCGCGCCGGGTACGGACCCAAGCCGCGGCACTCGCGTTCGGATGCCGCGCGGGTAGCGCATCGGGGCGTCGACGACCTGCCACGCCGGGCGCGCGGGGGCGCAGGCCGGGCGGAGCGCCCCAATGCTACCAGAGCATCTCCCGTCCAGCGTGGTCCGAGGCACGGTCGGTGGCGAACGGACCAGGAGCGCGAAACCGCGTCGACCACGTATGGCACACGGCCCTCTCACACTGCGCGGCCATGATGATGCGCGGATACGGGCCGAACGGCCGGTCACCCCGTGGGGCGCGCCCGAGGAGGGCAGAACCGCGTCCGAGGCGGATGGTAGACTCGCCGCACCCATTCGGTTGTCGGAGGACACGTTGATCAGGACCAGGCACAAGAGCACGATTCTGCTGAGAAGCGCATTGGCTGCCCTACTTCTGTTCGCTTCGGGCCTGGTGCACGCTCAGAACGACGCGCAACAAGAGACGCAAGAGCCGCTCGACGCCGCCGCCCTGCTCGCCGACGGGGATTTCTACCTCGAACGGGGCGACTGCGCGTTGGCGCAGTTCTTCTACCAGGAGGCGCTGCGCAGCGAACCGCAGAACGCCGACGCCCTGGTGGGCAAGGGGCGCGCGCTGGCGTGCCAGGGAGCGTACGCCAACGCCATCGAGGCGTACCAGGCGGCGCTGGCGGCCGACCCGAGCCACCTCGAGGCGCACGTGCACCTCGCCATCGCCTACCAGAACCAGTACCAGTCCGACCCCACCACCTACGCCGGCCGCCTCGCCGACGCGCTCGACACCATCCAGCGCGCCGAGCGCATCGCCTCGGACGACGCCCGCGTGCAGAACACCAAGGGCATCGTGCTGTACCAGCTCGGTGACTTGCAGCAGGCGCGCACCACCATGGAGCTGGCGGCAACGCTGGCGGCGCAACCCGACTCCGGCCTGGCCAACGCCGAGCAGAGCACCGTACAGGTGAACCTGGGCCGCGTCTACCGCGACCTAGGCGAGCTCGAGCTGGCCCAGCAGGCGTTCCGCCGCGCGGTGGTGCTCGATCCCGCCAGCGCCGTCGCCCACAACAACCTGGGCAACGTCGCCTACCGCCTCGGGGACTGCGCCACGGCCGAGTACGAGCTCTCGCAGGCGGTCAACCTCGACCCGACCTCGCTGTCCGCGGCGTCGCAACTCGGCATCACCCTGTTCGAGTGCGGCAACGTGGCCGACGCCCGGACCCGGCTCGAGGCCGCGGTGCAGATGGACGGCGCGGTGTTCGTGCCGCCGCTGTTCACCTACCTCGCGCGCGCCTACCTGGACGCCGGCCGCGTCGACGACGCCGTGCGGCGCGCGCAGCAGGGCGCGTTGCTGCCCCCCGAGAGCGCGGAAGCCTACTACTGGCTGGGCCGTGCCTACCAGGCGCGCGCCGGCGCCAACGACGCCGCCAACGCCCGCCAGGCGTACGAGCGCGCGCTCGAGATCGACCCGAACTACAGCGCGGCGCGCGACGCCCTCGGCGGCCTCTGAGCCGAGGCGCGCCCGAACCCGCACGCCCCGCGGCGCCCGGCATCGTGCCGGGCGCCGCTCGCCTTTACCTGCGGGCGACCAACCGCTATACTCGGTAGGTTTGCCTGGCGGCAGCGGGATGTCCGCTGGGCGATCGTCCCGGAAACGGTTCGCGGGCGCTCCCGCGGCGCGCCTCGGAGGGCCACCCCGCCGGTCGGCGGTGGGCCACGAGGCAGCGCGCACGGGGCACCGACTCCCACCTCAACATCCCGCCATGGAGGATCATCGTGTCGTACCTCGGAATGAAGCAGCTGCTCGAAGCCGGCGTGCACTTCGGCCACGAGACCAAGCGCTGCAACCCGAAGATGAAGCGCTACATCTTCGCGGAACGCAACGGCATCTTCATCATCGACCTGCAGAAGACGCTGGTGGAGAGCGAGAAGGCGTTCAACTTCCTGCGCGACGTCGCCGGCCGCGGCGGGACCATCCTGTTCGTCGGCGCCAAGAAGCAGGCCCAGGAGATCCTGGCGGCCGAGGCGAAGCGCTGCGGCATGCCGTACATCAACGAGCGCTGGCTCGGCGGCCTGCTGACGAACTTCAAGACCATGCGCACCCGCGTCGAGCGCCTGCGTGAGCTCGAGGCGATGTTCGAGGACGAGTCGATCCTGCGCTACAGCAAGAAGGAGCAGATCGACCTGGGCAAGGAACTGCAGCGCCTGCAGCGCTACCTCGGCGGCATCCGCGACCTCAACCGCCTGCCCGACGCGCTCTTCGTCATCGACCCGACCAAGGAAGCGATCGCGGTGCGCGAGGCCAACAAGCTCGACATCCCGGTGGTGGCGCTGGCCGACACCGACTCGGATCCGGACGTGCTCGATTTCATCGTCCCCGGCAACGACGACGCCATCCGCTCGATCCAGCTGGTGACCGCGCGCCTGGCCGACGTCATCGTCGAGATGCGCGGCGGTGCCGAGGAGGTCGTCGAGAAGCCGGCCGTCGCGGCCGACCGCGAGACGCTGCCCACGCCGATGTCGGCGCCCGAACGCGCCATCGTGGAGGCGGCGGAAGCCGCCACCGAAGGCGACGGCGAGCAGGGCGAAGCGTCGGCCTGAAGCTCGGCGAGCGCGCGGCGTACGCCGCCTACCGCGCTCCGCCCTCGGCCCGCGGCGTAGGCGGCCGCGCCCCGAACCACCCCACCCCCGCCGGTCGGCGGGCGTCCGCTTCCTAGCGGACCGGAGGAACGAAGCACCATGGCTGTGACCACGGAACTGATCAAGAAGCTGCGCGCCATGACGGGCGCCGGCATGATGGACGTCAAGAAGGCCCTCGACGACACCGACGGCAACCTCGACGCGGCCGCCAAGCTGCTGCGCGAGCGCGGCATCGCCAAGGCCGACAAGAAGGCCGACCGCGTGGCCAAGGAAGGGCTGGTCGGGAGCTACGTCCACCACAACGGCAAGATCGCCGTGCTGGTGGAAGTGAACTGCGAGACCGACTTCGTGGCGCGCAACGAGACCTTCCAGGACCTCGCTCGCAACCTCGCCATGCACATCGCCATGGCGGCGCCGCAGTACGTGCGCCGCGAGGACGTGCCCGCCGACGTGTTGGACGCGGAGAAGGCCACCCTGCTCAAGCAGGTACAGGACGAAGGCAAGCCCGCGAACGTGGCCGAGAAGATCGTCGAGGGCCGGCTGAAGAAGTTCGTCGCCGAGATGACGCTGCTCGAGCAGCCGTACATCAAAGACGACAAGAAGACGGTCGACGCGCTGGTGAAGGAAGCCATCGCCACGCTCGGCGAGAACATCCAGGTCGGGCGCTTCGCGCGCATCGCCATCGGGGAGTAACGCCATGCGGCGCGTCCTGCTGAAACTCTCCGGCGAGTTCCTGGCCGGCCCGTCCGGGTTCGGGGTATCGCCGGACGCGACCGCATCGTTGGCAGGACAGATCGCCGCGGCCCATGGCCGCGGCGTTCAACTTGCCGCCGTCGTCGGTGGCGGCAACTTCTGGCGCGGCACCCAGCACGGTTCGCACATGGACCCCGCCACCGCCGACTACGTCGGCATGCTCGGCACGGTCATGAACGCCATCGCGCTGCAGGACGCGCTCGAGGCGAAGGGCGTCGACACCCGCGTGCAGACGGCCATCACCATCCAGGAAGTCGCCGAGCCGTACATCCGGAGGCGCGCCCTGCGGCACCTCGAGAAGGGCCGCGTGGTGATCTTCGGCGGCGGCACCGGCAACCCGTTCTTCACCACCGACACCGCCGCGGCGCTGCGGGCGCTGGAGATCGACGCCGACATGGTGTTGATGGCGAAGAACAAGGTCGACGGCGTCTACGACGACGACCCCAACCGCAACCCCGCCGCGCGTCGCTTCCGCACCCTGTCCTACCTCGACGTGCTGAACCAGGGGTTGACGGTGATGGACGCCACCGCCGTCAGCCTCTGCATGCAGCGCGACCTCCCGGTCACGGTGTTCGACATCTTCACCGAAGGCAACCTCGAGCGGCTGCTCGCCGGCGAAGCGATCGGCACGCGCATCGGCGCCGACGTGGAGACGCGCTACGCCGACGAGCGCTAGGAAGCCCGCTGCGCCGACGCGGTACACTGGACGGCGGTCGATCCTGGCCCCGGAGGTAAGGGCATGAAAACGGTCTTGAACGACGTGCGCGAGCGCATGCAGAAGTCGCTCGACGCCTTCGAGGCGAACGTCGCCTCGGTGCGCACCGGCCGCGCCAACCCGGCCATCCTCAACCGCGTGCACATCGACTACTACGGCACCTCCACGCCACTCCCGCAACTCGCCAACGTGTCGAGCCCCGACCCGCGCACGCTGCTCATCACGCCGTTCGACAAGAGCATCGCCAAAGGCATCGAGAAGGCCATCCTCGAGTCCGACCTCGGTTTCAACCCCAACAACCAGGGCGACAGCATCTTCATCACCGTCCCGCCGCTCAACGACGAGCGCCGCCGCGACCTCGTGAAGACCGTGCACCACATGGCCGAAGAGGCCAAGGTGGCGGTGCGCAACATCCGCCGCGACGGCAACGAGGAGCTCAAGATGATGAAGGGCGAAGGCGACCTCAGCGAGGACGAGCAGCGTCGCGGCGAGGCCGAGGTGCAGAAGATCACCGACGAGTTCATCCACAAGATCGACGAACGGGTGAAGACGAAAGAGTCCGACATCCTGGCGGTGTGAACCGACCGCCGCCCCAACCCGGCATCGGCCCGGGCCGACCGACCCCCGACGCGCCCGGAACCGCCCGCGCCGGCGCCACCCCCGCGCCGAGCGGGTGGAGACGCCACCGCACGCGCATCTTGGCGGCGTTCGCGTTCTTCGCCGTCGCGCTGCTGGTGCTGTGGGTCGGCTTGCCGCTGTTGGCGCCCGCGTACCTGGTCCTGACGCTGGTGGGCCTGCAGGAGTACGCCGCGCTGATGAACCTGCGCGGCATCCCCATCCGCAAGCGCAGCCTGTGGGTGGCGGCGGTGCTGACGCTGCCGGCGTCGCTGCCGGTGACGTACCCCGGCATGCAGCCCTTGATCGCAGGCGTGAGCTGGCGCGAGGCGCTGATCGCCTTGCTCGCGCTCTACCTGGTCGGCCTCGAACTCGCGAACCCCAACCGCAACTCGCTGCAGACGGTGGTGTTCTCGCTCTTCGGCTACCTCTACATCCCGTGGCTGTTCGGCTACATCGTCACCTTGCGCTACACCCCGGACGGGGTGCTCGGGCTCTGGTACCTCACGTTGCCGACGCTCGCGGTGGTGGCCACCGACGTCGGCGCCTACGCCTTCGGCTCGATGTTCGGGCGTCGACGCCTGGCTCCCTTGATCAGCCCCAACAAGACGGTGGAAGGTTCGCTCGGCGGGCTGGCGCTGGCGGTGGTGGTGGTCGGGACGGCCACCTACCTGCTCGAGCGCTTCACCCGCCTGCACGTCGACGTCTACGACGCGGCGCTGTTCAGCCTGCTGGTGTCGAGCGCCGCGCAACTGGGCGACCTCTTCGAATCGCTGCTGAAGCGCTGGGCCGGCGTGAAGGACGCCGGCGTCTTCCTGCCCGGCCACGGCGGCGTGCTGGACCGCATCGACAGCGCCTTGATCGCCTTCCCCGTGACCTACTTCTTCGTGACGTTGGTGATCTTGCGCTGAGGCCCGGTCGCGACCGCCAGGCGCCGCCCGGGTTCGTGTCGACGCCGCCGCCCGCCACGCGCGCGCGCCCCGCCTACGCCGCCTTCGACCGCACCCGCGTGGCCAAGGCGATGCCCCCCAGGATCGCCACGATCCCGACGCCGTGGTACGGGCGCAGCGCTTCGCCCAGCAGCGCCACGGACAGGGCGCTGCCGAAGAGCGGCATCAGGTGGATGAAGGTGCCGGCGCGCGCGGGCCCGGCCAACTCCACGCCGCGGTTGAAGAACAGGAACGACACCACCGACGGGAAGAGGCCCACGTAGGCGAACGACGCCAGCGTCGCCGGCCCGAGCGTCACGCCGGGGCCGACGCTGGCTTCCACCGCGTAGAACGGCGCCAACATCACCGCGCCCGCCACGAACGTCGCCCACAGGAACACGAACGGATCGAGGGCGGGGCGGCGCCGAAGCAGCACCGAGTACGCCGCGTAGCACACCACCGCCAGCAGGATCAGCGCGTCGCCGCCCGACAAACGGATCTCGCCGAGGGCGCCAACGTCGCCCCGCACCAACACCCAGGTGGCGCCTGCCAGCGACAGCGCGATCCCCGCCACCTGGTGCGTCCGCAACCGCGCACCGTCGATCGCCAACGCCAGCAGCACGATCATCACCGGCATGGTCGACTGCAGCAGCACGGCGTTGACCGCGGTGGTGGCGTGCAAGCCGAGGTAGATGAGGGTGTTGAAGACGGCGACGCCCAGGAAGGCCAGCAACGCCACCAGACGGGCGTGCGCCCGCAACGTCGGCCAGGCCGCCCGCAGGCGTGGAGCCGCCACCGGCGACACCACGGCTGCCGCTAGCGTCCAACGCCAGAACGCCAGCGTCACCGGCGGCACCACGTCGCGCACGGCGCGGCCGAGCACGAAGTTGCCTGCCCAGAACGCCACCGCCAACGTCAAGAGGAGATACGGCTGGTCGTACAGCCGACGGTGCCAGGGCGGGGGAAGCCGACCGCCTTCCGTCACCCCGGCATTCTACGCGAGCCTTGCGCTACAGTGGGCTTCGCTACGCTGTCGGCGACGGGACGCCACCGTGCCGCCGCGGCATCGTAAAGAGGAGACACGACGACCGTGAACGCCCATCCGAACGCTCGCATCCCGGCCCCCGACGCGGACCGGGCGGTGACCCCGAACTTCATCACCGACATCGTCGAACGCGACCTGCGCGAGGGCCGCGTGCGCCACGTCGTGACGCGCTTCCCTCCCGAACCGAACGGGTACCTTCACATCGGCCACGCCAAGGCCATCTGCCTCGACTTCGGGGTGGCGCAAGATTACGGCGGCATCACCTTCCTGCGCTTCGACGACACCAACCCGGTGGCCGAGAACCCCGAGTTCGTGGCCGCCATCGAGCACGACGTGCGCTGGCTGGGCTTCCGCTGGCACGAGGTGCGGCACGCCTCCGACTACTTCGACCAGCTCTACGGCTTCGCCGTGCGGCTGATCGAGGCGGGGCTGGCGTACGTCGACAGCCTCTCCGAGGAGGAGATCCGCGTCTACCGCGGTAGCGTCACCGAGCCGGGGCGGCCGAGCCCCTACCGGGGGCGCAGCGTGGCCGAGAACCTCGAGCTGTTCGGCCGCATGCGCGGCGGCGAGTTCGAGCCCGGCGAGCACGTGCTGCGCGCCAAGATCGACCTGGCGTCGCCGAACATGAAGATGCGCGACCCGATCCTCTACCGCATCGTCGACGCGCCGCATCACCGCACCGGCACGGCCTGGCCGATCTACCCCATGTACGACTTCGCGCACCCGCTGTCCGACGCCATCGAGGGCGTGACGCACAGCCTGTGCACGCTCGAGTTCGAGAACAACCGCGAGATCTACGACTGGCTCGTCGACCACCTCATCGACGGCGTCAAGCCACACCAGTACGAGTTCGCTCGCCTGGCGCTCGACTACACCGTGGTGAGCAAGCGCAAGCTGCTGCGCCTGGTGCACGGCGGGCACGTGAGCGGCTGGGACGACCCACGCATGCCGACCCTGTCCGCGCTGCGCAGGCGCGGCGTGACGCCCGAAGCGATCCGCGACTTCGCCAACCGCGTCGGGGTGGCGCGCGCCAACAGCCGCACCGACCTCGCCCTGCTGGACCACAGCATCCGCGACGACCTCAACGCCCGCGCGCCGCGGGTCATGGCCGTGCTCGAGCCGCTCGAGGTCGTGCTCGACGGCATCGACGACGGCGACGTGCACTGGCTCGACGCGCCGTACTGGCCCCACGACGTGCCCAACGAGGGCTCGCGCCGCGTGCCGCTCACGCGCCGCATCGTCATCGAACGCTCCGACTTCGAACGCACGCCCCCCAAGGGCTTCAAGCGGCTGGCGCAGGGACGGTCGGTGCGGCTCCGCCACGGTCCCGTCGTTCGTTGCGACGAGGTGATCGAGGACGAGCACGGCGTGGTGACGGCCCTGCGATGCCACGTCTTCCCGGACAGCATCGGCGCGACGCCGGAGGGCGAGAAGGTGTGGGCGACGCTCCATTGGGTGTCGGCCGAGCGCGGCCTTGCGCTCGAGGCGCGCCTCTACGAGCGCCTGTTCCAGGTGCCCAACCCCGACGCCGGCGAGGAGGACTTCCTCACCCACCTCAACCCCGACGCGCTGCGCGTGCTGCACGGCCTGGTCGAACCGAGCGTGGCGGACGACGACCCCGACACTCGGTATCAGTTCGAGCGCCTCGGCTACTTCTGGCGCGACCCGGTCGACGGCCGTGGCGAACGCCTGGTGTTCGACCGCATCGTGCCGCTGAAGGACGGCTGGAGCCGCAAGTCGGCCGGCGGTCCGCAGCCTGGCGCCGCGGCATCGTCCGAAGCGCCCACGAAGGCCGCGCCGGCAGCGGCGAGCGCCGCCGTTACCCCGCCGCACCCCGGCGCCGACGCCCGTCGGACGGACGCCGAGCGCGCCCGCCCCGGCACCGGCGCCACCCTGACCGACGCCGAGCGCGCCCGCGCGAACGCGTTGGGCCGCCTCGGCATCGCCGAGGACGACGCCGTGCAGCTCGCCACCCGCGCCGAGCTGGGCCGTCTCTACGACGACAGCGTGGCCGCAGGCGCGGCGCCCCGCACCGCGGCGACGTGGATCGTGAACGAGGTGGCGCGCGCGCTGCGGCAAGGCGGCGAAGGCGCGGAGGGCCCGTCGCGCCCGACGCCCACCGCACTAGCTGCGTTGCTGCGGCTCGTGGACGACGGCGCCATCACCGCCCGCGTGGGCAAGGAGATCCTGGCCGAGCTGGTGGCGAACGGCGGCGACCCCGCCGCCATGGTGCGCGACCGCGGCCTCGAGCAGGTGGCCGACGAGGACGCGTTGCGCCGCGAGGTCGACGCCACCCTGCGAGCCCATCCCGCCGAGGTCGACGCCTACCGAGGCGGCAAGAGCGGCCTGCGCGGGTTCTTCGTCGGTCAGGTGATGCGCCGCACCCAGGGGCGAGCCGACCCGCAGCTGGTGCAACGCCTGGTGGCCGAAGCGCTGGACCGCGGCTGAGCCAACCGCGTGTCCCGGACGCAGACCCGGGCGGCACGCGGGGCTCATGTCGGTATGGCATGCTGACGGGGTACGAACCAATCGAACGATAGGCGTGTGACCGGGACCGTCCGTACGCGCACGGTTCGTGGAAGGGTCCGTGACGATGCCGGATGCTATGCCCCCACGCGGGTACGCCGACCTCAAGCGCCTCATCAAGGACCGCGGTCTGCTCGAGCGGCAACCGCGCTTCCTGCTCACCCGAACGGCCATCAACGCACTGCTGCTGGCGGCGGGCGTGGCGTTCCTGTTCGCGCCCGTGCACCCAGCCTGGCAACTCCTGAATGCCGTCTACCTGGCGTTCGTGTTCGGGCAACTGGCGTTCGTGGCGCACGACGCCGGGCATCGCCAGGCGTTCCGCTCCACCCGCTGGAACGACGTCCTCGGGCTGGTCCACGCGAACCTGCTGCTCGGGATGAGCTTCGGATGGTGGAACGACAAGCACAACGCGCACCACGCCCACCCGAACCAGCACGACATGGACCCCGACATCGCCATGGTGATCCTGGCGTTCTCGGAGGAGGACGCGCTCGAGCGCAAAGGGTTGTGGCGCTTCTTCGTGGCCCACCAGGCGCGCCTGTTCTTCTTCCTGCTGCTCTTCCAGGCATGGAGCCTGCGCATCGGCAGCCTCCTCTTCCTGATCACCCGCAAGACGCGCCGGCGCTGGCTCGAGTTGGGCCTGTTGCTCGCGAACGTCGTCGGGTACCTTGCACTGCTCGTCGCCGCCCTGGGCGTCGGCTGGGGCATCGCGTTCTTCGTGCTGCAGCAGGCGCTGTTCGGCGCGTACCTAGCGTCGGTGTTCGCTCCCAACCACAAGGGCATGCTGGTGTTGCGCCCCGAGGACGAGATGGACTTCTTGCACCAGCAGGTGCTCACCGCCCGCAACGTCCGACCGCACCCGGTGATCGACGTCTGGTACGGCGGCTTGAACTACCAGATCGAGCATCACCTCTTCCCCACCCTGGCGCGGAACCAGTTGCGCGAGGCGCACGTCATCATCGAGCGCTTCTGCCGCGAGGAGCGGATCCCGTACCACCAGACCAGCATGATCGGCTCGTACCGCGAGATCCTGTCGCACCTCCACGAGGTGAGCGCGCCGCTGCGGCGCCGCGAGGCGTCGGCATGACGGCTCCGTCGAACGCCGCTACCGCCCTGTCGATCGCGTCGTCGTCGTGGGCGTGCGACACCCTGCTGCGATCGGGTCCGGGTCCTTGGCAACTGCGGCCCAGCGCGATGCCTGCCGCCGTCGCCGAGGCGTTCCAGCTCCGCAAGCTCGTCCTCGGCTAGGCGCGCAGCGCCACCCGTCGGCCTCCCACCACCACGTCCTGCACCTCGAGCGCCTCGTCGAGCACCACGACGTCGGCGCGCTTGCCGACGGCGAGCTCGCCGCGGTCGGCCAACCCCAGGTACGCGGCGGGCACCGCCGACGCCAGACGACTGGCGACCCGCAACGGCACGCCGAGCGACACCGCGTTGCGAACGGCCCGATCGAGGGTCAGCACGCTGCCGGCCAGGGTGCCGTCGGGCAAGCGCACCGCGCCGCCCTCGACGCGCACCGTCGCGCCGCCGAGTTCGCTCTCGCCATCGCCCGCCCCGCAGGCGCGGATGGCGTCGGTGACGAGGTGCAGCCTTCCGGGCTTGGCCGCCAGCGCGGCGCGGAAGGCGGTGGGGTGGACGTGGTGCAGGTCGAGGATCAGCTCGGCGAACGCCTCCCCATCGGCCAGGGCCGCCCCGACCGCACCCGGGTCGCGCCCGACGAGCTGCGTCATGGCGTTGAACAGGTGCGTGTAGCCGACCGTCCCGCCTGCCGCGCGCACGCGCTCCGCCACGACCATGACCTCCTCCGCGCTAGCGACGGTGTGCCCGACGCTCACGCGCACGCCGGCGCGGGCGAACGCCTCGGCGGCGGCGGGCGCATGCCGCAGCTCGGGCGCCATCGTCACGACGCGTACGACGCCCTTCGCCAGGACGGCCGCCACCCGATCGGGGTCGGGCTCGACGGCGAAGGGCGGTTGCGCCCCGAGCCGCCGGGCACTGACGAACGGCCCCTCTAGGTGCGCCCCCGGGATCGACGGGAACGGTCCCTCCGGCCGGGCGCGACCCCGCATCACCTCGCGCACGCCGTCGAGCGCGGCCAGCACCCGTTCCCAGGGGTTGGTGATGGTGGTCGGCAGCAGCGTGGTGGTGCCTTGGCGCAGGTGGAAGCGCGCCATGGTGACGACGCCTTCGGCGCCGTCCATGGTGTCGGCGCCACCGCCACCGTGCACGTGGGCGTCGACGAACCCGGCCAGCAGGTACGGCGCCTCGGCCGGCGCCTCCAAGCGCGCGCCCACCTCGACCTCGGTGATCGTCGCCACCTCGTCGGTGTCGTCCGGTTCGCGGTAGTGCACGGCACCGACGGCGTACCCGTCCGGCAGTACCAGGGTTCCCTCCAGCCGAGCCATGATCAGGCCACTCCTTCGGTTTTCCCGTCTAGGACAATCGTCCTAGGACGAACATCCTTGTGGCGCGCCCCATGCATCCACGATACTGAACGGCGAAAGGAGTTGAGGAGCATGGCACGCAACACCTTCTACCCCGAACCGCAGGTCAGCAAGTTCCTATTCGCTTCGAAGTTCATGGCGCCGTTCTGGACGGTCGTCCGGGTCTACCTCGGGTGGCTGTGGCTGAACGCAGGCTGGCACAAGGTCACCGACCCGAACTGGGTGGGGGCCAACGCTGGCACCTCGATCAGCGGCTTCCTCAGCCGCGCCGTCACCCTCGCCAGCGGCGAGCGCCCCAGCGTCACGGGCTGGTACGCCTGGATCATCGACAACATCTTCCTGCCGATCGCGCCGGTCATGTCGTACCTGGTGGCGTTCGGCGAGACGCTGGTCGGCATCGCCCTGATCGTCGGGTTCCTCACCGGCGTCGTGGCCTTCTTGGGCGGCCTGATGAACGTCGCCTTCCTGCTGGCCGGCACGTTGTCGACCAACCCGGTGATGTTCCTGCTGGCCACCTGGATCGTGCTGGCGTGGCGCATCGCTGGGTACTACGGCCTCGATTACTACGTGCTGCCGCTGCTCGGCGCGCCTCACGGGGTGTTCAGCCGCCGCGGCAAGGCCGCGGTCGCGACGCAGGAGGTCGGACGAAGCTGACCTGATCCGGACCGCACGAACCTGAGACATCCGCGCCCGCCCCCGGGACGTACCTGGGGCGGGCGCTCGTTCGTGCTGGATCGTCAGTACCGTTCCCGGCGACCCCCGCGATCGGAGCCCCCGCGATCCCCGCGGTCGTTGCGCTGGTCGCGTTCGTCGCGGTCCCGGCGGTCGCGCCCCTGGTCGCGCCCCTGGTCGCGGCCCTGGTCGCGGCCGGCGCTTCGATCGGCGCCGCCACGGCCCCGGTCGTTCCGGAAGCCGCGCTGGCCGCGGTCGCCGGTGTCGGGGCGGCCCGTGCGGTCGCCGGAGTCGGGACGGCCGGTGCGGTCCCCGGAGTCGGGACGCCCGCCACGATCGCCCGTCTGCCCGAAGCCGCCTTCGCGGCGTGGGCGGGCGCCCTGCTCGAAGCGCTCGGCGCCGGCGGGGCGTGGGGCGGCGCGGGTGACCTGCACGTTGCGTGCCTGCGGCCCCTTGGCGCCCTGCTCGACGTCGTACGACACGACGTCCCCCTCGTTGAGGTTGCGGTAGCCGTCCGCTTGGATGGCCGAGAAGTGAACGAAGACGTCCGGACCCCCGCCCTCCTGGGCGATGAACCCGAACCCCTTCTCGCTACTGAACCACTTGACCGTTCCTGTCGCCATGAACCATCCCTATCAGCCCGCCTCGCGCTGGAGGTTCGGGCGCGCGCCCCTCCGGCCGGCTCGGGCCGATCCGCGGGACGAGAGAAGTGTAGGGCAGCGGCAAGCCCGCCACAAGCCACCCTCGGCTCGTGCCGCCCTCCGAAGGGCGCACCCGACGCTCCACGACCGACGACGCGCCCGTGGTAGCGTTGCGGCCGGCACCATGACGGAGCACTCCCCACCCGCGAACGTGACGGTGGCGCTCGAAGAGCTCGAGCGGCGCTTGGGCGGCGCCCGGGCCACCGGAAGGGCGCCCGACGCCCGCCTCGGCGTGGTGGCGCTGACCATCCCCACCGGGAGCGGCCCATCGTCTGGGGTGCAGCCGCGCCGCATCGCCTTCCGCGCGCACGAGTCCTTCCCGTCCGCCAGTACCATCAAGGTCTTCGTCTTGCAGACGTTGCTCGAGGAGGTGGCCGCCGGCCACCTGCGGTTGGACGACGAGCGCGTCGTCGACGCGGCCGACATGGTCACCGGATCGGGCGTGATCAAGGTGCTGACGCCGGGTAGGCGTCATCCGCTCCTCGACCTCGCCACCTTGATGATCACCGTCAGCGACAACACCGCCACCAACGTCCTGATCGACCTCCTGGGCATCGAGCGGATCCGCGCCTGCGTCGACCGGAACCGGTGGAGCGGCACCTTCGCGGCCGGGAAGCTCCAGGTGGGCGCCTTGACCGGCAACGCCAAGCCCTCTCCGTCGATGACCACCCCGGCCGACCTGGCCGACTACTTCGCACGCCTGTGGCGGGGCGAGCTGCTGCCGCCGGCGGAGACGGAGGTCGCCAAGTCGATCTACCGCCGCCAGCAGCTCGGCGAGCTGGGGCGCGCCCTCGACTACGACGGCTACAGCGCCGAGCTCGGCGTGTCGCCGCTGCGCATCGCCTCGAAGAGCGGCTCGATCCGCGGCGTGCGCAACGACGCCGGCGTGTTCGAACCCGTGGGCGCTGCCGAAGCGCCGGTGGTGGTGATGGCGGTCATGACGCGAGGGTGCCCGGACGAGCGGTTCCACCCCGAGAACCTCGGCGCCCGCGTGGTCGGGGACGCAGCCGCGCTCCTGTACCGCGAGCTGACCGGCCCCTCCTGACGCACCCCGTCACGCCGACACGCGTTCCTCCAGCGCCACCCGCACCTCCAGCCGCTCGCCGCGCGGCGTGACCCACCACCGCCGAGCCAACGCACGGTAGACGCCACCGTCGGTGCGGACGTCGAGCGTGCGGCCGCCCACGCAAGCGCCCAGGAACGCCATCAACTCGGACGCCGGCACCTCGACCTGCCACACCAGGGCGTCGCCTTCGGCGCCGACCAGCACCCCCGTGTGCCCTTCGATGACCGCCTTGGGCGGCACGTCGTCCATGCCTGCATCATGGAGCGCCGCTGCACGGGTCGTCCGGACTGCTGGGCCCGCGCCTAGACCATCCGGGCCGGTATCCTGAGCGGGTGGCCGGAATCGGCTCGCTCAACGAGTCGCCCTTGCACGCTGCTCTCAAGCGGCACGCCGCCCCACCTGGCAGCCGCTTCGAGGTCGACGTCGGCGGGTACGTCGTCGACGCGGTGGCCGGCGACGTCCTGGTCGAGGTCCAGACGCGCAACCTAGGCGCCATGCGCACCAAGCTCGGCGCGCTGCTGCCCGACCATCGCGTGCGCCTGGTGCTCCCCATCGCCGACCGGCGCTGGTTGGTGAAGCTTCACGACGATGGCCGCATCGACCGTCGCCGTTCCCCCAAGCGCGGCACCCCGCATCAGCTCTTCGCCGAGTTGGTGGCGATGCCGACCATCCTCGCGCACCCGCATTTCGAGCTCGAGGTGCTGCTCACGGAAGAGGAGGAACTCCGCCGTCACCGACCCGGCAAGGCGTGGCGCCGCCGCGGTTGGGTGGTGGAGGAGCGGCGCTTGGTGGCGGTGAAGGAGCGCCTGCTCTACCGCCAACCGGAGGACCTGCTCACGTTGGTGCCACCCGGCCTGCCCGACGACTTCACCACCGCCGACGTCGCCGCCCGAGCCGGCGTGACGCGGCGTCTGGCGCAGCAGGCCACCTACTGCTTGACGGCGCTCGAGCTCATCGCCCGCATCGGCAAGCGCGGCAACGCCCACGTCTACCGGCGCGCGGTGCGAGCCTCGGCCGTCACCACCCCCGCCGAAGCCAACGCGGCGCGCACCTCGGCATCGTCCGGCGCCACCACGGTGCCGCTTCGCAGGTAGACCAGCCGCCCGCGCGGTCGCGTGCCCAGGGCGGCCTCCGCGGCGTGCAGGTAGAGGCCGAGTTGCACCAGGTAGCGCTCGGGGCGGACGTCGCGATCGGTCTTGTAGTCGTCCACCACCCACCCGTCGTCGGTGCGGTAGAGGCGGTCGATCACGCCCTCCCACACGGTGGCGCCGACGCGCACCGCGATCGGCAGCTCGGCGCGATCGACGTGCCGGCGCGCTAACGCCGGGAGCGCGGCGCCGAGCAGCGCGTGGTAGGACCCAAGCAACTCGCGCACCTCCTCCAGCAGGCGCTCCTGCTCGTCGGGACGGTACGGGAACATCACCTCCTGCGTCCGCAGGTTGGCCAGGTGGGCGGGATCGTCGGGCGACCACCCCTGCCCGATGGCGTAGTGCACCAGCGTCCCCACCACACGGCCGCGCCCCGGCAGCGCGTCGCCCGCCTCCGACGTCTCTCCCGCGTCGTCGTCCGGTGGCGCGCGGTGCCCCGGCGGTAGCGGCGCCTGCTCTTCCTGCACGAGGCGCGACGGGCTCGACAGGGGCGGCAATCGGTGCGGCGCGAGGCGACGATCGATCCAGGGGGCAGCTTCCAGGCGCTCGCGAAGCGCTTCGGGCGCGGGAGCAGCCGTCGCCGAGGCCGGCCGGTAGGCATGCCGGGAGAGCGTCACGCCGTCGACCGCGCCGCTGCCCCCCAAATCCATGTCCAGGAGCGTCTGCAGCCAACCGTAGGCGCCCCGCTCCCGCGCGCTACCGGTCAGCACCAGCACGTCGCGCGCCCGGCTGGCGGCGACGTAGAGCAGCCGGTACGACTCCTGTGCGGCGCGCTCGCGTGCGCGCGTGGCGGCCTCGCCGTACCCGGCCGACGCCGCCACGTGCACCTGGCCGTCGTGCGGATCGACCAGGAGCGTGTCGACGCGATCGGGAGGCCGACCGCCGACGTCGACCAGGGCAGCCAACCGGAACTCCAACCCCTTGGCGCGGTGGATGGTCAGCAGCCGCACACCGGCGCCCGACTGCGGCACGTCCCCGGCGTCGGCCTGCCGAGCCAGCAGGTCGAGGCGATCGAGCAGCACCTCGAGGTCGGCAGGAGCCTGCGCCACGACCTCGAAGAGCAGCGCGTCGACGTTCTCGCGGGCGCGCGCGCCGAGGCGCTCGAGGAACCGCTCGCCGTCCACCAGCGGCTCGCGCAGCACGCGCTTGATCGCTTCGGCCGGGGGGAGACGCGCGATGCGGCCGAGCGTGTCGAGCCTGGCACGCACCCCCGGATGCGTGCGCGCCAGCGCTTCCAACCGGTCCCCCGCGGCCGCCACCGCGGCGATCTCGGCGAGCGCCAACCCGGCGAACGGGCCGCGCAGGAACGGCGCCAGGCTCGGGCCGTCAGGATCGACGCCCACGCGCAAGGCGTGGTAGACGTCGCGGATCTCGCTTCGCTCGTAGTAGCCGCGGCCCTGCAGCATCACGCATGGCACGCCCGCGGCGCGCAGTGCGGCTTCCACCGCCGCGAGCCGCGCGGAACTCCGCGCCATCACCGCCACGTCGTCGTACGCCACGCCCGCCGCATGGTGGTGGCGCAGCCGCTGGACCAGCACGAACCACTCGTGCTCGCGCAGCTCGTCCAGCGACGGCTGGCCCTCCACGACGTGCACCTCCACCGCCCCCTCGACCTGCGCCTGGGGACCGGCGGGCCGCACGTCGGGCGCCTCCCGGGCATCGAAGCCGAGCCCCTGGGCCGCCAACGTTCGCGTCAGCCGGTTGAGGAAGCGCGCCACCGAGCGGGCGTGGCGACGCGACTCGGTGAGCGGCGCGAGCACGTCGCCGGTGGCTTCTGCCGCGTCGAGCGCGCGCCGGAACACGGCCACGTCGGCGCTGCGGAAGCCGTAGATCGACTGCTTCGGGTCTCCCACCAGCTCGAGCTGCACGCCCGCTTGCGCCAGCCGCTCGAAGAAGCGGCCCTGAACCGGGTTGACGTCCTGGTACTCGTCGACCAGGACGATCGGGAACCGCGCAGCGAGGCGCTCCCGCGCCCGCGGCACCCGCAGCATCGCCAGCGCACGGTGCTCCACCTCTCCGGGGGCCAGGGTGGTGGCGCCGAGCCGTTGCAGGTAGCGCCCGGACGCCTCGCGGTAGAGGCGTTCCAGGGCGCGTTCGCGAGGATCGTCGCCGAAGCGCAGTTCCTCGGCCAGCGAGCGCTTGGCGAAGAGCGCCATGGCGAGGTCCTCGGCGTCGTCGCCCAGCTGCGCCACCTCGGTCGCGGCCGGCGGCAAGCCGGCTCGAGCCAGCAGCAGCACCCCCCGCACGTCCTCGTCGAACATGGCGGCGGCCTCCCACTCTCCCGTGAGGGCGAAGCCGGGGTCGAGGCCGAGCAGCGGCGCGTTGAGGCGCAAGCCGGCGATCATGAAGCCGTGGATCGTGCTCAGGACGGCGCCGTCGAGCTCGCGCGCGGCGGTGGCGAAGCGCGCCCGGTCGCCGGTCGCGGTGAACAGCCCCCCTAGGTAGCTTCCCTCGCCCCGCACCTCGGCGACGCCGGCCTCCACCCGCTGGCGCAGCTCGTCGGCCGCGGCGCGGGTGAAGGTGATCCCGGCGACGCGCCGCAGCGGCACGCCGTCGTCGACCAGCTGCAGGTAGCGCAGCACCAAGCTGGTGGTCTTGCCCGTTCCGGCCGATGCGACGCGGACCTTCACGCGGTGCACCCGCCCGCCGAACCCCCGGCCACCGTCCGTACGCGGCTCGGCGCGGCGCCTCGCCCGGTCCACGTCATCGCCGGCCCTCGCGGCACAGGTCGAACACCGCGCAACTGCGGCAGGCGAAGCCCGGGTTGGGGCGCACGTGCCCGGCCCGGAACGCGGGAAGCAAGCGCTCCACGTCCGCGCGGCGCCGTTCGATGCGCTTCCAGCGCCAGGTGATGCCGTCTTGGAACGCCGGGATCGGCTCGCCGAGCAGGGGCCACACGACCAGGTCCACGCGGGCCACGCCGAACCCGCGTTGCTCCAGCAGCACACCCGCCGCCCACAACTCGGTCCAGCGCGCGTTCAGCAGCTCGCTCGCGTCGTGGGCGTCGTGCACCGCGTCCGGCGCAACGAAGCGGTAGATGGTGGCGACCGTCTTCGCGGGCGCCGATCCGCCGCCTGCCTCCCCACCCAACGGCGTGCGCCTGGCGGCGTGCAGCTGCGCCACGGCATGGTCGCCGCGCCCGCCGAGCCGAACGTCGTAGGTGAGGGCCGTCAGGGTGCCGGCGTGGCGCTCCAGCCACCCCGCCGCCGCCGGGAAGCGCCGGGCCAAGGCCGCGAGACGCGCGGCGTCCAGCCGGGTTCGCGCCAGCAGCTCGTGGAGCACCGCGCGCCAGGGGAACGCGCCGGCGTCGTCGAGCCCGGCGTCGTCGAGCCCGGTGTCGTCGAGCTCGGTGTCGTCGGCATCGTCGGTCGCCTGCGCCCGCCGCAGCACCGCACGCTCGCCCCAGGCGCGGAAGGAGCATGCGTCGTAGTGGCGCAGGAACTCGACGGTCGGGGCCCCGAGCGGGACCGGGTCGACGGACGGCCGGAACGGGTCCCCTTCGTCCAGCTCCATCCGGCTCCCCGCCGGCACCGCGGGGAGCGGAGACGGCCGCACGCCCAGCAACCCCGCGTCCGGCACCAGCGGACCGCCCTGGTCGGCCTCCGGCGCCGTCACCACCACCACGTCGGCGCGCTGCAGGAGCTCGAGCGCCAGTCCCTCGCCGCGGCCCTGGAAGCGCTGCGGCAGTCCGAGACACGCGAAGACGTCGGGAAGCGGACGGCGGTCCTCCTCGGGGACGAAGTAGTCCTCCCGCTCCCCGGCGGCGTACGCCCCTTCGACCGCGCCCAGGACGTACGCCTTGGCGAAGCGTCGGCCGGACGCCAGGGTGGCCGTGAGGACGGCGACGCCTCCGGGTTCGCGCCGTGGCTGACGTGCGTCGCGCAGGAGGGCCGCCCACCAGGCGCGGAACCCGGGCCCGGTTCCCAGCCGCGCCGCCTCCTGCGCCTTGCGCAGGACGAGTTCCTCGAACCGGTCCGGGACCCGCTCGACGCAGTCGGGAAGCACCTCGCGCACGAGCCTGCGTGCCCACGCCACCGGCTCGCCGTCGACCTCGAGCCGTCGCAGCCACGCCCGCCACGCCGGGCGGAGGCCCAGGCGGTCGGCCAGCAGCGCCACCGCGTCGGCGCCGGCCACGCCGTGCTGCAGCGCCAGGTTGGCGAGCGGCGCCATCGACGGAAGCGCCAGGATCCGCGACGGCGTGGGCAGGTCCGGCACCTCCAGCAGGTCGACCAGGGTCCGCCCAGCCGGCTCGTCGGCCAACGCCGAGGGCGTCTCGTCCATCACCGGCACGCCGTACTCCTCGGCCAAGGTCGTGATCGCGCGCACGCGTTCGGATGGCACGATGATCGCCACGTCCAGCGGATCGAGGCCGTGGTGCACCAGGTCGCGTTTCACGCTGCGCAGCACCCAACGCGCCTCGGCCACGGGGTTGGGCGCGAGGTGGCGCTCCACCCGGTTCGCCGGACGCGGCAGGAGCTCGTGCGTCGGGGCGCAGCCCGGCGGCGGCTGCGGCAGCGTCAGGTGCACCTCGGTGCCGCGCGCCAGGCCTTGCAGGAGGCGAAGCTCGAGCGGGCCGATCTCGCGCAGCCCGTCGACGATCACCACGTCGGCCTCGCA
>CAZACZ010000019.1:0-42264 GCA_964483695.1 uncultured bacterium | reverse complement strand
TCGGTCTCAACGAGGACCTCGCCGAGACCATCGCCTTGGCCCACGACCTCGGCCATCCCCCGTTCGGGCACGCCGGCGAGAAGGCGCTCGACGAGCTCGCACGCGGCATCGGCGGTTTCGACCACAACCGTCAGAGCCTGCGCATCGTCACCGAGATCGAGCGGCGCTACCCGGCGTTCCCCGGCCTCAACCTGACCTGGGAGACGCTCGAAGGGATCATGAAGCACGAGACCGAGTACGACGTCCCGGACGCTTCGTGGGAACCGGACGTCCAGCCGACGCTCGAAGCCCAGGTGGTGAACGTGGCCGACGAGGTGGCCTACAACGCGCACGACCTCGACGACGGTCTTCGTTCGGGCCACCTGCAGCCGGGCGCCATCGGCGAGGTGCCGCTGGTCGGCGAGTTGATGGCGCGGCTCGGCATCGACGCGGCACGCTTCGACACCGGCCGGCGCTACGTGCTGATCCGTGAGCTCCTCGGCGACGTCATCACCGACGTGGTGGAAGCCACCCACGCGCGCCTGGAGGACGCTGGCGTGCGCACCATCGCCGACGTGCGCAGCGCCCCAGGCAAGCTGCTCGCGCCGTCCGACGCCATGGCGAAGGGGCTACGCGAACTGAAGGACTTCCTGTACCAGAACTTCTACTTCCACTACCGGCTGATCCGCATGACGCGCAAAGCGCATCAGATCCTCGAGCGGATGTTCCACGCGTACGTCGCCACGCCGGAGATGCTGCCGCCCGACGTGGTGCGTTCGGCTTCGGAACTCGGTCTCGAGCGCGCCATCACCGACTACCTCGCCGGCATGACCGACCGCTACGCCAACGACGAGTACCGGAGGCTGTTCGAACCGACCGCGCTGACGTGACGCTCGGCGCGCGGTGCGCAGGACCGTGACCGCGGCCGACCGAAGGGGCGCTCAGAACACGGCGCGCGCCGCGCCGAGCAGGCTGCCGTCCACGGCGTCGCGCAGCCACGCCACGTCGAAGCCGCCCCGCAGCACGCGCACGAGCACCCACGGGCTGGTGAGGGCCTGGGTCGTGATGGCGCCGGCGGCCGGCTGGGTGAACACCACGTCGAGGTAGAGCTCGCCGTCTTCTTCCCGCACCCGGCGCACTTCGACGCCGTAGCCGCCGGTGGCCTTCTCGCCCGCCATGAGGGCCACGATGGTCTCGCGTCCGTAATCGAACGCGGGGAGCGGCGGGACCTGCAATTGACGGCCGTGCACCTGGCTCCAGAGGCGGATCAGTTGGTCGCGGCTGGTGATGAGCTGGTACGTCGGCGCGTCGAAGCCGACGGCCTGATTGCCCTGCGCCACGACTTCCCAGGTGAGCTGCTCGGGCGCCGGTCGGTAGGCGGTCTCGTCGGTCGGGATGTCGGTCTGGACGTAGACCCCGGTGCGGCGGTGCTCCGCGAGGCCGTCCACCGAGCGGGTCGGCAGCCGCCCGGCCGGCAACTCGGCCACCACGAACGGCAGTCCGCTCGCTTCCAGGGCGTCCGCCAGGGCGTCCGCTTCGGCGTTGGTGAGCAGTCCGATGCCGCGCAGGCGGTTCAGGCGCGGCCGCGGCACGACGCGTTGCACCACGCCGGAGGCCAGCTCGTCGGCGATGCGCAGGTAGCGTCCGCCGTCGAAGTAGATCACCTCGCCCACCAGGGTGTCCGCCGCTACCAGCACGTCGGTGGTGAGCGGGATGCGGCTCAAGGTCACGGGAGCCGCGGGCAACGGCTCGACCGGGCTGCGCAGGTAGGCAGCGCCGTCCACCAGGGCGGCGCCGCGCACGGCGTACGGAGCGTTGAGGATGCGCTCGTCGCCGGTCGGTTCGGTCAGGGTCAGGGTCTTGCCTTCGTACGCGAGCTCCGCAGGCGCGCCGTAGAAGTACGTCAGGCGCGCGTTCAGCACGCCGTAGACGTACACGTCGCTCATCGACGGGGCACCCCCCGGCGCGCAACCGGCGAGGATGGCGGCGAGCGCCGCGAAGACGACGACCTTGCGTGGCATGCGAACCTCCGGCCCGCATGCTACCACCGCCTCGTTGAGAGCTTTCTGAGCGCGGCTCGACGGCGGGCGCTGGTATGCTCCGGCCGTGCAGCGCGCCCACCACGACGATGCGCGCGTCTTGATCCTGTCCGCCTCCATCGGCGGCGGTCACGTCGCAGCCGGCCGTGCGCTCGAGAAGGCGTTCGCCTTCCACGGGGCGCAGGCGGCGCACGTCGACCTGCTCGAACACGTCTCGATGCCGTTCCGGCGCCTCTACCGCCAGGCGTACTTCGACCTGGTGCGCAACGTCCCCGACCTGGTGGAGTGGCTCGGGCGCCGGCTCGACCGCCACCCCAGCGAGCGCCGCACCACGCAGCAACGGTTGCGCGCGCGCTTGACGCGGCTGCTGTCCTACGAGGTCCCCCGGATCATCGACCGCTACCGTCCCGACGCTCTGGTGCACACCCACTTCCTCGGCGCGGAGATCGTCAGCGGGCGCTTGACGCGCCATCGCCCTCTCCCCCAGGCCGAGGTCATCACCGACTTCTTCGCGCACAGCTTCTGGCTGCAGCCCGGCATCGCTCGCTACTTCGTGGCGACCGACGAGGTGCGCGTCCACCTGATCGCTGCCGGAGTCGATCCGCATCGTGTCAAGGTCAGTGGCATCCCGATCGACCCGTCGTTCGCGCGACTCCCGACCCAAGCAGAGGCGCGCGATCGCCTGCGCCTGGATCCGGGGCGGGAGGTCGTGGTGCTGCTCGCGAGCGGCCTCGACGCGGGCGACCTACGCGCCCTGCTTGCCGAGCTGCGGACGTTCCGCTGGCCGCTGCAGGTGCTGGTGGTGTGCGGGCGCAGCAACGACCTGCTGACCCTGGCGCAGGGCGCCGTAGCCGATGCGCCGGGTCCGGTGGCCTTCGACGTACGCGGGTACGAACACGACATGGCCACGTTGATGGCGGCCGCCGACGTCGCCGTCACCAAACCGGGCGGGCTCACCTCGAGCGAGGCGCTGGCCGCCCGCTTGCCGCTGATGCTGGTGAAGCCGTACCCGCTGCAGGAGGAGGCCAACGCCAGCGTCCTGCTCGAGCACGGAGCGGCCGTGCGGATCGAACCGCTCTCGACCTTCGGCCTCAAGCTGCGCCGTCTGCTGGACGAGCCCGAGCGCCGTGCCGCCATGCGCGACGCGGCGGGGCGCATCGCCCGGCCGAGTGCAGCCGACGACGTCGCGCGCACGGTGCTCGAGGAGCTCCTCGGCAGGACGCCGATGGGCGGCGCGCCATGACCGTTCGCCGCGCCATGACCGGCCGGCGCACCATGACCGGCCGCCGCGGTGGACGCGACGCCACGCTGGCCCTTCGCCTGGTGCGCCGCACGATCGCCTGGGTCGCGCTGGTGACGCTGCTCGCAGCACCCCACGCCGCCAACGCCCCGGTCGCCTTCCCGACCTTGGCACGCTGGCCGACGCTCCCCGAGGCCGGCAGCGAGGTCGTCGTCGACGTCCTGGTCGTCGGCAGCGAACCCGAGGCCATCGTCGCCGCCGTCGCCGCCGCGGAAGAAGGCGCCAGCACGCTCTTGATCACGCCCGACGCGCGCTTGGGCGGGCTGTTCGTGCTCGGCGAACTCACCATGCTCGACCTCCGCACGCAGCCGCACGATTACCAGCTGGGTCTCTTCGACCGCTGGTGGCGCAGCGTCGGCCGCGGCAAAGCGTTCGACGTCGAGCGCGCCGAGCGCTCGTTCGAAGCGATGCTCCACGGCGCCGGCGTGGCGGTGTGGCGCGGCGTCGCGGACATCCGCCCGGTGGTCGAGGACGACGTGACGGTCGGGGTCCAGCTCGTGCACGAGGGGGTGCGCGTGCGGGCGCGGCAGGTGATCGACGGCACCCCGGACGCGGACGTGGCCGCTGCCGCGGGCGCGGCCTTCGACCTCGGCTGGAGCGCCTTCGGAGTCGACCAACGGATGGCCGACACCCTGGTGCTGCGGGTGAAGGGCGTCGACTGGGACGAACTCGCCGGCGCATCCGCCCGCCTCGGCGCCGGCTACGCCGCGGTGCGCGACGACGTGGCTTGGGGCGCCTTCGGCGGCGTACCGGCCACCTACCAACCGGTGGAGCCGGGGCTGCGGTTGCGTGGCCTCAACCTGGGCAGGCAGGACGACGGCACCGTGCTCGTCAACGCCCTGCTGGTCTACGGGATCGACCCGTTCGACCCGTCCAGCCTGGCAGAAGGGCGGGCGCGGGCCGAGCGTGAAGCGCCCCGGGTGGTGGCGTTCTTGGCCGATCACGTGCCGGGTTTCGCCGGCGCCAGCTACGCCGGCGCCGCCGAGCGCCTCTACTTGCGCGAGACGCGACACCTGCGGGCCCGCTGCGTGCTGAGCGCCGACGACGTCTTCGCCAACCGGGTCACGTACCTCGACGTCGCCGCCGGCGGGTACCCGCTCGACGCGCAGTCGTTCACGCCCGCCGACCTCGGCATCGCCTTCGGGGTGCCCGACGTCTACGGCGGCCGCCTCTGCATGCTGCTGCCGACCCGACCCGAGAACCTCTGGGTGGTGGGCCGCAGCGCCGGGTACGACCCGGTGGCGTACGCGAGCGCGCGTGTGGTGCCGTTCGGCATGGCGATGGCGGAAGCTGCCGGGGTGGCGGCGGCCCTGGCCGCCGCCGAAGGGATGCGCGCCGCCACCGTAGGGTCCTTGCCGGAGAACGTAGCGACGGTCCGCCAGCGCCTGGCCGAACGGGGTGCGTACTTGCCGGACGTGCGCCCGCGCGCCCCGATCGGCCCCGTCTCCCACCCCAACTACGCGGACTTCGTCCTGCTCGCCAGCCGCGGACTGACCGGCGCCGGGTACGACAACGACCCGCAGCTCGATCGACCGGTCGCTGCCGTCTCCTTCGCCTACCTGCTGCATCACGTGGCGGTGCGGTTCCACCACCAGGACGTGAACGTGCCGCGCTTGGTGGCGTTGGCGCAGAGCGGCTCCGGCGGCGACGGCAGCGGTGCCTTGACGGCCGAGGTGGCCGTGGAGGTGGCGTACGAGGCGGCCTGCGCCGTGGCGCACTGCCCGGAGGCGCCGACCTGGGAAGCGCTCGTGGCTGCCGGCATCGCGCCGTCCGGCGCCGCCCCCAGCGGGGCCTTCAGCCGCGCGCAGATGTACGCCCTGGCCGCGGGTCTGGCGCGGCTGGCAGACACGCCCTAGCGCGCGGCGAGGACCCGCAGCGTCACGGGAGGGCTTGCAGCAGCTGGTCGACGAACTGACGTGCGGTACGGCCCGAGTACCCGTTGCCCCACTCGGCGAAGCGGATGGCGCGCTCCTGGACATCCTCGACCTGCAAGCCGTGCCGTTCGACCAGGCCGAGCACGACCTCGAGGTAGCGCCGCTGGTTGGCGTCGGGGAAGGTCAGCGTGAGGCCGAAGCGATCGGCCAGCGCCAGGCGCTCGTGGTGCGTGTCCCACCCGTGCACGTCGTCGTCCAGCGGGTCGGGGCGGTCGCGGTGCCGTTCCCGCAGCAGGTGCCGTCGGTTGCTGGTGGCGTACACCACGACGTTGGCGGGCCGCTTCGTCAAGCCGCCCTCGAGCAACGACTTCAGCGGCCGGTAGCGCTGGTCGCCATCGTCGAACGCCAGGTCGTCGACGAACAGCACGAAGCGTTGCGGTAGCGCGCGCAAGCGCTCGATCAAGCCGGGCAGAGCGTGCAACTCGTCGAGCGGCACCTCCACCAGGCGCAGCCCGTCGCCTTGGTAGCGCGCCAACAGGCCGCGCACCGCCGTGGACTTGCCGCTCCCTCGCGGTCCGTACAGCAACGTGTCGTGGGCAGGGGCGCCGCGCAGCAGCGCCTCGGTGTTCTCGCGCAAGCGCGCGAGCGCCGGACCCAAGCCCAGCAGGTCGTCGAGGTCGGCTGCGTCCGGGTGCGCCACCGGCAGCAGCGCGCCGCCGGCCCAGCGCAGCGCCGGGTGCAGCGCTGCCGGACCGGCGCCATGGCGCGCGAACCACGCTTCCACCCGCTGCAAGCGCTGGTCCTCGTCCTGCTCCAGCAGCGCGGCACGCAAGCGCGCCAGGGGCTCGGCCGACACCTGGTCGCGCGTCGACGGTGCCAGCTCGCGTAACGGCACGGCGTCCGCCACGCCGCACGCGCGAACGCGGGCGGTCAGGTCGTCGCGCGCCAGGCGCGCGATGACGGCAAGGTCGCGACGCAACGCAGCGCGCAAGCCGGCCGGCAGGCCGGACGGCGCGTGCTCGCCCACGGCGGACGGCCGTGACGCGAGCTCGACGGCGATGGCCGTGGCCACGTCCGGCACGTCGGCCGCGATGAGCGCCTGCACCAGCGTGTCGTGCGCGGCGGCCAACGCCGCACCGTCGGGCGACGCGGCGGCCGCCTCGCACGCCGCCACGCCCTGCTCGAGGGTCAGGAGGGCGTGCCACCAGGGTCGTCGCTGCAAGCAGGAGAACACGAGCATCGTCACCGCTTCGACTCCGTTCGTTCCACGCGTGCCACCGTTCGCAGGTCGTCGCCGTCGCCGCCGGAGCGGCCCGCGAGATCGTCCAGCAGCCGCTGCATGGCGCGTTCGCCGGCCGCGATGGCCTGCGGCGAGCGGTGGAAGTCCCACCAGGAGATGCCGGCATCGACCGTCACCAACCGGCACCCGCGGGGAGCGCGAACCGCGCGGCTGTACGAACGCAGCGAGATGGCCAGCCCGCGCGTCATCTGTCCGAGCGGGCCCAAGCTGCTCGCGCGCGCCGCCACCCGCTGGAAGTCTCGACCCCAGCGGGAAGCGTTGAAGCGGCGGATGCGCCGGATGAGGCGCGAACGTCGCACGTCCACGCCGGCGTGCACGCCCACCTTCACGGCGGCGGCCGATCCGTCCAGCGCCGCGAACGGCACGGCCTGGACGAAACCGCCGTCGATCAACACGCGGCCCTCCAACCGTACGGGGGCGAACACCCCCGGCAGCGCGCAACTGGCCTGCACGGCGGCCGCCACCGAGCCCGTGCGCAACACCACCGGCGCGCCGGTGGCCAGGTCGGTGCAGGCGATGGCCAGCGGGACACGCGCATCGTCGAAGCCCGCACCGAAGAAGTACTTGCGGTCGAGCCACTCGGCCAGGCGCCGACCGTGGATCAGCGCCCCGCGGTGCAAGCCCACGTCGAAGCCCTGACGCCAGATCTCCGCCACGTCCTGCGACCGCACGACGCGCTCGAGCTCGCGCGCGGGGCCCCCGAGGGCGTACAGCGCCGCGATGATGGCACCGAAGCTGGTGCCCGCAACGCCGGCGATCGGCCGCGCGGACGCGTCCAACGCCTTCAGCGCGCCGATGTGCGCAAGGCCACGCGCCGCGCCACCGCCCAAGGCGACCGCGACCGCGCCGCCCTCCGCGATCGGCGACGACCACGGCCCGCTAGCACCTACGGCCCCGAGCATGGCGCCCATGCTACACCGCACGCCGCATCCGTGGCGCTCGTCGCGGCGTCACGAAGCGCCTGCTGGACGCGAACTCGGCCGCCGCGACGGTCGCCCGCCGGCGCCGGCCGCCGCTCCCGACGGTGGTACAGTGCCTGTGCATGACCGCCCTGTACCAACGCGCGCGGCCCGTCACCTTCGGCGAGGTGGTCGGGCAAGAGCACGTCAAGGACGTGCTGGTCTCCGCCGTGCGTCGCGGGAAGACCGGCCACGCCTACCTCTTCTCCGGACCGCGCGGCGTGGGCAAGACCACCAGCGCGCGGCTCCTGGCCATGGCGGTGAACTGCGAGGCGGACGACCCGGACCAGCGGCCGTGCGGCACCTGCGAATCGTGTCGCTTGGTCCAGGCCGGCGCTCACCCGGACGTGGCCGAGCTCGACGCCGCTTCGAACAACTCGGTCGACGACGTGCGCGCCCTGCGCGAGCGCGTCGGCTTGGCCAGCCTGCGCGGCGGGACGCGGGTGTGGATCCTCGACGAGGCGCACATGCTCAGCAAGGCCGCGGCCAACGCGCTGCTCAAGACCCTCGAGGAACCACCGCCGGGGCTGCTCTTCGTGCTCGCCACCACCGAGCCGGAGAAGCTGCCACCGACGATCCTGTCGCGCTGCCAGCACTTCCGCTTCCGCCGGCTCACCGACCGCGAGATCCAAGGCAAGCTGGAACGCCTGTGCCAGGCCGCCGGCGTCGACGCCGACCCAGCCGCGCTGGCGCTGGTCGCGCGCGCGGCCGACGGCGGCATGCGCGACGCCGAGTCGTTGCTCGACCGGTTGCTGGTCACCGGCGCCCCCATCACGGCCGCGGCCGCCGAGGAGGCCCTCGGGCTTCCGCCGCAGGAGCGGCTCTGGGCGATGGCGCAGGCGCTCGCCGCGGACGACCTCGCCACGCTGCTGGAGCACGCGGCCGACCTCTACCGCAGTGGGTACGCGCCGCGCACGCTGGCCGAGCAGCTGGCGCGCATCCTGCGGGACGCGCTCCATCTCCGCTTGGCAGGTGACGATCGCCTCGGGCTGGACCAGGACTCCCTGCTGCGCTTGTTGCAGGCCGTCGACGACGAGCACGAGCGCTTCGCGCGCCGCAACGACCTCTACGCGTTGGAAGTCGCGTTGATCAAGGGGCGCAACGCCCTGCGGGTGCCGCCGCTCGGCGCGGCCGCCGAGCCGTGGGCCGCAGCCGGCGAAGCGTCGATCGCCGCGCACGACATCCGAAGCGGCGCGGCGCCGGAGCCGCGGCAAGCGCCAGCGACGCCGCGGCCGCAGCAGACCGCTTCGGACGGCAGGGCGGCGGGCGAGGCGGGCGAGGCGGCCGCGGGCGGTCGACCCGGCGTTCCCGACGGCTCGACCGGAGGCGCGCCGGAAGTCGCGGCGCCGGAGGCAGCGGCAACGGACGTCGCAGCCGACGCACCACCCGGCCGCGACGCGCAGCGCCGTGCGCAGCCGCCGTCCGCGCGGCCCAAGGATGGCGGCCGAGCCGCCGCAGCGGGCGCGCCGACGTTCTCCTGGCACGCGGTGAAGGCGAAGGCGTCGACGCAACTCAAGGCGTTCCTCCAGCCCGCCGCCGCGTCGCTGGAGGGCGACGAGATCCGCGTCGTCTACCAGGACACGCACGCCTTCCACTACCGCCAGCTGCTGCAGCGACGCGACGAACTCGAGGCGCTCCTGGCCGACGTGGTCGGACCGGGCCTGCGCCTCTCCATCGACGGCCCCGGCGGTGGTGGTGCAAAAAAAGCGTGAGGGGCGGGGCGGCCGGTGCCGCCCGGCCCGGCAAGGACGCGAGCATCGCCAACCGCGCGGCGGCGCCCGGCCGCGAGGCGGCCCCCACGAGCGCGGCGGCGGACGCCGCTTCCGCACGGGAACGCGCCGTCGTCTCGGCCGACCCGCTGGCGCCCAAGGTAGACGTCGCCGCACCGGCGGCGCCAACGCCCGCCGACCCGAGCGCGACCACTCCGCCCCCGGCAGCTGGGAGCATCCCGGACGACGTCGACCTCGGCTACGACACCTTGCCTCCGGGCTTCTGGGACGACGCGGGCGCCGCCCCGTCGGGCGACGCCACCGGCCTTCCCGGCGCGGTCGAGGACGAACCCGAGGCCACGACGACCACCGACGAACCGCTGCAGCGCGCCTTCGCCGAGATGCAGCGGCTGTTCCCCGGTCGCGTGATCGAGGTGCTCGCCCCGCCTCCCGAGAGCGCCGCGGGTCTCGAAGAAGCAACTACCGACGATGCGCTCGATCACGAGCAGGACGGCGATCTCGCGGCCGACGAGGACGACGCGACGCCCGACGACCACCAGCCCGGCATCTCGTTCCTACCCGGCACGGACCGCCGTTGAGCGCCGCGACCATCGTCATGGCGCTGCGCCTCCCCACGCGACCCACCCAGCCGACCGACTACACTTCCCGAGGAGTGACGCGATGAACATCCAGAAACTGATGAAAGAAGCCCAGAAGGCGCAGCGCAAGGTGGCAGAGGCGCAGGAGCGCCTGGCCACCATGACCGTAGAAGGAAGCGCCGGCGCCGGCATGGTGACGGCCGTCGCCACCGGTGACGGCACCGTCACCGCGGTCCGCATCGACCCGAAGGTGGTGGACCCGAACGACGTGGAGATGCTCGAGGACCTGGTGACGGCGGCGGTCGGCGAGGCGCAGCGCCGCGCCAAGGAGTTGCAGGAGAAGGAGATGGGTGCGGCCATGGGCGGCATGGGCGGCATGGGCGGTCTGGGAGGCATGCTCTGACGTCGACCGTGCGGCGAGGAGCGGGAGGGCGCCGCTCGTGAGGTACCCCAACGCGCTCGTCACGCTGGTGCGCGAACTCGGCCGTCTGCCGGGCATCGGCCCGAAGAGCGCCCAACGGCTCGCCTTCTACCTCTTCAACCGACCGGAGGACGAGGTGCGCGCACTCGCCGAAGCTTTGGTCGCCGCCAAGATCGGCCTGGCGCGCTGCCCGACGTGCTTCAACGTCATGAGCGCCGGGGAGCCCGCCTGTGCCGTGTGCGCCGACCCGCAGCGCGACCGCTCGCTGCTGTGCGTGGTCGAACAGCCCGCCGACGTGCTGGCGATCGAGCGCAGCGGCGAGTACCAGGGGCTCTACCACGTGCTGCACGGGGCGCTGAGCCCCATGAACGGTGTCGGGCCGGATCAGCTCACCATCGCGCCGCTCGAGGAACGCCTGGCGGACGTGACCGAGGTGGTGCTGGCCACCTCCACCACCGTCGAAGGCGAAGCGACGGCGATGTACCTGGCCAAGCGCCTCGCCGAGCGCGGGGCGCGCGTCAGCCGCATCGCCTACGGGCTGCCGGTGGGCGGCGACCTGGAGTACGCCGACGAGGTCACCCTCGGTCGAGCCATCAGCAACCGGCGGCCGGTGTGACGGCGGCGCCCCCTCCCCCGACGCTGCCAGGTGTGTGCCCAACGCGAACTTGACGACGAAGGGGCCGCACGTATAATGGCCGCGCCGTTTCGCTAGGGGGATCACCGTTGTCGACGTCGAAAGCCAAGAAGCGCCTGGTCATCGTGGAATCGCCCACGAAAGCGCGCACCATCCGCCGCTTCCTACCGGCCGAGTACCAGGTCGAAGCGAGCATGGGCCACGTGCGCGACCTCCCATCCAGCGCCGCCGAGATCCCCGCCGCGTTGCGGGGCACGGAGTGGGCGCGCTTGGGCGTGAACGTCGACGAGGGCTTCGAACCGCTGTACGTGGTGTCGCCGCGCAAGCGCGACATCGTCAAGAAGCTCAAGGACGCCATCCGCACCGCCGACGAGCTCTACATCGCGACGGACGAGGATCGCGAGGGCGAGTCGATCGGTTGGCACCTCGTCGAACTGCTCGAGCCCAAGGTGCCGGTCAAGCGCATGGTGTTCCACGAGATCACCGAGCGCGCGATCCAAGACGCCCTCACCAACACCAGGGCGATCGACGCCCACTTGGTCGACGCCCAGGAGACGCGCCGCGTCCTCGACCGCCTGGTGGGCTACGCCATCAGCCCCCTCCTGTGGCGCAAGATCGCCCCGCGCCTATCGGCGGGCCGCGTCCAGAGCGTGGCCGTTCGCCTGCTCGTGCTGCGCGAGCGCGAACGGATGCGCTTCGTCGCGTCCAGCTACCACGACCTGACGGCCCTGTTGGCGAAGGGCGACGCCGGGTTCCAAGCGACGCTCACCCACGTCGCGCATCTGCGCGTGGCCGGCGGCCGCGATTACGACGCCGACACCGGCCGGTTGAAGGACGGCCTGGTCGCGGGGCGCGACGTCGCCGCGCTGTCGAAGGGGGACGCCGAAGCCATCGCCACCGCGGCCCAGGCCTCGCGATGGCGCGTGGCGGCGGTCGAGGAACGCGAAGCGACCCGCACCCCGGCCGCTCCGTTCACCACCTCGACGCTGCAGCAAGAAGCGAGTCGGAAGCTCGGCCTCGCCGCCAAGGACACCATGCGGGTGGCCCAGAGCCTCTACGAGAACGGCTACATCACCTACATGCGCACCGACTCCACCCACCTGTCGGACGAGGCGGTGCGCGCCAGCCGCGACGCCATCGCGCGGCGCTACGGTGACGCCTACCTGAGCCCCGGGCCGCGGCAGTACCGTCAAGCGGCGCGCAACGCCCAGGAAGCGCACGAGGCCATCCGGCCCGCCGGCACCGACATGCGAACTGCCGACGAGCACGGCCTGCGCGGAACCGAGGCGGCGCTCTACGACCTGATCTGGAAGCGCACCGTCGCCACCCAGATGGCCGAGGCGCGCCTGAAGTTCGTCACGGCGCGCATCGAGGCGTCGTTGGAAGGCGACGCCGCCTTGCGCGCCGTGGTCCACGAGCCGCGGACGCTCAGCCTCACGTTCCGGGCCAGCGGCCGCACCGTCCTCTTCCCCGGGTTCTTCCGCGCCTACGTCGAAGGCAGCGACGACCCCGAGGCGGCGCTCGACGACCGCGATCAGCCGCTCCCGCCGCTGCTGGTCGACGAGGCGCTCCGCTGCCGCGAGGTCCGCGCCGAAGGGCACGAGACGAAGCCACCCGCGCGCTACACCGACGCCAGCCTGGTCAAGCTGCTGGAGAGCGAAGGGATCGGGCGCCCGAGCACCTACGCGAGCATCATCGAGACCATCCAAGCGCGCGGCTACGTGCGCAAGCAGGGCCAGCAGTTGGTGCCGACGTTCACCGCCTTCGCCACCAACAACCTCCTCGAGCGCCAGTTCACGCGCTTGGTCGACACCGAGTTCACCGCCACCATGGAGGCGGCCCTCGACGACATCGCCGCCGGCGAGCGCGCCAGCGACTGCTACCTGCGCGATTTCTACCTCGGCGACGAAGGCCTCTCCGGCCGAGTAGAGGAAGGGCTCGAGGGCATCGACGCGCGCGAGATCTCCACCGTCGTGAACGAGCGCTGGGAGCCGTACCTGGTGCGCGTCGGACGCTACGGCCCGTACGTCGAGGGTCCCCTCGACGGCGAGGTGCGAACGGCGTCGCTGCCCGACGACGCCGCCCCGGGCGACCTCGACCGCGCCACCCTCGAGCACTTCCTGCGCGAGGGGACCATGGGCGACGTCACCGTCGCTACCGATCCCGCGTCGGGCGAGCCGGTGCTGCTCAAGCGCGGGCCGTTCGGGCCGTACCTGCAACTCGGCGCCGGCAACGGCGACACAGGCAGCAAGGCGAAGCGCGGCGCCGCCAACGGCAAGGCGACGCCGGCCGCCACCAGCGGCAAGGGCGCGGCCGCCAAACCCAAGCGCGTCTCCTTGCCGCCCGGCGTGTCGCCGCACGACGTGCACGAGGCCATGGCGCTGGCGCTGATCGCGCTGCCGACGGCGTTGGGCCAGCATCCCGACGACGGCGCGCCGGTCGAGGTAGGCATCGGCCGGTACGGCCCGTACGTCCGGCATCAGCACGTCTACGCCTCCATCCCCAAGGGCGAGAACGTGCTGGAGGTCACCTTCGAGCGCGCGCTCGAGTTGTTGGCGAAGAAGGCCGCCCGTGGCGGTGGGGCACTGCGCAGCCTGGGCGAAGACCCCGCCAGTGGCGAGACCGTAGACGTGCGCGACGGGCGCTACGGCCCCTACGTGAAGCGCGGGAAGCTCAACGCCTCGCTGCCGAAGGACCTCTCCCCCGACGATGTGACGCTCGAGCAGGCGATCGAGATCCTGAACGCGCGCGCGGCCGTCAAAGGCGACTCCGGGAAGCGCGCGTCCGGCGGCGCTCGGCGTACGCGGGCATCCACGGCAGGCGGCAAGAAGAGCACCGGAAGCAAGCGTGCCGGCACGCAAGCGAGCCGCGCTCGGCGGGCGAAGCCGAGCAGATCGAACGCGGCCAAGGACCGCACGCGCGCCCCACGGCGCCCCAAAGCCACGGCGGAGGACCTTGCGCCGTTCCTGCCGCTGCTCGACGCCGCAGAGGCGGCCGTCGTCACCCGCGCCGAAGGGATGGCGGGCCGAAGGGCGACGCCGCTGGCGGAGGTCGCCGCCGAGCTCGGCATCGCCACGGCCGAAGCGGAAGCGCGGCACAAGCGCGGCATGTTCAAACTGCGCATCGCGTTCGGCAAGGACCGCAAGGCCAAGGAGGGGGCGGCCTCCGGCTGAGGCCGGCGCGCCCCGCAGCAGGTGGACGACCTCCGCCCGCTCCACTTGGCCGGCCTCGCCCGCTCGGCCGCAGGCGAGCCGATCGACGTGCCCGGCGCCGACCTGCGCGTCGAGCACCTCACGGGCCGCACCGGGCCGCGTCGGGTGGACGCCACCTGGTTGGTAGTGCTGGACGGCCGCGTCATCGTCGACCTGCCCCACGGCGACTTCCGCGTGCTCGAGCGCCTCGATGCCCTGCGCTTGCCGCCGCGCTTGGCCTGTTCGCTGCTGCCGGTCGACGGGCCGGCGGTGATCGCTTGGCATCGACCGGCGGCAGGAACGGCCGACGGCTGACGCGTCGGCCCCGCGCTACACTGGGCGCGTGCGCCACACGTCCGTCACCGACGGCATCGTCATCCGTCGAAAGGTCCTCCCGAGCGGCGACGTGGTCGCGACGATCCTCGGGGAGCACGGCAAACTCCGCGCCATCCTGCGCAAGGGCCGCCTTCCCGGCGGCAACCACGGCCGGCTGAGCCTGTTCCACGACGTCACGGTGCAGTACCACCGCAAGCGCGACGACGACCTCGCGTTGCTCACGCAGGTCCAGCTGAACGGTGCGCTGCCGGGCCTTACCGATCCCACCACGTACCCGTACGCGCACGTGCTGGCCGAGCTGGTCGACGCGCTCACGGTCGACGTCCACCTCGGCGAGCGGGTGTACGCCTACTTCGCCAGCGGCTTGCGCGGCTTGAGCCACCATCACGACCCGGACCACGTCGCCCTGCTCTACGCGTGGCGCTTGCTGGGCGTCGCCGGGCTGGCGCCGCGCACCACGGCGTGCGTCGCGTGCGGCGGCGACGGGCCGCTGGTGGCGCTCGACGTGGCGGCGGGCGGCCTCACCTGCGAACGGTGTCGACACGGCGTGGCGCTCTCGCACCAAGCCGTCTGCGAGGTGCAGGCGCTGGTCGAGGCGCCGCTGCGCAGCGCGCTCCGGGTCGCGCCGCAAGGCCGCGCGTTGCACTGGCGCCTGCTGGCGCGCTACGTGGCGTACCACGTCACCGACCTGCGCAGCTTCCACGGCCTGATCGACCACGCCGTCGCGCCCACCGACGCGCTGCCGTCCGGCGTCGAGGTGAGCGGTGTTTGACGCGCTGGTCGCGCTCGCCGCGGGCTACCTGATCGGCTCGTTCCCCAGCGCGGCGCTGCTGGCGCGCCTGCGCGGCCACGACGTGTTCGCCGTCGGGTCCGGCAACATGGGCGCGATGAACGCTGCCCGCAACCTAGGCTTCGGGCTCGGCGCGGCCGTGCTCGCGCTGGACGTCGGCAAGGGGGCGCTGGCCACCTATCTCGGGATGCGCATGGCGGCGTTCCAGGGGCTCGGCGACGTGAGCGCGTTGGTGGTGGCGCTGGCGGCCGGCTTCGGCGCCGTCCTCGGCCATGCCTTCTCGCTGTTCGTCCGGTTCCGGGGCGGCAAGGCGCTCGCCACCACGTTCGGCGTGTCGCTGCCGCTCTACCCCTGGGTCGGCCTCTACGGTCTGGTGTTGATCGTGGCGTTGGTGCTGCTCACGCGGCGCAGCGAACTGGCGTCGGTGCTCACCATGATCGCCTACCCGGTGCTGGCGCTCTTCACCCTCGAACGCTACGGATGGCCGCGCGAGCACACCTTCGTGGTCGTGACGGGGGTCGTTCCGATCGTGGCCGTCGTGCTGCTGCGGCACCTGCTGGCGCGGCGGCGCCCCGCCGTCACTGCCAGCGCTCGTACCCCTCGGTCGCCTCACCCCTGAGCAGCGCGCGCACCTCGCCCACCAGGAACAGACTTCCTGCCACCACCACCGTCCCTTCCGGTGGCGTGACCTCGAGCGCGGCGCGGATCGCCGCGGCCGGGTCGGCTGCGACCGCGACGGTGCCCACCGGGCCGTGCTCGTGCCCGGATGCGGCCACTCCTTGGTCCTGGCGGGCTCCGACCCCGTCGAGCGCCGCGCCGGCCACCAGTCGGGCGACGACGCCGGCGAGGGTGTCGACCGCGGCGGCGCGCGGGCTGGCGAGCGCGCGCGTGACGATCCAGCAGCGCGCCACCGGCGCGAGCGCCTGGACCACGCCCGCCACGTCCTTGTCCTGCGATACCCCCAGCACCAGGGCGTCGACGCGGCCCTCCAGCTCGCCGACGGCGGCGGCCAGGGCCGACGCGGCGTGCGGGTTGTGGGCCCCGTCGAGGACGAACCAGCGCCCCTGGTAGCGCAGCCGCTCCAGGCGGCCGGGCCAGCGGGTGTCGGCCGAGGCGGACGCGATGCGCTCCGGAGGCACCCCGAGCCGCAGCGCGCCCGCCGCCGCCAGCGCTACGTTGGCAGCCTGATGCCTGCCGACCAGCGGGGTGCGCAGCAGCAGCGGACCGGGCTGGTAAGCGGCGTCGCGGAAGCGCAGCGCGAGACCCTCCCACCCCATCGTCACCACCTCGACCTCGAACCCCTGGCCCAGGAAGGCGATCGGTGCGCCGACGCGTTGCGCCACCTCGGCGATGGCGCGCGCCGCGTCCCCGTCGGCCGAGCTCGCCGCCGGCACGCCATGCCGCAGGATGCCCGCCTTCTCGCGCGCGATGGTCGCGACATCGCCGCCCAGCACCGCCATGTGGTCGAGCGCCACGCTGGTGATCAGCGACAGCTCCGGCTCGACCGCGTTGGTCGCGTCCAACCGACCGCCCATGCCGACCTCGAGCACGGCCCAGCGCACCTCCGCCGCCGCGAAGCGCAGCAGCGCCGCCACGGTCACGACCTCGAAGAACGTCGCTCGAAGGCGCTCGGCGTGCGGCCGGACCGCGGCCACCCACCGGTCCATCTCCGCGTCGTCGGCGATCCGCCCGTCGACCTGCGCCCGCTCCCCTACGTGCTGCAGGTGCGGGCTGACGAACAGGCCGGTGCGCTCGCCGCTCGCCTCGAGCACGGCCGCCAACGTGCGCGCCACGCTGCCCTTGCCGTTGGTGCCCGCCACCAGCACCGAGCGCATGCGCTGGTGCGGGTCGCCGACCGCCGCCAGCAAGGCGCGTACACGCTCCAGGCCGGGCTGCGCGCCGAAGCGCTGCAGGCCGAAGAGCCAGCGCAGCTCGGCACGCTCCGGGCCAGCCGCCGAGGAGTCAGGTGCGCGCATCGCACTCCCGCAAGACGGCGGCCTCTTCGACGGCGGCCGCGTCGTGGTGGCGCTCGATGAGCACGGCGACCTCCTCGGCGCCGCCGGCACGGCGCAGCATCGCCGCACCGAGCGCGGCGTGGTGGCGCCGTGCTTGCCGTGCTCCTGCCAGACCCCTCAGGCGCGGTTCGGCGGCTGCCTGCGTCTCGGGCAGCAGGTGCGTCAGCACGCGCCACACCACGTTCTGCGGGGCGCCCAGCTTGCCGACGTCATGCAGCAACGCGGCCCGCACCAGCACCGGGCTCGCCTGCGGCAGGCGCCGCACCACACAGCGCGCGACGGCGATGGCATGGTGCCGTTCGGCGGCGCTCAGGCGTAGGTAGAGGGTTCGCTCGACGGCGTCGAGCCGACCCAACGCCCAGGCGTCGTCCGGGCGGGCCAACGACGGCACGGCGGCGTAGAGCGTGCGCTTCGCTGCGTGGAGGTACCAGCTCGCGGGTCTCGCCATGCGCATCGGCCAGTCTACCGGGGTGAGGAGCGTGAAGCGCGCGGTATGCTGGCGGAGTTTCGCGCCCACCGGGGCCGCCTCGAGGAGACGATGCAGAAGCCACCCTCCATCCGTTCGCACCGCCGTCTTCGGCCCACGCTCCTGCTGTCGTTCGCGCTCGCCATGTTCCTTGGCGCGTTCGCCGTGGCGCAAGAGGGCGCTCCCGTCGGCCCGCCGGTCGGCGCGGCCGACGTGGCCGCCGAGGGAGCAGCGGGCGGTACGCCCGATGGCGGCGGCGCGTCGTCTGCCGACGATCCGGCGGCCATGGCGGCCGACCAGGCGGTGGAGGCGTGGCTGGCGCAGGAGCCGACGTCGTTCGAGGCGCTGGCGCGGCTGGATGCCGAGGAGTTGTGCCGCGAGCTGCCCCGTCTGCTCACCGATCCCGCGCCGCCCGCCGGTACCGTGGTCCGCTTCGAGGACCGGTTGGAGCAGCCTTCGGACGATCCGGACGTGCGCGTGTTCACCTACGCCGCCGTGCGGCCGGTGGACCAACTCGACGTGGTCGAGGCCCGCGTGCGCCGCACCGCCGACGGCTGGGCGAGCGAACAGGTCGGGTTCCGCTCGATCCGCGAGCTGAGCGGCGTGCGCGCCTGGCTCCAGACGCCGGCCGCTTCGTGGAGCTTCGTCGGGTTCACGCTGCTGGTGCTGCTGATGTTGGCGAACCGCGCGTCGTTGCTGCGGCGCTGGCTCGCCACCTCGCGCAAGGCGGTGGCCGAGCACCGACGTCTGGTGACCGCCACGGTGATCGTGCTCTACGGCTTCTTCGGCTTGGGCGCGCTGTTCGGCACGACGCTCCCGGAAGGTTGCGAGGAAGCGGTGCTGCAGGTAGTCACCACCGCCGTGGGGGCGCTGGGCGCCACCGAGGCGTACGGCAGCGGCGACGTCGTGCGCGCCGCGGTCACCACCTTCTACCAGAACTTCGTGGTCGTGACGGTCTCCGTCACCTTCACCCTGTCGGCGCTGCTGGGCGTACCAGCGTACCTCTTCGCCGCGTTCTCGTTCTTCGCCCAGGGCATCCCGTTCGGTCTGCTGGGCGGCGGCAACGCCGGCGAACTGGCCATGGTGGTGGGGCTGCTGGCGATCGAGTTGAGCGCGTACTTCATGGTCGTCGCGGGTGGCGGCATGTTGCTGGCCACCGTGTGGCGCAAGGGGCTGGGCGCCATCCCGCTCGGGTTCTCCAAGTTGTTGTCGATGCTGCCGGTGGCGATGCTGCTGCTGATCGCGGGCGCCTGGTACGAGGCGTTGATCGTCATCCTGTTCGGCGGCTGAGCCAGACGCGGCGGATCGCCGGCGCGACGTCGAGCAGGCTGGTGGCCTCCTCGAACGCCGCCGCGCCCGGTCCGAATGCCAGCAACGGCACCCGGTTGCGGGTGTGTTGCCTCGTGCGCACGTCCTCGACGTTGCCGTGGTCCGACGTCACCACCACGGTGGCGTCCGGCGCCTGGGCCAGCACCGAGCCGAGCACCCGATCGAACCGCTCCAGCAGCGCCTGCGCCGCTGCGCCGTCCTGAGCGTGACCGAACGCGTCCGTGAGCCATACGTCGAGGAAGGTGAACGGGTAGCACCGCGTCATCCCCGCCAACACCGCGGCGACGCCATCGGCGTCGACCGGACGGACCGCGGCGTCGAAGCGGGTCAGCAGGGCGCCGCTGAGGTCCGGAGGAACCGCCGCGCCGTCGCGGTACGCCTCGAGGTCGCGAAGCGGCACCCCAGCGGCCCCCGCCGCGACGCGTGGGGCGTTCGGACGCCAACGACGCGCCTCCCCGTCGACCGCGCGCCGCTGCGGGTAGACGTTCGCCAACGCCGCGCCTCCCGACCGTTGGGCGTCGTGGAACAGGGTGCCGTGCTCGAGGAGCGGCCGCAGCGTGGGCCCGGGCCACGGCCCGTAGTGGCGGCCCATCGCCGCGGCGGCGTTGCGGCCGGTGAGAAGCGTGGTCTGGCCCGTGGCGGACTGCGGTAGGCCGTCGTAGCCGAGGCTCGCGTCGAGGTGCCGGAAGACGCGCAGCGGGGCCGCCCTCGGTGGCGTCGAGCGGTGCACGGCACCTCCCGCCGCCGCGCGCAGCACCGGCAGGTCCGCCGCCGCGACCGGGTTCGTGAGGGGGTCGTCGTCCCCCAGGCCGACCCCGTCCAAGAACAGGAACACGACGGGCGCGGGCCGGCCCGCCGCGTCCGCGGGTCGGCCTGCCGCGTCCGCCCCTGCCGCCTCCGCCACGGCCTCGAGCGCCGTGGTGCCGACCTCGGTCGCCCGCCCGCTCAGCCGACCCCCATGGCGTCCTTGGCGCGCCGCAGCACCGGCCGGGCGATCTGCCGCGCGCGGTCGGCACCGTCGGCCAACAAGCCGTCGAGCGCGTCGCGGTCCTCCATGTAGTCGCGGTAGCGCGCCTGCAGCGGCAGCAGCGTCTCCATCACGACTTCGACAAGGCCCTTCTTCAGCGATCCGTACCCAGCGCCCTCGTACTCGACTTCGATGTCGGCGATGGGACGGCCCGAGAGCGCATGGAAGATGGTGAGCAAGTTCCGTACGCCCGCCGAGGCGTGCTCGAAGCGCACCTCCCTGCCCGAGTCGGTGACCGCGGACATGATCGTCTTGCGCACGGTGCGCTCGTCGTCGAGCAGGTTGATGGCGTGCCCGCCGCGCTCGGCGGCGATGCTCTTCGACATCTTCACCTCGGGGTCGTCGAGGCCCATCAAGCGGGCGCCGACCTGCGGCACGATGGCCTTGGGCAAGCGGAAGACGTCGCCGAAGAGGTGGTTGAAGCGCACCGCGATGTCGCGCGTGAGTTCGATGTGCTGCACCTGGTCCTCGCCGACCGGCACCAGGTCGGTGTCGTACAGCAGGATGTCGGCCGCTTGCAGCACCGGGTAGTCGAGCAGGCCGGTGCCGACGCTCTCCTTGCCCTCCGACTTGGCCTTGAACTGCGTCATGCGGTAGAGCCACCCGAGCGGCGTGACGCAGTTGAGCAGCCACGCCAGCTCGGCGTGCTCGTGGACGTGCGACTGGGCGAACACCACGCTGCGCTCCGGGTCGATGCCGGAGGCGTAGTACAGCGCCGCGGCGCTGCGCACCTGCTCGCGCAGCCGCTTCGGGTCGATCGCTTCGGGGATGGTGATGGCGTGCAGGTCGACGACGCAGAAGACGTTGTCGCGCTCGTCTTGCTTCTCGACCCACTGCCGTAGCGCTCCGACGTAGGTGCCGAGGTGGAGCGTGCCGGTGGGTTGGATGCCCGAGAACACGCGCGGCCGCACCTGCTTGGCGGCCTGGCCGTTCGGGCGTTCGTCGGTGGCGGTGGATGGGAGAGGAGCGGACGGGGGAACGGGCCCGTCCCCCGTGGGAGATGCGTTCATGGTGGTCAAGTATAGCCAGGACACGTCACGCCGCGCTCCGGTCGCGGCGCTCGGCGCTCCGCTCGGGCGGCCCGTCCGCGTGACGCTCAGCGTTCGCCGGCCGGCGCCAGGAGCCGCACCTCGTAGCCGCTCAGCTCGACGCTGGCGCCCGCTCCCGCGGCGATCGTCGCGGCCCCCTCGTCCAGCAGGTCGCGCGCGGCTTCCCACGCCACCGACGCCAGCGAGACCGTGACGGTGCGACCGGCCAGGTTGGCGAGCACCAGAACGTCGTCCTCGCCGACCGTGCGGTGGAGCGCCAACACGGCGCGCTCGCCGACGTCCACCACGTCGGTGGCGCCGTGGCGCAGCGCCGGGTGCGCGGCGCGCAGCGCGATCAGACGCTGGTACGTAGTCCATAGCGAGGCGGGATCGTCGCGCTGCTCGGCCACGCTCACGCCCGCCACGGCGTCGCCCGGGGCGGTCCATGGCGCGGCCGTACTGAACCCGAAGGTACCGTCGGCCGCCGGCGCTTCCCAGCGCATCGGCGTGCGCTTCTCGACGTCGAAGGCCCCTGGGCCGTCGGGCATGCCGATCTCCTCGCCGTAGTACAGGATCGGCGTGCCTGGCATGGTGAGCAGCAGCGCCGCCGCCAGCTTCAAGCGCCTCTCGTCGCGGCGCGGGAAGGAGAGCTGGGTGGCGTGCCGCGTCTGGTCGTGGTTCGAAAGGAACACGCCGCGAACCGCGTCCTCCGGGTACTGTGCCTGCGTCTGCTCGAGTTGGAAGGCCAGGTCCGCGGCCGAGCGCGCCTGAATGGCGGCGAGCGTCACGCGCCACAGCGGGTAGTCGAGCGACATGTCGAGGTCCGCCTCGGCGTGGTAGCGCACGATGGCCGGCGTCTCCGTCCACGTCTCGCCCAGGACGAAGGCGCCGCTCCGGACGCGGTGCACGAACGCCTCGAACTCGGCCACCCAGGCGTAGGTCGCGTCGGTGTTGCGGATGCTGCCGTCCTCGCCCTCGATGATGTGCTGGATGGCGTCGACGCGCATGCCGTCGAACCCGAACTCGAGCCAGAAGCGGGCGACGTCGAAGAGCTCGCGGCGCACCTCCGGGTTGCGGTGGTTCAAGTCCGGCATCGAAGCCGAGAACAACCCCAAGTACGCCCGACCAGGGGCGGTGCCTTCGCTCCCGCCGTCGACCTGGTGCCAGGCGCTGCCGCCACCCGTGCCGCGCCAGTCGGGCGGGTCGTCCGACCAGACGTAGGTATCGCGGTAGGCAGGGTCTCCCGCCAACGCGGCCTGGAACCACGGGTGCTGGGCGGAGGTGTGGTTCGGGACGTAGTCGAAGATCACCCGCATCCCCAGCGCGTGCGCGTCGTCGAGCAGCGCGCGCAGGTCGTCGAGGTCGCCGTAATCGGGGTTCACCGCTCGGTAGTCGGTGATGTCGTAGCCGTGGTAGCTGGGGCTGGGGTGGATCGGCATGAGCCAGATGCCACCCACGCCCAACTCGGCGAGGTACGGCAGCCGGCTACGCACGCCCTGCAGATCGCCGATGCCGTCGCCGTCGGAGTCCTGGAAGCTGCGGACGAAGATCTCGTACCACACGAGGTCGCTCCACGGACGCACCGGCACGCCGGTGGCCTGCGCCTGGGCTTGCGCCGTCGCGACGTGCGCCGCCTCCCCCGTCAGCATGGTGACGGCCACCGCCGCCGCCACGAGCCACGGGCGCAGCGCCGGCGCGAGGGGCGCCCGTAGCCGCGGACCACCTTGGCCGCTCACGGGAACGTCCGATCGACCCACGCCGTCGGGCTGGTGGGCTCCCGATGGACCCGCATCTCCCAGTGCAGGTGCGGACCGGTCGACAAGCCGGTGGTCCCGACCTCACCGATCACGTCGCCGCGGGCTACCTCCGCCCCGACCTCCACCGACAGCTTCGAGAGGTGGAAGTACATGCTGATCACGCCGCCACCGTGATCGATGGCGATCCAGCCACCCTTGATGGGGTAGGTGCCGGCGATCACCACGCGTCCGGCGTTGGTGGCGTGCACCGGCGTGCCGCTCGGCGCGGCCAAGTCGAGCCCGGTGTGGAACGACACCGGTCCTCCAGGAGCGTAGCGCCGCGCGTCGGCGAAGCCGCTGGTGTTCACGCCCTCGATGGGCGAGACGAAGGTAGCGTTCCAGCGTGGATCGACGCCTGCCTCCGCCCAGGCGCGCTCCCACGCCTCGGCCTCCAGCGCCCTTCCATCCGGCGTGATCACCGCTAGGGTGGCGGCATCGAGCGCCAGGTCCTCGACCGTCACCGGCAGGCCGTCGACGAGCACGTCGGCGCCGGCGCGGACGTCGCGCCCGAACTCGTCGGTAAGTACCGCTTCGACCCGAAGCGTGCGCGTCTGCTCCGCCAACGGCGTCGCCACGATGGCCTTCACACCGCCGGCGGTGGCAAGCGTCGGCACCGGCTCGCCGTCGAGCGTCAACGCGACGCCCACGACGTGCGCGCGGAGGTCGGCGTCGTCCCCGTCCTGGAGCACGTCCACCCGGACCCCCAGGGGATCGCCAGAGCGCACGTGGGAAGCGACCGACATCGCCAGGCGTGGCGCGGGCACCCCGATCACCGGCAGGTCCACCTCGGCGACGTTGCCGGCCGCATCGGTCGCGCGCAGCACCGCCACCACTCGACCCGCTACCGCGGGTAGGACGAAGGTGGCGTCCTGCGCGATCTCCTCGCGAGTGGACGCCCCGTAGCGCAGCTCGAAGGTGGCCGGCTCGTCGGCGCTGACGAAGACCTCCCACGGCGCCTCCTCCGCCAGCCGACCGATCGCTTCGACGTAGAGCTTGGGCGCGATGGTGTCACGCATCGCAGCCGAGATCGCCAGGCCGGCCAGCACCACCGCCAGCACCACGACCAGCGTCAGCAGCGGACGGCGCCAGCGCCTCATGCGCCGCGCTGGCTGGTCACGAACGGCAGGTTCCGGTAGCGATGGTCGACGTCGAGCCCGTAGCCGTACACGAAGGCGTCGTCGATGACGAAGCCGACGTAGGCGATGGGGACCTCGACAACCCGGCGGGTCGGTTTGGACAGCAGCGTGGCCACCTTGACCGACAGCGGCTGCCTGCCCTCGAGGTACCGCAGCAGGTACTGCATCGTCAGGCCGGTGTCGACGATGTCCTCGACCAGGATGACGTGGCGGTTCTTGAGGCTCTGATCGAGGTCCTTCACGAGCCGGACCTCACCGCTCGATTCGGTGCGCGAGCCGTAGCTCGACACCGACAAGAAGTCGACCGTGAGCGGCAGATCGATGGCCCGCACCAGGTCGGCCATGAACACGAAGGCGCCGTTGAGGACGCAGATCAGGTGCAGCTCCTCGCCTTCGTGGTCGCGGCGGATCTCCGCCCCCAGCTCGCGCACGCGCCGCTGGATGGCGTCCTGATCGATCTGCACCGGACCGTCGCCGACCCGGAAGATGCTGGAAGTTGCCATGGCGTGGGCCCTTCGTGCGGAAGCCAACCTGGCCCGCGTTGCACTGACGCCGCTCGGAGCGTCGTTCAGCGCCGAGTATACCCGAGGCGTTCGAGCTCGTCCTCGCCGACTTGGCGGTAGGCGCCGGGCGCCAGGGTGCCCAGTTCGAGGCCGCCGACGCGGGTTCGGACCAGGCGCTCGACCTCGTACCCGACCGCCTGCAGCATGCGGCGCACCTCGCGTTTGCGACCCTCGGTGAGGACCAGCACCGCACCCCCCGGAGCCGGCCGCGCCACGAGCGCGCGGGCGGGGCCGTCCTCCAGCGCGACGCCGCGCACCAGCCGCGCCAGGGCGGCGCCATCGACGCGCCCCTGCTTGCACCACACGCGGTACTCCTTGTCGACGCCGTAGCGCGGGTGGGTCAGGCGCAGGGTGAGCTCGCCGTCGTTCGTGAGCAGCAGGAGCCCCTCGGAGTCCCGGTCGAGGCGGCCGACCGGGTGGAGCCCTGGGGTGCGCGGCACCAGCGCAAGCACCGTGCGCCGGCCACGCTCGTCGCGCGCCGTGCTCACCACGCCCGGGGGCTTGTGCAGCATGAACGTCACGTGCTCCCGCGCCGGCCGCACCGCCTTGCCGTCGACCCGCACGTCGTCGCCGGGTCGGGCGCGGTCGCCCAGGGACGCGATCTTGCCGTTCAGGCGCACGCGTCCCGCGCGGATCAGGTCCTCGGCTCCGCGACGGCTAGCGACTCCGGCTCGGGAGAGCAGGCGCTGCAACCGCTCGCCGTCGAGCTCGTCCGGACGGTCGTCGGCCCGAGGGCGCACGGCGGGGCGTTCGGGGGAGCGTCGGGGGCGCGGCATGGCGCACCATCATAGGCGCTCTCGCGACGTCGTGGTAGCTTCGCGGCCATGATCCATCCGGTCCTCGAACGCTACGCCGACCTGCTGGTCGGCTACTGCACCTCGGTCGGCGCGGGCGACCAAGTGATGCTCCAGGTCGACACCGCGGCGCTGCCGCTGGCGCGTGCCCTGACGCGGGCGGTGCTGCGCGCCGGCGGAGAACCGCACCTGCGGCTCTCGTACCCCGAACTTCGCCTCGATCAGGTCGAGTTGTTGTCCGACGAGCGTCTCGCCAGCGAGCCGGCTGTCCTGCTCGAGGAGATGCGGCGGATGGACGTCTTCGTCCGCGTCGACGCGCCCGAGAACGACTGCACCATGCAGGGCGCGGATCACGCGCGCGCAGCGCGCCACGCCCGCCGCCTCCAAGCGGTGCAGCGGCAGCGGCTCGAGGGTACGCGGTGGGTCGGCACGCTCTTCCCCACCGCCGCCGCGGCGCAGGAGGCCGGCATGAGCCTCGACGCGTTCGAACGCTTGGTGTTCGGTGCGATGTTCCTAGACGACGCCGACCCGGCGTCGCGCTGGCGCGAGCTGGGCCGGCGCCAGCAGCGTTGGGTCGAGCGTCTGGCGCGCGCCGACGAGGTGCACATCGAAGGCCCCGGCACCGACCTGCGCTTGCGCGTCGGTGGCCGCACCTGGGCCAACTCCGACGGCAAGCGCAACATGCCGTCCGGCGAGGTCTTCACCAGTCCGATCGAGGACAGCGCCGAGGGCGTGGTGACGTTCGACATCCCCAGCACCGTGCGCGGGGCGCGCGTGGAAGGTGTCCGGTTGCGGTTCGAGCGCGGCCAGGTGGTGGAGGCGAGCGCCACGCGCGGGCAGGACGTGCTCGACGCGCAGCTCGCCACCGACGCAGGCGCGCGCTTCCTGGGGGAACTCGGCATCGGCACCAACCCGCACATCCGGCAGCCGACGATGAAGACGCTCTTCGACGAGAAGATCCTCGGCACGGTGCATCTGGCCTTGGGACGGTCGTACGTCGAGACCGGCGGTACCAACGACAGCGCCATCCACTGGGACCTGATCTGCGACTTGCGCCGGGAGGGCCGGGTGACCGTCGACGGCGAGACGTTCTTGGAGCACGGCTCGCTGCGCGAGGACGCCTAGCCGGCGCGGACGCGCCTCAGCGGGCGGTCCAGCCGAGGTCGATCGACTGCACGCTGCCCGTCACGCCCCAGGCGGCTTCCGACACCAGGTAGACGACCAGCGCCGCGACGTCGGCCGGCTCCAGCAGCCGCTTGATGGCGGCGTTCTCGAGCAGCACCTTCTCCTCGACCTCGGCGTGCGTGATGCCACGGGTGCGCGCCTGATCCGCGATCTGCTTCTCCACCAGCGGGGTGCGCACGTAGGCGGGCGCCACCACGTTGCAGGTGATGCCGTGCGGGCCCCCCTCGAGCGCGGTGACGCGCGCTAGCCCGACCAAGCCGTGCTTGGCGCTGACGTACCCCACCTTGTACGGACTGGCGGCGAGCGAGTGCGCGCTGCCCATGTGCACCACCCGCCCCCGGCCGCTGCGCCGGAGCGCGTCCCAGGCGTACTTGGTCAGCAGGAAGGGGGCGGTCAGCATGACCGCAAGCATGCGCTGCCACACCTCCTCGGCGAAGTCGGGGATCGGGTCGATGTGCTGGAAGCCGGCGTTGCACACCAGCACGTCGAGCGCCCCGTAGGCGGCGAGGGTGCCGTCGACCGCCGCGCGGCAACCGTCCGCGGTCGCCAGGTCGGCCGGCACGAAGACGGCGTTCGCCTCGCGCGCCGACGCCCGACCGGCTTCCACGTCGATGTCCGTGATGGCCACGCGGTACCCGGACCGCGCCAACGCCTCGGCGCAGGCGCGACCGATGCCGCTGGCGGCGCCCGTCACCAACGCGACTGCCCCGTCGGGCGCGGCTTCGCCGCGCCGCCGCGCCTCGTCCGTCGTCGCGTTTCTGTTCGCATCCATGGCTCCTCCTGGTCGGCCGGCGGCGCGGGTCTCGGGCGTCACCATACCCGCAACGGCGCGGCGTCCTGGCCCCTTGCGAAGGCGTACGCGTGTGGTACACTCCGTACTCGCTGGCGCGTGCGCTCGCCCCCCGGGTCGCTCCTGGTGGCCCCTCGCCGAAGTGGCGGAATCGGTAGACGCGCATGATTCAGGGTCATGTGTCCGCAAGGACGTGTGGGTTCAAGTCCCACCTTCGGCACCAGCCAGCACGACGACGGTCCCCGTGGTTCGCCCACGGGGACCGTCTCGTTGCAGGTTCGTCGTGCTCGTTGCCGCCTCGCGGTGGCCGGGCACCGCGGCGCTGCCCGGCGGTCGTCGCGCCGGCGACCGGACCGAGGGCCCCGCATCGGCTCGGGGTCAGGCGCCCTCGAGTTCCTCCAGGGCACCCAGGTGCCGCAACACGTCGACCACCGCCGTCAGCAGCAGCAAGCGGTTGCGCCGCACCGCGGTGTCCTCGGCCATCACCAGCACGCCGTCCAAGAAGGCGTCGAGCGGCGCCTTGAGGTTCACCACCCGCGCCACCGCCTCGTCCAGGCCGGCGAGCGCGGCGGGCGCCGGGCGCGCCAGGTCCCACGCCGGCAGGTCGTGCGAGGCGGTGGCCACCAGCGCCTCGGCGCCGGCCCTAGCGTCGGGCAGCGCGCGCAGCAACGGAGCTTCCTGCGGTTCCCGGAACGCCTCGGAGCGGACCCGCGTCTCGGGCGGGCCGTCCCCGGCGACGTCGGCGGGCTCGGCCGCCTTGGCGAGGTTGGCGGCGCGCTTGTACAGCGCCATCAGGTCGGCGAAGTCGGGGCGCTCCATCAGCGTGCGCAGCAGCACCGTGCGGCGCGCCGCGCCGATGACGCTGCGGCTGCCCGCCACCGCAGCCCGCACCACCGGCACCGCCGTCCCCTGCTCCAACAGCAGCGAGGAGACGCGGTCCCACACGAACGCCGTGACGTCGCGCTCGGTCGCCTCGGTGACCTGCGCCGGCCCGTCGCGGTAGCCGGCGGCGGCCGCCGCCACCAGCACCGATACCGGCACTTGCCAACCGTGGGCGGCGGCGACGCGCGCCACCGCCAGGCCGTCGCGGCGCAACGCGAACGGATCGGCCGAGCCGGACGGGCGCTTATCCAGCGCGAAGAAGCCGACCAACTTGTCCAGCCGGTCGGCGACCGAGAGCACCGCCCCCGCCGGCGTGGCCGGGACGTCGTCGACGTGGCTGCGCGGCAGCACCCCGCCCAGCAGCGCGTCGGCGGCGGCCGCCGGCATCCCCTCGGCCAGAGCGTAGGCGCGTGCCATCACCCCTTCGAGTTCGGGGAACTCGTAGACCATGTCGCTGGCCAGGTCGGCGCGGAACACCGGGAGCGCCTCCACCAGCGCCTCCGTCTCGGCGGGGTCGATCGCCACCGCATCGGCGATCTGCCGCGCCACCGTGCCCACCCGGGCGGTCTTGTCCGCCATCGAGCCGAGCTCCTTCTGGAACGCGATGCCGGCCAGGCCCCAGGCGTGCTGCGACAGGCTCTTGCGCAAGTCGCTGTCCCAGAAGAAGCGCGCGTCGTATAGCCGGCCGGCCAGCACCCCTTCGTAGCCCTTGCGCACCAACGCGACGTCATCGACGCGGTTGTTGGAGACGCCGACGAAGTGCCGCGCCAACGCTCCGTCCGCTCCGCCCACCCGGGTCGGGAAGAACCGCTGGTGCTTGATCATCACGGTCGCCAGCACCTCGTCGGGGAGCTCTAGGTAGCGCTCGTCGAACGCGCCGAGCACCGGGAACGGCCACTCCACCAAGTCGGTCACCTCGTCCAACAAGGCGTCGTCGTGATAGGGCGCCAGCCCGGCCGCCTCGGCGGTGGCGCGCACCGCCTCCAGCGTCGCCGCGCGGCGCTCCCCGCGCTCGGCGATCACCGAGCGTTGCCGCAACACCTCGGCGTAGACCCCGGGCGCGCGCACCCGCACCTCGTCGGGCGCCAGGAAGCGGTGGCCCCGGGTGGTGCGGCCGGACCGCACCCCGGCCGCTTCCACCGCCAGCGGCTCTTCGTCGAGCAACGCCAGCAGCCACGAAACCGGCCGCAGGAACGGCGTCGGCTCTTCGGCCCAGCGCATCTTGCGCGGCGCCGGCAGGTCGGCGACGATCTGCGCCAACAGAGCGGGCAGCACGTCGGCGGCGGGCACGCCGCCACGGCGCACGCCGGCGAAGAGGTAGCTGCCCTTGTCGGTGTCGCGCACCTCGAGCGCCGCGACGTCGACGCCGCAGGCCTGGGCGAACGCGTGCGCCGCCTTGGTGGGGGCGCCTCCCGCGTCGAACGCGACCGAGGCGGGCGGACCGCGGCGTTCCTCGACGCGCTCGGCGCTGCGCTCCGGCAGACCGCGCGCGATCACGGCCAGGCGGCGCGGCGTGCCGAAGCGGTGCAGCTCCGTCGCCGGCAGGTCGACGGCGTCCAGGCGTTCGCGCACGAGGGTGCGCAGCGCGGCGCTTCCCTCGTCCACGTACCAGCTCGGGAGCTCCTCGGTGCCGATCTCGAACAGCAGGTCGGCCATGTCAGGCACCTCTCGCGGTCGGCTCGAGCTCACCGATGCCAACCAGGTAGGCGCGCGCGCTGGCCTCGGCGAGCCGCCGCACGCGCTGCACGTAGCCCTGGCGCTCGGTGTGCGACAGCACGCCACGGGCGTCGAGCAGGTTGAACGCGTGCGAGCACTTCAGCACGAACTCGTAGCCCGGGTACAGCAGGCCGAGGCCGATCAGCCGCTTGGCCTCCGCTTCGAACCGGTCGAACAGGGTGCGCTGCAGTTCGGGGTCGCTCTCTTCGAAGTTGTACCGGCTGTGCTGCTCCTCGAAATCACGCCGCAGGTCGCCCATGGTCACGCCCTCAGCGACCTCCACGTCGAAGCCGTGGCGCACGTCCTGGAGGTACATCGCCAAGCGCTCCATGCCGTAGGTGAGCTCGACCGACACCGGCTTGCAGTCGAAGCCGCCGACCTGTTGGAAGTAGGTGAACTGGGTGATCTCCATCCCGTCCATCCACACCTCCCACCCCAGGCCCCAAGCGCCCAGCGTGGGCGACTCCCAGTTGTCCTCGACGAAGCGGATGTCGTGCGCTGCAGGATCGATGCCGAGCGCGTAGAGCGAGTCGAGGTAGGTCTGCTGCACGTCGAGCGGCGACGGCTTGAGCACCACCTGGTACTGGTAGAAGAACTGGAAGCGGTACGGGTTGTCGCCGTAACGGCCGTCGGTCGGGCGCCGGCTGGGCGCCAGGCCCGCCACCCGCCAGGGGGCTGGTCCCAACGCGCGCAGGAACGTCGTGGGGTAGAAGGTGCCGGCGCCGACCTCGGTGTCGTGCGGCGGCGCGATGACGCAGCCGCGGTCGGCCCAGAAGCGGTCGAGCGTGAAGACGAGATCTTGGAAGCGCATGCGTCCCCTCAGGACAGTGGCGGTGTGCGTGATGGCAGCGTTCGGCGGCGCTCGGCCCTGCTGGAAGGAAACGTAACGGACGTCCTAAGGGCCCTCACGTCAGGCGGGTACTATAGCACCATGCCTCGGCGGCGCCCTCCGCGCCTTCCCTACCGCTCGACCTCGCCGTTCGCCCCACGGGGCGGGAGGACGCCGTGAACAGGTACGACGACAGAGCCCGGCTCGTGTTCCACTTCGCCCGCGAAGAGGGCAGTCGTCTTGGGCACGCCATGATCGGTCCGGAGCACCTGCTCCTTGGTCTGATGCGCGAAGGCGGCACCGCCAGCAAGGTGCTCGCCGAGTTCGGGGCCGCGCTGGACACCTTCCGGCGTCAAGTCGAAGAGATGGTGGGGCGCGGCGACGGCTTGCCGAAGAACGAGGCCGCCGCCATCACGCCGCGCGCCCGCCGCGTCATGGAGCTCGCCGGCTCCGAAGCGCGCAGCCTCGGTTCCAACGTCATCGCCACCGAGCACATCCTGCTCGGCATCATCCGCGAAGGCGACGGCGTGGCGTACCGCATCCTGCAGAACCTCACGCGCGACGTCGACACCGTGCGCTGGCGCATCCTCGCCGCGGCCGACCCGAAGAACCAAGCCGAGACCGTCAACACCCCGTTCCTCGACGAGTACGCCCGCGACCTCACGCGCGAGGCGCGCGACGGCAAGCTCGACCCGGTCATCGGCCGCACCGAGGAGATCCGCCGCGTCATCCAGATCCTGTCGCGCCGCACCAAGAACAACCCGGTGCTGATCGGGGAACCCGGTGTCGGCAAGACCGCCATCGTGGAGGGGCTGGCGCAGGCCATCGTGGAGGGCCGCGTGCCTCCCAACCTGGCCAACGTGCGGGTGCTCTCCATCGACCTCAGCAACGTCGTGGCCGGCACCAAGTACCGCGGCGAGTTCGAGGAGCGCCTGCGGCAGATCATCGAGGAGCTTCGCAACGCGCGCGTGGTGGCGTTCATCGACGAGCTGCACACCCTCGTCGGGGCGGGCGGGGCCGAAGGGACGCTCGACGCGGCCAACATCCTCAAACCGCCGCTCTCCCGCGGCGAGGTGCAGGTCATCGGCGCAACTACCACCGGCGAGTACCACCGGTACGTCGAGAAGGATGCTGCCTTGGAACGGCGCTTCCAGCCGGTGATCGTGCTCGAGCCATCGCCCGAGGAGTCGCTCGAGATCCTGGTGGGCCTGCGCGAGAAGTACGAAGCGCATCACGGCGTCGTGATCCCACGCGAGATGCTCGAGCTGGCCGTGCGCTTCGGCGAGCGCAGCCTGCCCGGCCGCAACTTCCCCGACAAGGCCATCGACCTGATCGACGAGGCCGCGGCTCGCACGCGCCTGAACAAGTCGCTCGGGTTCCCGGTGGCCGAGGAGCCCGACGGCACCCCGGTGGTGGGCCGTGAGGACCTCGAGGCCGTGGTCGATTCGTGGGGCGGCATCTACGTCGACGAGCAGGACAACGAGAAGCTGGCGCACATCGAGGAGTACCTGAAGCGCACGGTCGTCGGTCAGGGCCGCGCCATCGCGGCGCTCGGCTCGGCGTTGCGGCGGGCGCGCGTCGGCCTAGGCGGACGCACCCGCGTGGCCGCGTCGTTCCTGTTCGTGGGCCCGTCCGGCGTCGGCAAGACGTTCTTGGCGAAGCAGCTGGCGGTCGAGCTGTTCGGCAGCGAGCGGGCGCTGGTGCGCCTCGACATGAGCGAGTTCCAGGAGTCGCACAGCATCAGCAAGCTCATCGGCGCGCCTCCCGGGTACGTCGGCCACGAACAAGGCGGCCGCCTCACCGAGGCCGTCCGGCGACAGCCGTTCAGCGTGGTGTTGCTCGACGAGATCGAGAAGGCGCATCCGGACATCTACAACACCTTCCTGCAGGTGCTCGACGACGGCCGCCTCACCGATGGTCTCGGCCGCACCGTCGACTTCCGGCGCGTGATCCTCATCATGACCAGCAACACCGGCTTCAACCGGCCGACCAGCATCGGGTTCCAGGAGGGTAGCGCCCAGGGTCCCGAGGTGCCGCTCAAGGGCCTGTTCAGCCCGGAGTTCCTCGACCGCCTCGACGAGGTGATCGTGTTCGAGACGTTCGCCAAGGAAGACGTCCTGGTCATCACCAACCAGATGCTCGAGGAGATCCGGCGCGAGCTCCAGGGACGCGACATCCACGTCACGTTCTCGAAAGAGGTCCCCGCCTTCCTGGTGGAGCGGCTACCCAAGGGCGAGAGCGCCCGGCCGCTGCGCGGCGTCATCCGCGAGTACATCGAAGATCCCCTCTCGCTCGAGATCCTCGAGCGTGGCTCGACCGAGCCGCTGCTGGTCACCATCGAGGAGGGCCGCACGGTGTTCGCGCGTCCCGTCCCGTTGGTCTGATCGCGCTCCGACGAAGCTCGCGGGGCCCGGCGCCGGCGCGTGCCGATTCGACCACGACGCCGCCCGGTGGCAAGCGGTAGGCTTACCCGCATGACCTGGGCGTCTTCCCGGCCCCGTCGCTGCCGTGCCGCCATGGCGCCTGTCGCCATGGAGCGCGGCCTCGCGGGGCGCGCGCTCGTGGGCCTGGCGCGCGGCGCACGAGAGGTGGCCTGAGTGGCGCGCGTCGCCGCCTCCTACGTGTGCCGCTCGTGTGGCGCTCGCAGCGCCGCGCCGATGGGGCGCTGCCCGCAGTGCGGCGCCTGGGACAGCCTCGAAGCCGCCGCGCCGCCGCGTCCGACGGCGGGGCCGAGCGCGCATGCCCCGCACGCAGTCGCCCCTGTCGCCCTGGACGAAGTGCGTGACGCCAGCCTGGTCCGCTTCCCCACCGGGGACGAGGAAGTCGACCGCGTCTTGGGCGGCGGCTGGGTGGTCGGCTCCGCGGTGTTGCTGGCGGGCGAGCCCGGGATCGGCAAATCGACGCTGCTGCTGCAGCTCGCGCGCCACGCCGGGCGCGCGGGGCGGAGCGTGCTCTACGTCGCCGGCGAGGAGTCGCTGGCGCAGGTCAAGCTGCGCGCCGATCGCCTCGGGCTGACCGGCGGCATGACCCTGACGCGCGAGACCGATGCGCGAGCGCTGGCCGAGCACCTACGCAGTTCGGCACCGGACCTGGTCATCGTGGACTCCATCCAGACGCTGGTGGCCGAGGACGGCGCGGTGCCGGGCAGCCTCACGCAGGTGCGCGACGCCACCGCCTTGATGGTCGACGCCGCCAAGACCGGCGGCAGCACGCTGGTGCTCATCGGCCACGTCACCAAGCAAGGCTCCATCGCCGGGCCCAAGGTGATCGAGCACGTGGTCGACGCCACCATCGCGCTGGAGACGGCAGCCGGGTTGCGGGTGCTGCGGGCCATCAAGAACCGCTTCGGTCCCGCCGGCGAGGTCGGTGTCTTCGAGATGACGCACGAGGGCATGCGCGCGGTCGCGAACCCGAGCGAGGCGTTCCTCGCCGAACGGCCGCACGGCGTGCCCGGCTCGGTGGTGGTGGCGGCGCTGGAAGGGCAGCGGCCGCTGCTCCTGGAAGTCCAGGCGCTGGCGTCGAAGAGCCCCTACTCCTCCCCGCGCCGCGTGGTGCAAGGCCTCGATCCGCGGCGCGTGGACGTGGTGCTGGCGGTGGTCGAGCGGCGCCTGGAGTTGCCGCTCGAAGCGCTCGACGTCTTCGTCAACGTGGCAGGCGGCTTGCGCGTCACCGACCCCGGCGCCGACCTGGCGGTGGCCGTCGCCGTGGTCTCCGCCGTGACCAACCGACCGGTGCCGGAGCGCACCGCGTTGGTGGGCGAGATCGGCTTGGCGGGCGAGGTGCGCTCGGTGGCGCAGCTCGGCAGGCGGCTCGACGAGGCCCGCCGCGCCGATCACCCGCGGTTGATCGGGCCGGCGGGCCGTGAGCTCGACCACGGCGTGCGCTCGTTGCGCGAGGCGCTCGACCGCGTCTGGAGCGACGAATGAGCCACACGAGCCCCGCTTCGCCCTCCGCGCGCCTGGGCACGACCATCGCGCGTGCGGTGCTGACGCTGCTGGGGGGGCTGCTCGGCTACGCGCTGGCGCTATTCCTGATCGACCGCGGCGCCTTGGCCGGCCCCAACAACCTGGTCTACGTCACCGTCCTCGGCGTCCTGGTGGCGTACCTGGCCTCCGGCGCTCCGGCGCGTCGCGCCGGGCGGCTGTGGGAACGCTCGCTCAAGGGCATGGCGCAGGTGTCGCCCGACGCCATCCTGGCCGCCGGCGTGGGCGCCACGCTCGGCCTGTTGCTGACGGTGCTGCTGAACAACGTCTTGGCCGAGGTGCCGGGGTTCACCTGGTACTGGTCGCAGTTGATCGCGCTGCTGCTGGTGGTTTCGTCGGCCGGCTTCTTCGTGGCGAACCGCCGCATGTTCCCCTTCCTTCGCGGGGTGCAAGGCGCCGTGGAGGCCCCCGAGGCGCAGGTCCGCGACAAGATCGTGGACACATCCGCCATCATCGACGGACGCATCGTGGACGTCGCCGAAGCCAACTTCCTCGACGGCGCCCTGGTGATCCCGCACTTCGTGCTCACCGAGCTCCAGCGCATCGCCGACGCCGAGGACCCGCTACGCCGCCAGCGCGGCCGTCGCGGGCTGGAGGTGCTCGATCGGCTGGTCGAGAACCCGTCGTTGCGCACCGAAGTGGTGCACGACGACCCCCAGTCGGGCGCGCCGGTCGACGACAAGCTGGTGCGGCTCTGCTTGCAGCGGCACGCCGACCTGCTCACCACCGACTACAACCTCGCCCGCGTGGCTGCACTGCAGGGCGTGCGGGTGCTGAACGTGCATCAACTGGCGAGCGCCGTCAAGGTGACCTACATGCCGGGCGAACGCCTCTCGCTGGTGATCGTCAAGCCCGGGCGCGAAGCCGGCCAGGGGCTCGCGTACCTCGACGACGGCACCATGGTGGTGGTCGAGGAAGCCTCCGAACTCGTCGGCAGGACGGTGGTGGCGGTGGTGACCTCGAGCCTGCAGACCAACATGGGGCGGATGATCTTCGCGCGGCCGGACGACACCGGCGACGACGCTTGACGTACCGCGCCACCCGCGCCACGAACCGATCCCCGTCCACCGTCGCCCCGCCAGGGCGCAGCATGTGGCGCCCACCAACGCGCAGGTGGGCCGGTGCGCGCACCGTTCCTTGACGCTCCGCGCGGCCCGGTCGTATCCTCTGGGACGCGAGCAGCGTCGGTCCTCGGCGGTCTCGGGGCCTTAGCTCAGCTGGGAGAGCATTCGCTTTGCAAGCGAAATGTCGCCGGTTCGAGTCCGGCAGGCTCCACCACCTGCACCTGGCCGCCGGACCGCAGCGCGCCGCACCGGACCCCCTTCCCCTCCCGCGTTTCGTGGGTCGGGGGGAGGGGGTTCCCTCGTGATGGCCCGTCGTCAGCCCGTCTCGAGGCGAAGAACTACCGTGGCCAACGTGACTTCGGCCACTTCGGGGGCGGCGCGTGTGGTTGTGTCGTGACCGGGACATTCGTCCCGAAAGGGGCCGGAATGACCTTGTGATAGTCTATGCCAGGTTTCCAAGCGGCCAAGCCGCACCAGTTCGCGTTCCGTACGGGCTCCGTTGCCCGCCTTCGCGTGTCGAGGAGGTCGATCTGAGCAGTATGAGCGTTCCCCTGTCGTGGCCGTCCGTCGTCGGCCGCATCCCGCCCGACCATGGCCCCTTGCCGCTCCGACGTGAAGGGCCGCGTCACGAGGTGCCCGCCTGATGCCTCAGTACTTCCCACCCAACTCGAACGCGTTCGTCACCTGGTCGATCTGGGGCGGGGGCGTGTTCGTGGTGCTGTTGCTGGTCGCCTTGCCGTTCTACGCGCGCGTGAACAACGCCGCCGTGGGCGTTCCCGTGGCGCAACCGGTCGACTACCCGCACAACCTCCACGTGGCCCAGGTGGGCCTCGATTGCCGTTACTGCCACACCACCGTCGAGACCTCCAACACCGCGTCGGTGCCGCCCACCGAGACCTGCATGACCTGCCACTCGCAGCTGCGCGTGGCCACGCCGCAGGTGCAGGCGGTCGTCGACAGTTGGGACAGCGGCACCCCGCTGATGTGGAACCGCGTCCACGACCTCCCCGACTACGTCTACTTCGACCACAGTGCGCACGTGAACAACGGCGTCGGGTGCAGTACCTGCCACGGAGCCATCGACCAGATGCAGCAGATCTGGAAGGTCGAACCGATGACGATGGGGTGGTGCCTCGAGTGCCATCGCGGGCCGCAGACGTTCCTGCGCCCGAGAAGCGAGGTCTTCAACATGGCGTACACCCCGCCGGCAGACCCGACGGCGCAGCTCGCCCTTGGCACCGAACTGGTCGAGGCGTACCACATCGACACCGACAAGCTCCCACAGTGCTCGACGTGCCACCGATGAACGACGCCAAGCTCGACATCGCTTCCATCCGGACGCGCCTCGCCTCGGCCGAAGGGCCCGCGTACTGGCGGAGCCTCGACGAGATCGCCGACACGCAGGAGTTCCAGGAGTTCTTACACAAGGAGTTCCCGCGCCAGGCGGCCCCGCTCGAGCACGGCATGCAGCGCCGCGACTTCCTCAAGTTGCTCGGCGCCAGCATGGCGCTCGCCGGCCTCTCCGCTTGCGCCAGGCCGCCGCTGCCCAACGAGAAGATCGTCCCGTACGTCAAGCAGCCCGACCAGATCACGCCCGGGAGGCCGCTGTTCTTCGCCACCGCCGTCGCCTACGGCGGCTACGCCGAAGGCGTGCTGGCCGAGAGCCACCAGGGCCGCCCCACCAAACTGGAAGGGAACCCCGATCACCCCGCCAGCCTGGGCGCCACCGGCGCCGTCACGCAGGCGCAGGTGCTCGGGCTCTACGACCCGGACCGCTCGCAGTCAACCCTCGAGCAGGGCCAGCCGAGGCTCTGGGGCGACTTCGTGGCCGCCCTGCAAGACGCCGTAGCGCCGCTGTCCGGCGGTCGTGGGCTGGCCATCCTGACCGAGAACGTCACCTCCCCCACGCTCGCGGGGCAGCTGGCCGCGGTGCTCGCCGAGTACCCCGAGGCGCGCTGGTACCAGCACGACCCGCTCCACCCGGACGAGGTGCTGGCGGGCGCGCGCTTGGCCTTCGGCCAGGACGTGGCGCCCATCTACGATCTCGCCGCCGCCGACGTGGTGGTGTCGCTCGACGCCGACTTCCTGAACGCCGGTCCGGCGCGCCTGGCGCACGCCCGCGCGTTCGCCGAGCGTCGCCGCGTGCGCAGCGCCGACGACGACATGAACCGCCTCTACCAACTCGAGACCAGCCCGTCGAACACCGGCGCGCTGGCCGACCATCGGGTCGCGCTGACGCCGAGCGGACTCGCCCAGGCGGCGGCGGTCGTCGCGGCCGCGTTGGGCGTGGCCGCCCCCGCCGCGCAGCGGCCCGAGGCGCTCTCGCAAGCGGTGCTCGACACCCTCGTCGAGGACCTCCAGGCGCATCGCGGCCGCAGCCTGGTGATCGCGGGCGAGGCGCAGCCGGCGGTGGTGCACGCCTTGGCGCACGCCATCAACGACGCGCTCGGCAACGTGGGCAGCACCGTTCGCTACGTCGCCAGCGCCGACGCCCGGCCGGCGATCCACCGCGACGAGCTGGCCGACCTGAGCGCCGCCATGCGCGCCGGCGAGGTCCAGGCGCTGCTGATCCTCGGCGGCAACCCGGCCTACACCGCGCCCACCGACGTGGGCTTCGCGGCGGCGCTGGAGCGCGTGCCGTTCTCCGCCCACCTGGGCCTCTACGTCGACGAGACCGCGCTCCTGTGCACCTGGCACGTTCCGGAGGCGCACTTCCTCGAGACCTGGAGCGACGTGCGCGCCTACGACGGCACCGTCACCATCCAGCAGCCGTTGATCCTGCCGTTCTACGGCGGCAAGAACGCGCTGGAGGTGCTGGCGGCGCTTCGCGGGGACGCCGAGGCGCGCGCCTACGACGTCGTCCGCAGCTCCTGGCGGGAGCGCGTCAGCGGCTCGTTCGACGACTTCTGGCGCGAGAGCGTCTACCGCGGCGCCGTGGCCGGCAGCGCGTCGCCCGAGGCCGACGTGTCCGTCGGCGCCATCGACTCCCGTCTACCCGAAGCCGCCGACCTCGAGCTACACTTCGCCTTCGACCCTTCGGTGCTCGACGGCCGCTTCGCCAACAACGGTTGGCTGCAGGAGCTCCCCAAGCCGTTCTCCAACCTCACCTGGGACAACGCCGCGTTGGTGGCGCCCGCCACCGCCGAGGCGATCGGCGTGAGCACCGGGGACGTCGTCACGCTCGAGGCCAACGGCGGCACCATCGACGTCCCGGTCTGGGTGCAACCGGGTCAGGCCGTCGGCGCCGTGACGGTGGCGCTCGGTTTCGGCCGCACCTCGGCCGGCAAGGTCGGCTCCGGCGTCGGCGCCAACGCCTACCTGCTGCGCACCTCGGCCAGCCCGTGGAGCACGGCGGTGCGCATTCGCGCCACCAACCGCCGCCACAAGCTCGCCAGCACCCAGATGCACCACGCCCTCGAGGGCACCGGTGAGGCGCGGCACATCGTGCGTGCCGGCACCCTGGCGCAGTTCCGCCAGGAGCCGGAGCATCCGCACTTCGCGCACCCGGTGGCGCACCACGAGGCCGACCTCTACCCCGACTTCGCCTACGACGGCTACAAGTGGGGGATGGTCATCGATCAGACCGTCTGCACCGGCTGCAACGCCTGCGTCGTGGCGTGCCAGTCGGAGAACAACATCCCGGTCGTCGGCAAGGAGCAGGTGCTGGTCGGGCGCGAGATGCACTGGATCCGCGTCGACAACTACTACGGCGGCAGCGTCGACGACCCGCAGTTCTACCACCAGCCGATGCCGTGCCAGCAGTGCGAGAAGGCGCCGTGCGAGCCGGTGTGCCCGGTGGGCGCCACGGTGCACGACTCCGAGGGCCTGAACGTGATGGTCTACAACCGCTGCGTCGGCACGCGCTACTGCTCGAACAACTGCCCGTACAAGGTGCGCCGCTTCAACTGGCTGCAGTACGCCGAGCTCACCACCGACGCCACCGAGTTGTCGCTGGCGAACAACCCCGACGTCACCGTGCGCAGCCGCGGCGTGATGGAGAAGTGCAGCTACTGCAGCCAGCGCATCGCCAAGGCGCGCATCGACGCCGCCAACGAGGACCGCAAGATCCGCGACGGCGAAGTGATCACGGCGTGCCAGGCGGCCTGCCCGACGCAGGCCATCGTCTTCGGCGACCTCAACGACCCGGCCGCACGGATCAACCGCGCCAAGGCGTCGCCGCTGAACTACGGCCTGCTCGAGGAACTGCAGACCTTCCCGCGCACGACGTACCTGGCCAAGGTCAAGAACCCGCACCCGTCGCTGGCCGGCGGCGGAGCCCAGGAAGGGGGCCACTGATGGCCGTCACCGCGGGCAAGATCGGCCGGGCGAAGGTCGAGGAGACCAACCGCGTCATCGTTCCCGGCCAGTCCTACGCCGACATCGACGAGACCGTCCTCTCGCCGGTCCTGGATGGCGTCGCGCGCACCCCCACCTGGTGGTGGATCGGGTTCGCCATCTCGGCGGCGTTCCTCGGCATGTACCTGGTGTCGGTGGTCAAGCTGATCACCACCGGCATCGGCATCTTCGGCAACAACAACCCGGTGGGCTGGGGGATGCCGATCATCAACTTCGTCTGGTGGATCGGTATCGGCCACGCCGGGACGCTCATCTCGGCCGCGCTCTTGCTGTTCCGCCAACCGTGGCGCACCACCGTGAACCGGTTCGCCGAAGCGATGACGATCTTCGCGGTGGTCTGCGCCGGCCTCTACCCCATCCTGCACTTGGGTCGGCCGTGGGTCTTCTACTGGCTCCTGCCGTACCCCAACACCCACGGCCTGTTCCCGCAGTTCCGCAGCCCGCTCGACTGGGACCTCTTCGCCATCAGCACCTACGCAAGCGTCTCGGTGCTGTTCTGGTTCATCGGCCTGATCCCCGACCTGGCGTCGTTGCGGGACCGCTCCAAGACGCAGTTCCAGCGCATCCTCTACGGCCTGCTCAGCCTCGGCTGGAGCGGGTCCACCAAGGCGTGGCAGCGCTACCAGCGTGCGTACCTGCTGCTCGCCGCGCTCAGCTTCCCGCTGGTGCTCAGCGTGCACAGCACCATCGCCATGGACTTCGCCGCGGCACAGTTGCCTGGCTGGAACAACACCATCATGCCGCCGTACTTCGTCGCCGGCGCGGTGTTCGCCGGCTTCGCCATGGTGCTGCTGCTTGCCATCCCGCTGCGCAAGGCGTTCGGCCTCGAGAAGCTCGTGACCATGCGCCACCTCGACAACTCGGCGAAGCTGATGCTGGCCACCGGCATGATCGTCGTGTACGGCTACTTCGTCGAGGCGTTCATCGCCTGGTACTCCGGCGTCGAGTTCGAGAAGTTCATGATCTGGAACCGCATGTTCGGGGACCACGGGGAGTACTTCTGGGCGCTGATCCTGTGCAACTTCGTGGCCATCCAGCCGCTGTGGTTCCGGCGCGTGCGGCAGAGTCCGCTGGCGCTGTTCGTGATCTCCATCATCGTCAGCGTCGGCATGTGGCTCGAGCGCTTCGTGATCATCGTGGTGTCGCTCACCAAGGACTTCCTGCCGTCGTCGTGGGGCGATTACGTCAGCACCTTCTGGGACTGGTCGTTGTTCTTGGGTAGCCTCGGGCTGTTCTCGACGCTGTTCTTCCTGTTCATCCGGCTGTTGCCGTCGATCGCCACTGCCGAGACCAAGGAGACCGCCTACCACGACGCGCACCACGGCTCCGACGCGTTCGAGACCATCCGCTCCGACTACTACGGGGAGGTGAAGGCATGAGCAGCGCCACGCTGGCCGGCGCCCAGGGCGCCGCGACCACCGACCTCTACGGCCTGGTGGCGGAGTTCGACAGCGTGGAGGCCATCATGGCCGCCGCCGAACGCACCCGGAACGCCGGCTACACCCGCATCGACGCCTACACGCCGCATCCGGTGGAGGGGCTCGACGAAGCGCTCGGGATGCGCCAGACCAACCTCGGCTGGGCCGTGCTGGCCATGGGCATCGTGGGCGGCCTCGCCGGGTTCTTCATGCAGTGGTGGGCCAACACCAGCTTCTACCCGCTCAACATCGGCGGCAAGCCGCTCAACAGCTGGCCGAACTGGATCGTCATCATGTACGAGTGCACGATCCTGTTCGCGTCGTTCACGGCCGGCCTCGTCATGATCTTCCGCAACGGCCTGCCCCGCCCGTACCAGTCGATCTTCAACACCCCGGGCTTCGAGAACGCCAGCCGCGACCGCTTCTTCCTCTGCGTCGAGGCGCGCGACCCGAAGTTCCACGAGAACGAGACGCGCGCCCTGCTCGAGAGTCTGTCGCCGCTCCGGGTGTCGGAGGTGGAGCGGTGATCGCACGACCCACCCCTTCGCCGCGCGCTCGGACGCGGGCGCTGACGCTGTTGAGCGCGGCGCTGATGGTGCTGCTGCTCAGCTCGTGCGGGCGCAACATGTTCGTCCAGCCCAAGGTGCTGCCGTTCGACGCCAGCCCGTTCTTCGCCGACGGCAGCGGCATGCGGCCGCTCCCCGAAGGCACCGTCTCGCGCGAGTTCGGAGCGCTCGACCCGGCGTACCTCGCGGG
>CAZACZ010000018.1:0-42428 GCA_964483695.1 uncultured bacterium | reverse complement strand
CGCACCCCGACCGAACTGCCGCTCGATCTGCGACAACGCAGCATCCAATGCCTTCTTGCGTTGGTCGTCCACGTTCGCCCAACCCTCCATCCTCGTCGCGGCGTCCCTACACGGGACGGCGTCCGGAACGCGCGTCGGCGCGGCCGGACCCTAGCGGGGCCGGGCGTGCGTCAGCGCAGCGCGGACCGGAGGAGGTGCAGGCTGGTGAAGGCGGTTCTCTCGCGAAGCCAGGGCCTGCCCAGTGCGGGCAGGTCGAGGGTCTCGACGGTCGTTCCGGCGTCAGCAGCGATAGCGATCATCACGCGCGTGGGTGCGCGCTCGTCCTCGTCCGGTCCTACGCCGCCAGCGGAGGCTCCGAGGTGCGATGCCGACGCCCACCCTGGGCGACCGTGCCGCACCACCGGATGTCCGATGGCGACGCCGTAGTCAGCAGCGAAGAACGCTCGGACCGCCGCGGCCAACGCCGCCACCACCTCGGCGGCCCCTGCGGGCAGCCGCTGCAGCAGGTCGTCCGGGACTCCGAGCGCTCGCATACGATCCGGTTCCCATGCTATCACGCTGCCGGCCAGCGCTCCGCCTCCGTTGCCGAGCGTGACGGCGCCAGGCACGGCATCCGCGGCTTCGCTCAGGGCATGCGCCAAGTACCCGCCGCTGAGGCCCTCGGCGACGGCCACGCGGCGTCCCCGCTCGATCAGGGCGCGGAGCACCAGTTGCGGCAAGTCGTCGTCGTCGGTGCCCCACACCGCCCCGCCGAGACGGCCCGCGACCTCCTCGACGACCGGGCGCGCCAACGCCGCTGCTGCGTCACGCCCCGCCGCCTTCGCCGCCACGCGCACGTGGACGCCGTCGCGTTTGGCGTAGGTGGCCACCGTCGGGTTGGCGAGCAGGGTCAGGGTCCCGAGCTTCTCGGCGACGTGGGACTCGCCGATGCCGATGGTCTTGAAGGTGCGGACGAAGAGGTGATCCGGCGGGAAGTTCAGACGCGGCACGGCCTCCATGCGCCACATCCTGTCGAACTCGCGCGGCGGCCCGGGAAGGGTCACGACGATGCGCTCCGCACCGCCTCGTTCGAGCCGGACCAGCCAACCCGGCGCCGTGCCGATCGGGTTGGGAAGCACCGTGACGCCCTCGATGACGTGCGCTTGTTGCAGGTTGCGCTCCGGCATGGTCCGCCCGGTGGCGGCGAAGCGGTCGCGCAACCAGCGCTCGAGGTCCGGGTCGACGCGCTGCTCGCGTCCCGCCACCGCAGCCAACGCGTTGCGGGTGAGGTCGTCGTCGGTCGGGCCGAGGCCGCCACCGACCACCACCAGGTCGCTGCGGCGAACCGCCTGCTCGATGGCTGCGCGGATCCGGTCGAGGTTGTCGCCCACCCGCTGCGACCAGTACACGTCGACGCCGCGAGCGGCGAGGTCGGCGGCGAGGCGCGCGCTGTTGGTGTCCACCACTTCGCCCAGGAGGAGTTCGGTGCCGACGCTGACGATCTCGGCGCTGCGGATGTCGGGCATGGCCGACGATATCAGGACGTCGCACGATGCGAGATGACAAGGCTCGATGCGTGCCGTACCATATCGATGGTCCCGCCCCCCCGGGACCCCCTGAGGGACCCTGTCCCTCAACCATCTCCTCTCTGTGACCCTGCGCCCCCCACGCAGGGTCACCCCCTTTCGGGACACCCTCGCCTCACGCGCGCCGTAGTCGATAGGCGTTGCGGTGCCGCCCGTTGCCGCCCGTTGCCGCTTGCGACGGGTGGCGCGGCGCCTCGTCCGGGCTGCGACGCGGCACGAGCCGGGGGTCGCTGGGCACGAGCCCGCTGCGGCTCACGGTCGACGCATGGGCCTCTGCTAGCATGGGCCATGGAAGCGCTCGACACCACGCCACGCACGCCGTCCAGCACGTCCTCTCGCCCGTCTACCCTCGGGGATCTCGCGGGCACGCGCTGGCGTCAGTTGGCGGGACGCAGTGTCAAGGACGAACTCCGGGCGAACCTGATGGCTCGACTCCGTGACGATGCGCCCATCTTCTCCGGAGTGCTGGGCTATCACGACTCCGTCGTGCCCGCCATCGTGAACGCGGTGCTCAGCCGCCACAACTTCATCCTGCTCGGCCTCCGCGGGCAAGCCAAGACCCGCCTGCTTCGCGCCTTGGCCGACCTGCTCGACGACGAGATCCCGTACATCGACGGCACCGAGCTCCACGACGACCCGTTCCGTCCCGTCAGCGTGGAGGGAAGGGCCATCGTGGCCGAGTGCGGCGACGCCACGCCGATCGCCTGGCTGCCGCGCTCGGCGCGCTACCTGGAGAAGCTCGCCACGCCCGATACGACGGTGGCCGACATCATCGGCGACATCGACCCGATCAAGGCCGCCAAGCTCGGCACGCGCTTGGGTGACGAACGCTCGGTGCACTACGGTCTTCTGCCTCGCGCCCATCGCGGCATCTTCGCCATGAACGAGCTGCCGGACTTGGCGGGGAAGGTGCAGGTGGCGCTGTTCAACGTGATGCAGGAGGGCGACGTCCAGATCAAGGGCTACCCGGTGCGCCTGCCGCTCGACGTGATGTTGGTCTTCAGCGCCAACCCCGAGGACTACACCGCGCGCGGCAAGATCATCACCCCGCTGAAGGACCGCATCGGTAGCGAGGTCCGCACGCACTACCCGCGCACGGTGGAGGAGGGGATGGCGATCACACGGCAGGAAGCGTGGACCGCGCGCGAGCCTACGGTCGTGGTGCCCGACTACGTCGCCGAGGCGGTCGAGGAGGTCGCCTTCCAGGCGCGCGACGATGCCCGGGTCGACAAGCACTCCGGCGTGTCGCAACGGCTTCCCATCAGCCTGTTGGAGAACGTCGTCAGCAACGCCGAACGGCGTGCGCTCACGGTGGGCGAGGCGCGCGGGATCGCGCGCATCACCGATCTGCACGCTGCCCTGTCGGCGGTGACCGGCAAGCTCGAGTTGGAGTACGAAGGGGAACTCAAGGGGGCCGAGACGGTCGCCCGCGATATCGTGCGCCGCGCCGTCGGGCAAGTGTTCTCGCGCCGCGGTGCGGCGCTCGACACCGACGACGTGGTGGCGTACTTCGAGAGCGACCACCACGTCCGACTGCCGGACGGCGTGGCCACCGCCGAGCTGGTGCCGCTGCTGGCGGCCGTGCCGGGATTGCTCGAGGCGGCGAGGGCGATCGCCGACGAGCCGGGCGATGAGCGGCTGGCGGCAGCGGCCGAGTTCGTGCTCGAAGGGCTCTGCGCCCGCAAGCAGATCGCCCGCAGCGAGGAGCGCGGCTACGTCGCGAAGGACGTGGAGCCCGTCGCGACCGGACCGCGGCGGCGCTGGAACTGAGCCGGCGAAAGCGAGGCGAACGACGATGCCGAGCGTCCGCTACTCGAAGTTCGAGGCCACCCTCGACGACCTCGACATGGCCGACCTGATGCGGATGCTACAGGATCGGCTGTTGGCGTCCGGGTTCGAGCGCAACCCGTGGGACCCGGACCCGGACTACCGCCCCAGCATGCAAGACCTCTACGACGCCATCGCCGAGGCCTTGATCGACCACGGCCTGGTGCCCGACGACCTGGTGGAGAAGGCGCTGGAGGCCGAGCGGTGGCTCGACAGCGAGCTCGGCACGACCGTTCGCGAGTTGGCCCGGCGTCTCGAACGCGAGGGGTACTTGCGCGCCGAGGCCCGCGCCGACGGACGCGGACCCGACGGTGGCGGGGGCGAGGTCGCCGACGCACCGGATCCGGAGCGTGCCTCCTTCGTCCTGACCGACAAGGCGATCGACTTCCTCGGCTACCGCACGCTCCAGGACGTGCTCGGCGGCGCCGGCAGGTCCAGCTTCGGCGCCCACGATACGCGCTTCACCTCGACGGGCGTGGAAGCCTCGGGAGAGTCGAAGCCGTACACCTTCGGCGACGCGCTCAACCTCGACGTGTCGCAGACGCTCGGACGCGCCGCACGGCGCGGCTTCGAGGGCGGCAGGCTGCATCTGGAGGAAGACGACCTGCAGGTGGTGGAGGCGGAGTACAGCTCGTCGGCCGCCACCGTGGTCATGCTCGATTGCAGCCACTCGATGATCCTCTACGGGGAGGACCGCTTCACCCCGGCCAAGCGCGTGGCGTTGGCGCTGGCGCACCTGATCCGCACGCAGTACCGCGGCGACGTCGTGCGCTTCGTGCTGTTCCACAACTCCGCCGAGGAGATCCCGCTCGAGCGCCTCCCCAGCGCCCAGGTCGGGCCGTACCACACCAACACCGCCGAGGGACTGCGCTTGGCGCAGAAGATCCTGAAGCGCCAGAACAAGGACATGAAGCAGATCGTGATGATCACGGATGGCAAGCCGTCGGCCATCACCTTGCCCGACGGCCGCGTGTACCGCAACGCGTACGGCCTCGACCCGGTGGTGCTGGGCGGGACGCTGCGCGAGGTCGGGGCCTGCCGGCGTCACGGCATCCAGGTCAACACCTTCATGCTGGCGCGCGATCCGGAACTCGTCGCGTTCGTCCAACGCGTCAGCGCCATGACGCGCGGCAAGGCGTACTTCACCACCCCGCATACCATCGGTCGCTACGTGCTGCAGGACTACCAGGCGCGCCGCACCAAGCTCGTCAACTAGCCCGGCGACGCCGCGAAGGCGGGCCGTCGTGAAGGCTCGCGTGAAGGCTCGATGAGGCCGGAGTACACCTGTCTCACGCCCGGAACGGCGACGATGCCGCGGAGACGGCCGGCGGAAGCGCGAGACTACCCAAGGGGGTACGTCGCCGCCGATCCGCCACACGCGCCCCGGAGGACGCACGCATGAACGATCGTCATCGCGACGCAGGCTTCGCCATCGACCCCACCGACCACGCCCTAGCGCAGGCGCGCGCGTACCCTCGCGAACCCGGGGGCGTACCGGTCGCACGTACGGCCGTGGCGCGGCACCCCGCAACGAGCCCCCACGCCCGCTCGCGCTGGCTGGCATGGTGGATGCTCGTGATCCTGACCGCGATCACGTTGTCGGGCGTGGCGCGCGCGCAAGCAGAGCCGGGCGTCCACGTTCGCGGGACCGGTGTGGTCTTCGGCGAACCCGACGTGGTCCTCCTCACCATCGGCGTCGACATCACCGACCCTTCGGTCACGGTCGCGCTGGAGCACGCCGACGAGACCATGCAGGCCGCCCGCGAGGCGGCGCTGGCGCTCGGCATCGCGGCGCGCGACGTGCGGACCGCCAGCTTCCAGGTGTGGCGCGAGGACCTCTGGGACCAGGACGGCACCCTGACCGGCGCGCGCTACCACGTGCAGCACGGCTACCAGGTGACGGTGCGCGACGTGGCTCGGGTCGGCGCCGTCCTCGCCGCCATGATCGAAGCAGGGGCCAACCAGGTCGGCGGGATCGAGTACACGCTGGCCGACCCCGTCGAGCTCGAGCGCCAAGCGCGCGCGCTGGCCATGGCCGACGCCGAGCGCAAGGCCGGCGAGCTCGCGGCACTGGCGGGCGGGACGCTGGGGGCGCCGTACGCCATCGAGGAGTCGGCGGCGACCGACGGTGCGCCGGTGCAGTACGCCATGCGCGAGGGGTTGGGAGGCGGCGCGGTGAGCGCCGGTCAGCTGGCGGTGCGGATCGACGTGAGCGTCGACTACCGGCTGGAGTGACCTCGAGGGGCGCCCCCCGCGCTACTCGAAGCTGCGCGAGAGACGATCGAGGGCGGTGACGGCCGGCGCGTAGTTCGGGTCGGCGCTGCGGGCGGCCCGGTAGTTCACCTCGGCCTGCCCCAGCTCCCCGAGCTGCTCATAGGCCTCGCCAAGACGGAAGTACGCTTCGACGTACGCCGGCGACCCGGGTCGGGCATCGCCGCGGTCGGTGGCCTCGAAGACGTCGATGGCCCGCTCGAACGCCGCGATGGCTTCCGGGACGCGGTCGAGCAGCAGCAGCACGCGCCCGCGGTCGAGATGCGGCCACAGCTCACGCGCACCGCGGTCGGTACCGGCGGCGGCGTCGAACGCCTCGAGCGCTTCCGGGTAGCGCGCGAACTGCCACGCCACCCTGCCCCAATCCATCGCGTAGCCGTAGTCGCGGGTCCGTAGGTAGGCGTTCTGCAGTGCGCGCAGCGCGCCCTCGACGTCGCCCTGCACCGCCCGCAACATGCCCTGCAGATGGATGAAGTCCGGATCGTCGCCGCCGCCGAGCGCCAGCGCCCGATCGAGCGACGCCTGCGCCCCGGTCGTGTCCCCGGTGAGGTACAGCGCATGGGCGTACAGGAAGTGCGCTTCCGCCTCGTCAGGGTACCGCGCCACCAACTCCGGCCCGTTGAGCCGTGCAGCGGAGTTGTAGTAGCCCTGCGCCAGCAGGTCGCGCATCTGCGCGAAGGGATCCTGGTCCTGGGCGCGCACGGTGCCGAAGGCCGAGAGCGTCACGGCGAGGGCGACGCAGAACGCGGTGGCGCGGGGAGCGAGTCGGCGCACGGCGTCAGCCTACCGCAGCCGCATGAGAGCACCCGGAAGGCGCCGCACACGCGCGAACGCCGGTGCCGCGCGGCATCAAGCCCGCAACGTGGCGTCGAGCCATGCGATGCCTTCCTCCGCCAGGGCGCGTAGGTGATGCACGGCGTGCGCCTCGGGCGGCGGTCCGAGCCGAGCGAGCTCCCGCAGGCTCCTCGCGTCGACCGGGGTCTCGAACGTCGGTGCGCGTGCCTGTTCTAAGAACCCGCGCACCTTCGGGTCGTACGACAGGCCCGCGAACCCGACGCCGACGCAGGCGGCGAGGACGCAGCCGTGGAGCCGCACCGAGACCACGTAGCGGGCATCGACCATCGCTGCCATGGTCGACGCCGCGTCGGTGACGACGCGGACCGAGATCCCCGGCACGGCCTGGACCAGTTGCTGCAGCGCGCCCTCGTCCTCGGCGGGGTGCAGCGCCAACGCCACCACCGGCACCCCGTCGGCAACGAGGGTCCGGCCCAACTCCGCCAAGGCATGGTTGAGGCGATGCTGCCCTCCGCGCGGGACCAGCACGACCGGACCGGCCGTCGCAGCAGCGCGCGCGGGCGCAGGGAGCGTCAGCGCCGGGTCGGCGACCAGCGCCGGGTGGGCGCCCAGCGTGCGCGCCAGCGCGGCGGACGCCTCGTCGCGCACGGCCAGCGGGAGCCCCGCCAGCGCCCGCGCCACCGCCGCGCGGCCGGCGGGCGAGAGCGGTCCGAGCGACTGCCCGTAGATCACCACGCGCTTGCCGAGGCGGCGCGCCAGCCCCACCACGGCCAGGTAGTAGCGCAGGCTGCGCGCGCTGGTGGCGTCTTGCAGCAGGCCGCCGCCTCCCGACACCACGGCGTCCGCACGGGCGATGGCCCACGGTGCGCCCCACACGCGGTGGGTGGCGCGGACGCGGTGATCGCGCGCGGTCTGGCCGGGGTTGGCCGAGAGCACGACGATCCGATGTCCGCGTTGCTGCAGTCCCGCCACGAGACCAGCCAGCAGCGCCTCGTCCCCGACGTTGCCGAAGCCGTAGTAGCCGCTGATGACGACGCGCACGAGCCCGAGCGTCAGCCTTCGCGGACGCGAGCGCCTGCGTCGTCCGCACGCATCCAGGCGCGCACGCGGCGCAGCGTCCAGGCCGCCAACGGCCACAGCACGAGGCCGATCAGGGCGCCCAGCACCAGGGCGACGAGGGTGCGCTCGAGCGAGATCGCCAGCGGCGTGTGGTAGTGCGAGAACGAGTTGAGGATGCTGGCCTGCGCCACCACGCCGACGCCCAACAGCGCGCCGCGCACCCACGCCGGCAAGCTCGGGAGCGCCAGCGCGAGGAACGCAAGCGGGTGGCCGATCAGCTCCTTGAACCGTGGACGCGCGAAGTACGACCCGAGCAGGTCCCGCAGCGCGAGTTCGAAGCTGCTCACTCCGATCACCGGATCGTTGCCGCGGCGCAGCACCACCAGCGCCAACGCCGCCAGCGTCGCCAAGGCGAAGGCTACGTGCCAGACGCGGATCTCGGCGCGCCACGCCAGGCGGAACCAGGCCACGGGCCGGTGGAAGCGCAAGGCGTACCCGACCAAGAACAGCGCAGGCGGAACGACCAGGGTCGCCCCCACGCCGGTGAAGGGCCGCAACGCCAGCAGGGTGTCGCGCTCGCTCCCGACGGCGGCGAGCAGCAGAGCACCTGCCAGGCTCACGAGGCTGGCCCACACCAGCGTGGCGGGCCGCTCGCGGAACGTCAGGTACCCCAGCGCGGGGAAGACGAGCGCCGCCACCAGGGCGACGGCGTCCCAGCTCGCACCCGCAGCCGCCAGCGCCAGGACCGCCACCGCTGCCGCGGCACCGACCCCCCACGGAGCCGCGATGCGAAGCGCCAGCAGCACGAGCCCGGCGAGCACACCGAGCGCCGACCAGGCGCGGAGCCACGGTTGCGGGACGTAGCCGAGTTCGTCCGTCCGCAACGGACCGACCTGATAGCCCTGGCTGGCCAACGTGGCGGACAGGTCGCGGACCAGCGCCTCGGTGTTGGCGATCGGGTCGCCCAACTCGTTGGTGGTGTAGGGCCGGAGGTAGAGCAGACGGACGTTGCGCTCGTCGACCGCCAGGAGGTACTTGTCGACCAGGTCGGCGGGCCGCAGCCGACGATCGACGTAGTCCTGGTTGAAGCTCAGCAGACGCACCGTCGGCACGCGCCCCGACAGCTTCGCCATGCCGCTCTGCGGCGTGCCTTCGATGATCGCCGTGAGGTAGTCCTGGGACGCTTCGATCACCGTCGTCGCGTCGCCCGGGTGCCCCGCCACCTGCGTGCCGGCGTAGATCAGGTACGACGCGCCGGCCGGGTAGTCGGCGCCGGCGTTCAGCAGCGCCACCGGCGCGTTGCGCGGGCGGTAGGCGACGTCGAAGCCGGCGCGCCGCCAGAGGTCGATCTGCGCTAAGTCCGGCCCGGCGGGCAAGGTGGTGCGGACGTCGCCCGGCCAGACGTACCAGGTGCGGCCGGCGATCTCGATGGCGCGTCCGACCGGGACGTTCTTCGCCAGCAGGGTGTCGAGCGCACCCGGCGCCAGCGCTGTGACCAGCGTCGCGTCGGATGGAACCGCCGGCGCCGGCTCGCCGCGCGCCAGCGCCTGGGCACGCAGCTCGCTGCCCAGCAGCGCAGCGGCCGAGCCCTTGGCTACTAGACTTTCGATGGTGTCCTCGTAGAGCGCGATGCCCGCGAGTCCCAGCGCCTGGTAGCGCAGCCCCAGCTCGATGCTGGTCAGGCCGACGAGCGCCGCCTGCGTCGCCAGCGCCTGCTCGTCCATCACCACCGCCACGCGCTCCTTCGCGCCCTCCGAGGCGACGCGCCGCGCCGCCAGGATGGCGGCGGGCACCAGCGCCGCCAGCAGGACGATCCAGGCGAGGCGCGCGAGCCAGCGACCGGTCACGGCGTCGCCTCGAGGCGGCCCGACACGTAGGCGGTGACGTAGGTGGTGAGGACCTCCAGCGCGACGTGGTTCTTGCCTCCCTCGGGGACGATGAGGTCGGCGTGCTGCTTGGTGGGTTCGACGAACAGGTCGTGCATCGGTTTCACCGTTCGACGATACTGCTCGATGACGCTCTGAGCGCTGCGCCCGCGCTCGCGGACGTCGCGCTCCAACCGCCGGATGAACCGCTCGTCGGGCGGGGCGTCGACGAACACCTTCAGGCGCATGCGCTCGCGCAGCGCGGGGTCGTGCAGCACCAGGATCCCCTCCACCACCACCACCGGAGCGGCGGGTAGGAACACCGTCTGCGGCGCGCGGTCGTCGATGGTGAAGTCGTAGACGGGCCGCTCGACCCCCTCCCAAGCCAACAACCGGTCCACGTGGGCGATCAGCAACTCGGTGTCGAACGCGCTCGGCTCGTCGTAGTTGGTGCGGGCCCGGACCTCGCGCGGCACGTCGCTCTGCTCACGGTAATAGGCGTCCTGCGGCAACAGTGCCGCGCCGTGCGCGCCGGCGGCGTGCACGATGGCGTCGGCCACGGTGGTCTTGCCGGAACCGGTGCCACCGGCAAGGCCGATGACCAGCGGTAGGGTGTGCTTCATCCTCGTCCCGCCCAGGCGGGTCGCGCGCGCCGACGGCGCAGGAGCAGGCACGGCGCCGGCAGGCGGCCGTCCGCTCCGTGCCGAGCGTTCAGCGCGGCGCCCCTTCGCTCTGCAACGGGCGCGCGCTCTCCACGAGACGCGCCTCCTGCCTCAGGACGGCGGCGCGGATGAAGCCACGGAACGGGGGGCTGGGTCGCATCAGCCGCGAACGGAACTCGGGATGCGACTGCACGCCTAGGAAGAAGGGGTGGTCCTGCAACTCGACCGCCTCGACCAGGCCCTCGCCGCGTCCCTCCATGCCGGGCGTGACGCCCGAGATGCGCAGGCCCGCAGCCTTGAGCCGCTCGACGTAGGCGGGGTTCACCTCGTACCGGTGGCGATGCCGCTCGTGCACCAGGGCCTGCTGCCCGAGAGGCGGCTCGTAGCAGCGCTCGAGCAGGGTGCCCGGGGCGATCTGCATCGGCCAACTGCCGAGCCGCATGGTGCCGCCCATGCCGTCGACCTCGAGCTGCTCGGGCATCAGGTCGATCACCGGATGCGGGGTGTACGGGTCGAACTCGGTCGAGTTCGCCCCGGCGAGACCCGCCCGGTGGCGCGCGTACTCGATGACGGCGACCTGCATCCCGAGGCAGATGCCGAGGTACGGCACGCCGCGCTCGCGCGCGATGCGCGCCGCGCGCACCTTGCCTTCGATGCCGCGCACCCCGAACCCGCCCGGCACGAGGATGCCGTCGAACTCCGCGAGGTGATCGAGGTCGCCCTCCACCAGCTCCTCGGCGTTCACCCAGGTCACGTCGACCGCGGCGCGGTTGGCGATACCGGCGTGCCGCAGCGCCTCGAGCAAGCTGAGGTAGGCGTCCGGCATGGCCACGTACTTGCCGACCACGGCGATGCGCACGTCGCGGTCGGGGCCACGCAGGATGCGCACCGCCTCCTGCCACACGCGCAGCTCCGGCGTCACGCGCTCGAGGTCCAGCATGCGCTCGACGAAGCGCCCCATCCCTTGCTGCTCCAGCATCTCCGGCACGGCGTAGACGAAGTCGGCGTCGTAGGCGTTGAACACCGCGTCGGGCTCGACGTTGGAGAAGAGCGCGATCTTCTTGCGCCCTTCGTCCGGCACCGGCGCCTTCGACCGGAGCACCAACGCATCGGGCTGGATGCCGACGCCGCGCAAGGTGGCGACGGAGTGCTGGGTCGGCTTGGTCTTGTACTCCTCGCTGGCCCCGAGGTACGGCACCAGCGTCACGTGCAGGTACAGCGTGTTCTCGCGGCCCGCCTCGAAGCGGATCTGACGGATCGCCTCGAGGAACGGCAAGGACTCGATGTCGCCGACGGTGCCGCCCACTTCCACCAGGACGATCTCGGCGTCGGCGGCTTCGCCGGCGTCCGCGATGCGCTGCTTGATCTCGTCGGTGACGTGCGGGATCACCTGGACCGTCTGGGACAGGTAGGCGCCTTGGCGCTCCTTCTCGATCACGCTGAGGTAGACCTGGCCTGTGGTGACGTTGTTGCCGCGGCGCAGGTCGACGTCGAGGAAGCGCTCGTAGGTGCCGACGTCGAGGTCGGTCTCGGCGCCGTCGTCGGTGACGAACACCTCGCCGTGCTCGTAGGGCCGCATGGTCCCGGCGTCGACGTTGACGTACGGGTCGATCTTGACGGCGGTGACGCGGTACCCGCGCGCCCGCAGCAACGCCCCGATGCTCGAGGTCGAGATCCCCTTGCCGAGGCTCGAGACGACCCCGCCCGTGACGAAGATGTACTTACGGTCCATGCCTTCACCTTCCCCGGGAGGCCATGCTAGCACCCGCCCGACCGGCGCTCACGGCCATGCTTGCCGAGGCGGCGAAGCGCGCGGGGCAGCGCGGCGGGGAAGGGGGATGCCCACGCGCCGTGGTACAGTCGCGCCCATCCACGCGGGCGCCGGCGGGCCTGACGCCGCACCCCCCGCGAGAGGAGTGCGACGACGTTGGACGATACGGGCGGCAGGTCGGCGGACCCGCGCAGGCAGGGGATCCTCTTCGTGATGACGGGCGCGTCGGGCGTCGGCAAGGACACCATCCGGCGCGCCGCCATGCCTCGCATGCGCAACCTCGAGTACTCCATCTCGGCCACCACGCGCTCCCGCCGCCAAGGCGAGGAGAACGGCGTGCAGTACTGGTTCCTCCAGCGAAGCGAGTTCGAGCGGATGATCCGAGAGGACGCGCTGCTGGAGCACGCCGACTACGTAGGCGACTACTACGGCACCCCGGCGGGTCCGGTGCATCAGGCGTTGGCGCGCGGCCACGACGTGCTGCTCGAGCTGGAGCTGATCGGGGCGCGTCAGGTCAAGGAGCGCATGCCCGACGCGGTGATGATCTTCATCGCCCCCCCGTCGCTGCGCGAACTCGAGCGCCGTCTGCGCGGGCGCGGCACCGACAGCGAAGCGAAGATCCAGAAGCGGTTGACGCGCGCCCGCGAGGAGATCCGCGCGGTCCGGGAGTTCGACTACGTGATCGTGAACGATCACCTCGAGCAGGCCGTGGTGCTGTTCGAGAGCGTGATCCGGGCCGAGCGGGCGCGGGCGCGCCTGCTCAGCGACGACCAGGTGGCCCGCTTCCTGGACGAGAGCGACGAGGCCTGAGTGCTCGCGTGCCCGGCGGCGTGCGCCGGGCGGCACCGTCGTGTACAATCGGTCGCTCGGGGCCGACCTCGTCGGTCGCCCCATCGGTCCGTGCGTGGACGCGTCCACGCCGTGGACCCGGAGGAGACGCAGTGGCGCAAGAAGGATACGACAAGCTGATGGCGTTGACGGATTCCCGGTACCGGCTCTCGATGATCGTCGCGCGCCGGGCCGCGCAGCTGAAGGCGGGCATCCCCCCGGTGCTCGACGTCGACGCCCTTCCGCACACCCAGAACACCGTCACCATCGCGATGAAGGAACTGGAGACCAGCCGGGACATCGTGTGGGGCGACGACCTGCCGGCGATCGACGAGTTGAAGCGTGTCGTCGAGCCGCGCCGCAGCGAGACGCAGGCCACGTACGCGCCTGCTCCGTTCGACGACGACGACGAGGACTGAGGTAGGCGGCGCGGGCCGCGCTGGGAGCGCGCGTATACTGCGGGCGTATGCCGAGTAAGGAATCGCGCCAGCGGCTCATCGCCGAGATCGTCGAGAACGAGTTCGTCTCGACCCAAGCCGAGATCGCCGAACACCTCGCGCGGCGCGGCATCAAGGTCACCCAAGCGACCATCAGCCGCGACGTCACCGAGTTGCGGTTGGTGCGCGTGCCGGCCGGCAGCGGCCAGCACCGCTACCGCGCCACCCCGCTGACGCAGCAGGAAGACGTCGTCGGCGAGTTGCGGCAGCGCTTCCGGCTGTTCGTGCGCGACCTCGACCGAGGCGAGAACGTCATCGTGGTGTCCACCGACGAGGGCCACGCGTCCGGCATCGCCTACGTCCTGGACAAGCTCGACCGCGACGAGATCGTCGGCACGTTGGCGGGCCAGAACACCATCCTGGTGGTGGCGCGGTCGGCGACACTGGCCCAGACCCTGCTCGACGAGTTCGAAGAGTTGTTGTCCTGAGCGCGTGCTGGCCCGTTCCCCGCACCGGGGCGCGCTTGGTCGCGTGCTAGCCTGGGTCACCTTGGAGGACCTCATGCGCTCTCGGATGTCGTTCGCGTCCCTGCGGCCGTTGCTGGCCGCGGTCGCCTTCACGTTGTTCGCTACCGCCTGGGCCCAGACCCTCGCCGTGTACCCCTTCGACAGCCAGGAGACCCTGCTCGGGGTCGCCGTCGCCGACGAGATCGCCGCGGCGTTCGCCAGCGGTGCCGTGGTCCTCGGCCCCGAGGTCACGCCGGGGGCGATCCCGCCGCTGGTGGTCGAAGGCGGCTTCTTGAGCGTCGGTAGGCTGGCCGGCCCGCTGGCCATGACGGGACCGGCCGGCGCCGACCTGGTCCGTACCTCCACCGGGGTGGACGTCGCCGCCACCGGCCGCCTGGAGGTGCTCGACGACGCGCTCGCGCTGCGGTTGTTCGTGGCGTCGGCGGACGGTTCGCGCCAGGTGACGCTGCGTGCCGACGTCGGCCGTCCCGATCGCTTGGTGGCGCTGGCCGTTCGCGTGCTGGAAGGCGACCTGGGTCTGCGCGTCGGTTCGATGCCGGTGCCAGCTGCGCCATGGGATGCAGAGGGCGCCTACGGCGAGTACGCCCGCGGCGTGGCGCTGATCGGTGCCGGGCTGGTGCCCGAAGGCGGCGACGCGCTCGAACAGGCCGTCGCCGGTGCCGGCGCGCCGCCTCGGGCGAGCGAGATGCTGGCCGACGTGCGCGCCGTGCTCGCCGGCGACGCCACCTTGGCGGGTGGCGACGCTGGGGACGAGCACGGCACCGAAGCGGGTCGCCGCGCGACGCGTCGTGCGCTGCTGTCGGTGGGTACCGTCACGCTGGACGAGCCCCTGGCGTTCGCTGCCTTCGAGCAGATGCGTGCCGCCACGACCGGCGTGCTCGCCGACCTGTGGCTCGGGGTGCTGGCGGCCAACGTCAACGATCGGGTGGGCGCCATGGCGGTGTTCGACGAGGCGGCCGCCGTGTCCAGCTACGCCCGCACGGTACGCGCCTCGTTCTTGCTCTCCCGCGGCGACGACCAAGCGGCGACCGACGACCTCGACGCGGTGACCGCGCTCGGTCCCGCCGCGGGAAGCGCGGCGCTGCTGGGGGCCTCGTTGGTGGCCAACGTGGCCTCCGACCCGACCCGAGAGCGTGCCGCGCTCGAGGCGCTGAGCGTCGCCTCGCCCTACCTCGCCTACGCCTTCGAGCGCTTGTCGTACCTGGCGTTCGACCGTGACGACGCGCAGGCAGCCGCCGAGGCCCTGGCAGTGGCGGTCGAGCTCGAGCCGGAGTCCGACCTCTACTGGACCAACCTCGGTTGGGCGTACTACCTGCTCGGGTTCGTGGACGACAGCGAGGCGGCTTCGCTGCGGGCCCTCGACCTCGACGGCAGCCAGTACATCGCTGCCTACAACCTAGGGCTCGCGCGCGCCGTGACGGGGCGCCTGGCCGAAGCGATGCGCGCCTACGAACAGGCCATGCGCTTCGACGGCGGCATCGACGACGAGGCCGTGCACGACCTGGAGAACGCCCGCCTGCTGTATCCAGGGGTGGCCCCGGTAGAGTTCGCCCTGGCGACGCTGTACGAAGCCGAAGGGCGGCGCTCGGACGCGGCCGGCGCGTACCAGCGCTTCCTGCGCCTTGCCCGCGCCGACGAGGCCGCCTTCGGCGACTACCTGGACGTGGCCCGGGAGCGCTTCGATGCCTTGAGCGCGCCGCCGCCACCGCTCGAGATCCTCGGTGGCGTGCGCGTCACGCTGGGCGTCAGGGGCGTGGACGCGAGCCCGTACCATCCGGGCGATCCGATCTACCCATCGTTCGAGCTCAGCACGCCCGGCGACGCTCTACCCGCCCGCGTCCTCGCCCGCGTGTCGCTGTGGACGGACGCGGCGGCTGCCGACGCGCTGCTCGTCGTCGAGCGCGAGGTCGCGCTGCCGAGCGGCGCCGTCGGCTTCGTGGTGGACGACATCGAGCTCGCGTTGCCGGAAGACCTCGCGGCCGGAACCTACCTGCTGCGTGTCGGCGCCGACGCGGGCGAAGGGCAGCAGGTGGCCGCCGAGACGGTCGTCGAGGTGGCCGGCTCGGCGCAGGCGCTGCGGCGCCTGATCGGCCGCGGGGTGGTGCTGACCGGCTTGCAGTCGGGCGCACCGCTTTACGGTCGTGCCGACCTCGCCGATCCCGATGTCGCGGTCCTTCGCCTGGTGCAGGAGCTGCGCGCCACCGCCGACGCGGCCGAAGGCGCCCTGCCGGCCATCGAAGGCGGGCGATTCGCCGGCATGAGCGGCGGCGAGGCGTTCCGCGCCAGCGAGCCGGACGCCGTGCGCGACTTCCTCGCGTACCTTGCGGCGAGCGACATCCAGAGCGGACGGTTCACCTTCGTGGACGCCTACGCCCAGTGGTTGTTGGACGGAACGCCGGCGGCCCGATGAGGCTCGGGCCGGGGCGTCAACCGAAGAGGCGCCCGAAGATGCGGAAGCCGGCGATGTAGGTCCCGGCTGCCGAGCCGAAGGTGGCCAGGAGGAAGACCAGCAGCACCCGCGCGGCCCGGTTGCGCCACCAGCCGCGCACCGTCACCACGTCGCGGCGCAGGGCCTCGAAGTCGCCGACGGTCGGCTTGCGCAGCCACAACTCCATGCCAGCGGCCACGAACCCCGCGCCGATCAACGGGTTGAGCGAGGTGAAGGGCGCTGCGATGGCCGTCACGATCACCGTCACCGGATGCGCGAGCGCGATGGCGGCGCCCAGCCCGGCAAGAACGGCGTTGATGACGGTCCAGTCGGTCAGCAGCCGCACGCCGACGTCGGGACTCCGGGCGAAGCCGATGACGAACCCGGTGACGATCAGCGCCACGATCGCCCACGGCAGCAGCCGCACCCAGCGGCTGGGTGGCGGCGTGCGCTCGAGCTCGGCGGGAACCGCGCGCAGGCGTTCGCGTTCGTCCGGGTCGGCGGCGGCGCGTTCGAGCCGCTCGCGCACGCCCTTGAGGTGGCCTGCGCCGATCACGACCAGGACCTCCCGCGGGATGCCGGCGTCGGCGGGCGCCGACGTCGCTGCCTCGGCGTGCGTTCGAGCCAGGAGCTTCGCGGCCATGTAGGCGTCGCGTTCCTGGATCAACGGCACGTAGATGCGCTCGGATCGTTGCGCGAACTCGTCGAAGGTCGCTTCGAGGATGTCACCTTCCTTGAGGCGCTCGATCTCCTCCTCCCCGATCTTCTCTCGGCTGAAGGAGGAGGCCAGCAGCCCGGCGAGCAGGTTCAGCCGCTGCCACCACGGCACGTTGGCGTAGACGCGGCGCAGGGTCACGCCGATGTCGCGGTCCACGAGCAGGAGCGGCAGCCCGCGCTGCTTGGTGGCGGCGATGGCGCGGCGCATCTCGGCTCCGGGTTCGATGCCGAACTGGTCGGCGAGCCGTTGTTGGAACGCCGACAAGGCGAGGTTCACCGCCAACATGCCCGCCTTGCCTTCGCGCAGCACGCGGAAGAGGTCCATCTTCGACCAACGGTCGGCGTCGCTCAGGGCAGCGTAGCGTCCGGCATCGAGTTCGATGGCGACGGCATCGAAGCCGCCGTTGGCGATCATGTGCTCGACGGTGTCCGCACTGGTCTTGGAGACGTGTGCGGTGCCCAGCAGCGTGAAGCGCACCGTGCCGACGCGCACCTGCGCGATCGGCTGGTCGCCCGCCAGCGCCGTGATGTCGTCGATCGCGAGCGCCCGTGGCGCCGGGTCGGAGGTCTCGGTCATGGCGCGAGTGTACCCCCAGCATGGGCGAGGCCACCCACCCGACTAGAATCGGGGCATGTCGCGAACGAACCGACGTCCCGCCCGGGCGCCCGCCTGCGCCCCAGCGTCATGATCCGCAGCCCCGCGGCCGACAGCCACCCCGCTCGACACGGCAGCCTGTACGAGAAGGTGCGCATGGCGCGCCTGTGGCTGCCGATCAGCATCATCGGCGTCGTGCTCGTCTACCAGGTGGTGGTGGTCCCGCTCGGTGGCGAGGAGTTCCGCTTCTGGGCGCAGCTGCTGTTCTACAGCATCCTCGGGCCGCTGGCCACCTACATGACGCTGAACTGGATCGCGCGCGAGGTGCGCCTGCGCGAGAAGGCGCAGGACGACTTAGCGCGCCTGTTCGACGAGCTCCGTGCCAGCCACGAACTGCTCGGCGCCATCCAAGACGTGACCGCGCGGTTCGCCGCCGCGCCCGACCTGGAGACCACGGTGGACGCAGCTGCGCGCGGTGTCGCCAACGTCACCGGGGCGCGGTCGGTCAGCCTGGTGGTGGGCCCGGCGGAGATCCGCGCCACGCACGGTGTCGGTATGCGCGCTGGCCTCGAGGCGGACGCGTTGGCGCGCGACCTGCGGCTGCGCGCCGAAGCGCAGGAGGGTCGGCTGGGGGCGGTGGAGGAGACGGCCGATCTCGAAGGCGGCACCAGGCGCTACGTGCTGAGTCGGCCGTTGGCCTGGGGCGGCCGGCCGGAAGGCTCGCTGCACGCGTACTACGACGCCCCGCCCGACGCGCGCAGGCGCGAGGCGTTCAGCATCCTGGCGTCGCAGTTCTCGGCCGCGGCCGAGGCGACGCGCTTGCGCATGCGCGACCTCATCACCCTGGTGGAGGTAGACCGGTCGATCCGAGCCGAGGGCAACCTCGAGAAGCTGCTCGACACGGTGCTCGTGCAGATGATGACGCGCGTCGCCGCCCCCACGGGAGGCGTGTTCGTGGTGGACGAGGAGCGCGTGCTGCGCTTGCGCTCCTACGTCGGCCTGGAGAAGGGCGCCGCGCTCAGTTCGTGGCGCGTGGGGGAGGGGATCGTCGGGCGGGTCGCGTTGGGGCGCGAGCCGCAGATCCTCGCTCGCTTGAGCGACGAGGAGCGTGCGGCCGCCGGCCCGCTGCTGCGTCACGCCGGGAGCGCGGTGGCGTTGCCGATGACGGCCGACGAGCGCCTGCTCGGCGTCATCGTCCTGGCGCACCCCGAGCCGGCGCACTTCGACCCCGCTGCCATCCCGTTCCTCGGGCTGCTGGCCAGCCAGGTCAGCTTGGCGGTGCGCAACGCCACCGCCTACCTGCAGTCCGAGGAGCTGGCGATCACCGAGGAGCGCGCCCGCATCGCGCGCGAGATCCACGACGGGGTGGCGCAGATGCTGGCGTTCTCGGCGCTCAAGCTCGATCTGGTGGCGCGCCTGCTGGATCGTGACGCGGCGAAGGCGCGAGCCGAGCTCGACCAGGCGCGCGACACCGTACGCGAGACCATCCGTGAGGTGCGGCGCTCGATCTTCGCGCTGCGCCCGGTCGACCTCGAGCGCCACGGGTTCGTCGAGACGGTGAGGCGCTACGCTGCCGACTTCGGGCAGCAGAACGAGGTTCGGGTGCGCGTCGACATCGATCCGTTGCCGGAGCTGTCGGTGAAGTCCGAGGCGGTGCTGTTCCGCATCTTCCAGGAGGCGATGCACAACGTGGCCAAGCACGCGCGTGCGCGGCTGGTCGAGGTGCACGTTGGCACTGACGACCAAGGCATGGCGTACGTGCAGGTGCGCGACGACGGCGCGGGGTTCGAGCTCGCCTCGGTGCGCGACCGCGTCACCAGCGCAGGCGGTCTCGGACTGCGGCAGATGCGCGAGCGTGTCGAAGGGCGTGGCGGGACCTTCGTGATCGAGGCGCAGCCCGGGAACGGCACCTGCGTGCGCGCCGCCGTTCCCGTCTAGCGCGGCGCGTCACGACGACGAAGCGCCGCGCTAGACGCGCGGCGCTCGGTCGTTCGCGGTGGGACCCGCGCCGGCTAGGCGCGGACGCCGGTCACTTCTTGGCGGTCTTGCGGTAGCTGTCGCCGAAGCGCTTCTGGAACTTCTCGACGCGCCCCTCGGTGTCGATGAAGCGCTGCTCTCCGGTGTAGAACGGGTGGTTGCCGGACCACACGTCGACGTGCAGCTCCGGCTTGGTGCTGTACGTCTCCATCACCACTTGGCCGTCGCAGATGACCTTGCACGGCACCATCTTCGGGTGGATGTTCTTCTTCATGGCCTTCCTCCACGGGCGACCTCGCCCGGAACGTCGTCAAGCTTGGAGATGCTAGCACATCGCCCGTGTGCACGCCAAGCACGGCGATCCCTGCCTCAGGACGCCTCCTGCACTTGCCGCTTGACGCGGCGCACGATCGCGCCCATGCCGCGCAGCCGTAACGGCGAGATGATCTCGGCCAGCCCCATGTCGGCATAGAAGTCGTCGGGGACGGAGAGGACCTCGTCCACCGTGCGGCCCGTCAGGCCGGCATGCACCACGCTGGCGAAGCCGCGCGTGGTGGGCGCCTCCTCGGGCGCCTCGAAGTAGAGCGCGACGCGGCCGTCGTGGTCGACCTGCGCCAGCACGAACAGTGGCGTCTGGCACTCGTGTACGCGCTCGAGCGAGCCGTCCATGCCGGGAGGCAGATCGGGGAGCTTCTCTGCGTACTCCAGCAACAGCGGCAGGCGCAGCGTCTTCGGGGCGCTGCGGAACGCGTCGATGATCCGTTGCAGCGGCTCGGGGATACTCACGGACCCAGGGTACCGCGGCTCGGCGGGTCGCGGGTCTCGGTGTATCCTTTGGGCTCGATGGTTCGCCTACCTCCCACCGTGCAGGTCGGCCCGCAAGGGCCGGTGCGGGGCGCCCTCAACGTCCCCGGCTCGAAGAGCATCACCAACCGGGCGCTGATCGCCGCGGCGCTCGCCGACGGGGTGAGCGACGTCGAAGGGGCCCTGATCGCCGAGGACTCCGAGGTGATGGTCCGCGCCCTGGCCCAACTCGGCGTCGGCATCGAGGCGCGCGGTTCGTCCGTCGTCGTCCACGGCGCGGGCGGGCCGCTCGAGGCCCACGAAGCCGATCTCGACCTGCGGCTCTCGGGCACCTCGATCCGCTTCCTCACCGCGCTGGTGGCCCTGGGCCACGGCACGTTCCGCCTGGACGGGAACGCCCGCATGCGCGAGCGACCCATCCAGGACCTGCTCGACGCCCTCACGAACCTCGGCGCGGACGCCACCACCGCGTCGGGCAACGGGTGTCCGCCCGTCACGGTGCATGCGCACGGACTGCAAGGGGGGCGCACCACGGTGCACGGCGGCCGCAGCTCGCAGTTCCTCTCGGCCCTGCTGCTGGCTGCGCCGTACGCCTCGGGCGCGGTGCGCGTCGAGGTCGAGGGAGACCTGCAGAGCAGGCCGTTCGTCGACATGACGCTCGACCTGATGGCCGCCTTCGGCGTGTCGGTGGTTCGCGACGGCTACCGCAGCTTCGAGGTGCGACCGGGACGGTACCGGGCGCGCCGGTACCAGGTCGAGGGCGACGCCATGGCCGCCGGCTACTTCTGGGCCGCCGCCGCCATCACCGGCGGTCGCGTTCGCATCGGCAACCTAGGTCGCGACACGCGCCAGGGGGACGCTCGCCTGGCGGAGGTGCTGGCCGCGATGGGGTGTCAGGTGCGGTGGAGCACCGACTCCTGCGAGCTCCACGGACCGCGCGGCGGCCGCTTGCGCGGCGACCTCGACCTCGACCTGAACGACATGCCGGACCAGGCGCAGACGCTCGCGGTGGCGGCGCTCTTCGCCGATGGCCCGGTGCGGATCGGCAACGTCGGCAACCTGCGCATCAAGGAGACCGACCGCATCGCCGCCATGGCCCACGAGTTGGCGCGCCTCGGGGCGCAGGTCGACGAGGAGGACGACGCCTTCACCGTCCACCCGCTCGTGGGCGTCCCGGACGCGCCGGTGGCGCTCGAGACCTACGGCGACCACCGCATGGCGATGGCCCTGGCGGTGGCCGGCGCGCGCATCCCGCACGTCGTGATCAAGGACCCCGGCTGCGTCGCCAAGACCTACCCGCGCTTCTTCGACGACTTCCTGGCGCTGTTGGCGGGCAGGCTATCATGACCTCCATGATCGACGGCGACCGTCTCATCATAACGTTGGACGGACCGGCCGCCTCCGGCAAGTCGAGCGTCGCCAGGGCGCTCGCCCGCAGACTGGGCATCGCGTACGTCTCCAGTGGGTTGCTGTACCGCGCCGCGACGGAGCTGACCCTGCGCTCGGGCGTCGACCCGGCGGACGAGGCCGCGGTCCTGCGCTTGCTCACGCGTCACGTCGTGCGCCTGCATCCCGACCAGGCCGGCAACCGCGTCACCGTCGACGACGACGACGTCACCGCGATGCTGCACACCGACGACGTCGACGAGTCCGTCTCCGACGTCGCGCGGCACGAACGCGTGCGGGCATGGGTGACCGACCGCCTGCGCGAGATGCGTGGATCGTTCGCCATCGACGGCCGCGACATGGGCACCGTGGTGTTCCCTGCAGCGCGCTGGAAGTTCTACCTGACCGCTCCCGCCGACGTGCGTGCCGCTCGCCGCGTCGGCGAGCGCGCCTCGGACCTCGGCACGGTGGCGGCCGGTCTGCGCGCCCGCGACGAGCGCGACGCCAAGCAGTCGGTGGCGGCGCCCGATGCCACCGTGATCGACACCGGACCGCTCACCCTCGACGAGGTGGTGGAGCGCGTGCTGGCGGTGGTGCGGACCTCGCTACCCGAGAGCGTGGTCGGCGCTTGACGGACCGGCACGCCGCGGACCTCGGAAGCGACAAGGTCGAGCGCTTCACGCTGCCGGCGGCCGCGCTCCGGCGTGTGGTCGTCACCAGCACGCTGCACAAGCCCGAAGCGCACCCCCTGGCGCGAGAGCTGGGCGAGTTGTTCCAGGCGTCGGGGGCCGACGCGATCGTCGACCTATCGGGCGACGCCGAACTCGGTGCCGCGGCCGCCGGCACCGACCTGATCGTCTCGGTGGGAGGCGACGGCACCCTGCTGGCGGCGGCCCGGCGTGCGGTCGGCACCAAGGTGCCGGTGCTCGGCGTGAACTTGGGGAAGCTCGGCTTCCTGGCCGAGTTCGGCGTCGACGACGCGGTGGCGTACGCGTCGGGCGCCATGACGCCCGACTGGCCGGTGCACGAGAAGATGATGATCGAGGTCCGTCGCGACGGCGAGGACACCCCGCGGTACGCCCTCAACGACGTGATGCTGTCGCAGGGCGTGATGACGCGCCTGGTGGGGGTGCGCATGCGTGTCGACGGCGCCTACGCCACCGAGTACCGCGCCGACGGCCTGGTGGTGTCGACGCCGGTGGGCTCCACCGCGTACTCGCTGTCGCTCGGCGGCCCCATCCTGAGCCACGGGTTGCGGGCCCTGGTCGTCACGCCGATCGCGCCGCACAGCCTCACCAACCGCCCGATCGTGCTGCCCGGAGAGGCCGTGATCGGACTCGAGATCGTCAGCCGAGCCGACGAGATCGCCATGGTGATCGACGGCCAGGAGCGCGTCGACTTGGGCGTGGGGGACCGCATCGCACTGACCGCCGCGCGGCACGGCCTGCATCTGGTGTCGACCGGTAGGCGCAGCGCGTTCGAGGTGCTGCGGATGAAGTTGGCGTGGGGCGAGGCGCCGGTGCCGCCCACGCTGCCCCACCCCCTGGTTCCGGCGCAGGCAGCCGCCGACGACGACGCTTGAGCCGGCCGCCGAGCGCGTGACCAGCGACCCGCCAGCACGAACCGTGGCCGGCGCCCCGGCGGGTGGCGGCGGGCGTCGCCCGCGCCTGCTGCTGGTGTCGAACGGCCACGGCGAGGACACCATCGGCGCCCGGTTGGCCGTGCGGATCGCGGAGCTCCTCCCCGATCTCGAGGTGGTGGCGTTCCCGGTGGTGGGCACGGGCGAGCGCTACCGCGCGGCCGGCGTCCGGGTGGACGGACCGCGCCGCCACCTGCCGGCGGAGGGGCTCACGCTGCACCATCCGTCGCTGCTGTGGCGCGACCTCCGCGCTGGCGTCGTCGGCCTGACGGTGCGTCAGGTCGCGTGGCTGGCGCACGTCCGCTGCGACGCGGTGCTGGTCGTGGGCGACGCCTTCGCGCAACTGCTGGCCAGCCTCGTTCCCGCTCCGCGCCGCGTCCTGCAACCGTTGGTGTCGGTGCATCATGGCGTCGGCGCGCCGCGGCCCGCGCTGGCGCGCACCTTCATGGAGCGCATCCGCGCCCCCGAGCGCTTCCTCATGCGCCGCGCCGACCGCGTCTACGCCCGCGATGCTGCCACGGCAGAGTACCTTCGTGGCAGCGGCGTCCCGCGCGCGACGTACGTGGGCAATCCGATGATGGACGGGCTCGAAGCAGCACCGTTGCCGCGGCCGGCGGGCGCGTCGGTGGTGGCGCTGCTGCCGGGTAGCCGGGCGTACGCGCGCGACGGCGTGAGCACCATGCTCGCCGCCATGGCTCGGCTGGGCGCCGACGGCGGCGGCGCGGTGCGCGGCCTGGTGGCATGGGCGCTGCCCGACCTGCCGCCCCTGCCGAGCGGTTGGCAGCCGTCCGACCCCGCCCCGGTGCCCGGCGCGAGCGCCGTATGGCGGTCCGGAGCGAGCGAGGTGGCATGGGTCGTTGGCCGCTTCGCCGAGGTCCTGGCGACGGCCGACGCGGTCCTCGGCACGGCCGGCACGGCGAACGAGCAGGCCGCTGGGCTCGGCCTGCCGGTGGTGGCGTTCGCCGTGCCGCCGGCGTACGGCGAAGCGTTCCTCGCCAACCAGGCTCGGTTGTTGGGCGGGGCGCTGCGGGTGGTGGCGGCCGAACCGGAGACCATCGCACGCGCCCTGCGCGAGGCGCTGCGGGACGGCGAGCACCGGGACGCGGCGCGCCACGTCGGACCGGCGCGCATGGGCGGACCCGGGGGGACCGAAGCCATCGCCGAGGACGTGACGGCGTGGCTGGTCGGGATGGCGATGCGCGCGGCTGGCGCGGCCTAGACGCGAGGCTCCCCGCGGAGGACCTCGGCGTCCGTCCGGTCCACCGGGCTCGCGTCGCCCGGGGCTTCCTCCAGCATCTCGCTGAGGCGTGAGAGGCAGCGGTAGTGCTTCTTGGCGTACGCTCCGTCGCGGTAGCCGGCGTCGAACAGCTCCGTCAACGCGCCCGAGCCGGCGGCGCGCAACCCGACTCCTTGGTCGTAGAGGGCGTCGAGGAAGTGCACCACCCGCAACGCCTCGTGTTGCGTGGCGATGGGGCGCACCCCCGTGAGGTAGAGCGTGCCCATCTGCGAGGCGACCCCGGCGAACCGCGACGGATGGACGCTGGCGATCAGCGCCAGGACCTCGTCCCACGTCGCCACCACCCGTGGACCGCGGGTGCGCTCGTGCAGCGCCAGCCACGCCACCCGCTCGGACCGCAACCACGCGCCCATGCGGTCGCGGTGGCGGTAGTCGGGTCCGTCGATGGAGAGCACCTCGAAGCCGCTCGCCAACGACTGGATCTCGCGGCGGAAGTCGTCGGCGTTGAAGCGGCCGCGTCCTTGCGCTTCCGGTGGCGTGTTCGAGGTCGTCACCACGGCGCCGCCGCGCGCGAACACGTGCGCCAGGAAGGTCTTCACGATCAAGGTGTTGCCGGGGTCGTCGAGCTCGAACTCGTCGATGCACAAGAGCTCGGCGGCGCCGAGTTCGTCCTGCGCCCGCGCCATCCCCATCACGCCGATGAGGTGGACCAGCTCCTGGAAGCTGGCGTAGCGCTTGTTCGGGGTGTCGGCCAAGGCGTACGCGGAGGCCAGCAAGTGGGTCTTGCCGACACCGAAGCCGCCATCGAGGTACAACCCGGCGCCGCTCGGAGCGCCGTTGCGGCGCCACGGCAAGCGGAAGCGCGCGCCCGTCGCGCGCTCGGTGCCGCGCCACGACCGCGCCTCGACGAACTCGCGCAGGCGCTCGCGCGCGGAGGCCTGCGTCGGGTGCTGCGGTCGGTAGCTTGCCAGGCTCACGCTCGCGAAGCGGGGAGGGGGTCGCAGCGAGCGTGGGTCCGGCGGTCCGGGCGGCTCGAGCCGCGCGAGCGGGATGGGCGGCGTCACGCGCGCGAGCGTACCACCGAGCACGCGCAGCACGTTCCGGTGCAGCCGCAGGGTGGTTCGTTGACACCGTCGCGAGTCGGGCGTACAGTACCGTCGTCCGTCCATCGGGGAAGTCCGGTGCAAGTCCGGCACTGTCCCGCAACGGTGACGAGCGTTCGTCGCTCGAAGTCCGAGTACCGATGGCCGGCATGATCTGCACCCCTTGCGAGGACGAGGAAGGGCAGCCGGCGTAGCGCGCTTCGCGCCGCAACGGCCACGTCCCGGCCAAGATCCGCCCACCCCGACCTTCGCAGGCGTAGGAGGATGCATCGTGATCCGACGTCTGGCGTTCCTCGTGCTGCTGCTCCTGGGTGGCGCGGCGGCCGCGCAACCCGGCGCGGCGGCCGGCGGGGCCTTCCCCCGCTCGGTAGTCGACGACCTGGGCCGGACCGTCACCTTGGTGGCGCCCCCGAAGCGCATCGTGGCCATGGCGCCGAGCCACACCGAGAGCGTGTGCGGCCTGGGTGCCTGCGACCTGCTCGTCGGCGTCGATCGGCACTCGGACTGGCCCGCCACGGTGGCGACGCTGCCGACCCTGGGGGATGCCTTCGCCCCCGACCTCGAAGGCATCGTGGCGCTGGCGCCCGACCTGGTGCTGGTCGACGAGTACTCCGGCCTGCACGAGGCGCTCGCCGCGCTGGGCATCCCCACCTACGCCGGCACGCCGCAGCGCTACGACGACACGCTGACGTTCCTGACGACGCTCGGCGCCATGCTCGGGCGTGACACCGAGGCCGCCGTGCTGGTCGGACGGATCGAGGGGCGCATCGCGGGCGTGGCGGCCGTGACCGCCGGAAGGCACGCCCCCAGCGTCTTCGTCGAACTCGACGCCACGCCGTACAGCGTCGGCCCCGATGCCTACCTGGGGACGCTGCTGGCCCTGGCCGGAGGCGCCAACGTGGTGACGTCGGCCATGGGCGACTTCCCGCTGGTCGACCCCGAGTTCGTGGTCGCGTCCGACCCGGAGGTGGTGCTCTTGACCGACGCGCCCTACGGCGTGACGGCCGAGGAGGTCGCGGCGCGACCGGGTTGGTCCCACATCCGTGCGGTGAAGGACGGGCGCGTGGTCGAACTCGATCTCGACGCCGTGAACGTGCTCAGCCGCGCCGGCCCCCGCATGGGGGACGCGGTGCTGCTGCTGGCGCGCATCCTGCACCCGGACGCGTTCTGAAGGCGCGCATGGCGACCGGGCGGAACGGGACCAGCCTCGAGCCGACGGGCGGCGGCGCACCCGCGTCGTTGGCCCGCCCTCGACCGCACCCCTCACCCCTGGCGCTGCCCCTGACGTTGCCCCTGTCGCTGCTGGCGCTGCTGGCGGCGATCGCCCTAGCGACCTCGGTCGGATCGGTGTCGGTGGCGCCCGGTGAGCTGGTGGCCGCGTTGCGCCGTGGTCTGTCGGGCGTCGCCGAAGGGCCGCTCGACACCATCGTGTGGAGCATCCGGCTTCCCCGCGTGCTCCTTGGCGCCGTCGTCGGCGGCGGGCTGGCGCTGGCGGGCGCGGTGTTCCAGGGCGTGTTCCGCAACCCACTGGCGGACCCGTACCTCATCGGCACCGCCAGCGGTGCGGGCTTCGGCGCCACGCTCGCCATGACGCTCGGAGCCGGCGTGCCGTTGCTGGCACGCGTCGGAGCGCCCCTGACGGCGTTCGCGGTGGCGCTGGCGACGGTGCTGGTGGTGACGGTGCTGGCGCGGGATGGGCGGGCGCTGCCCACCGTGCGGCTCATCCTCGCTGGCGTCGTGGTGGGCTCCATCCTGACCGCCGCGACGTCGTTCGTGCTGCTGAACGCGCGCGAGCAAGCGGCCGGCGTGCTGGCGCGGCTGCTGGGGAGCTTCGCCTTCGCTTCCTGGTCCGACGTCGCCGTGGTGGCTGCGTTCACGGCGCCGGCGGCGCTGCTGGCGACCCTGTTGGCACGCGCCTTGGACGTGCTGCAGCTTGGGGAAGACGGGGCGGCGGACCTCGGCCTGCCGGTCGAGGCGCTGAAGCTGGCGCTGCTGGCGCTCGCTAGCCTCGTCACCGCGGCGGCCGTCAGCGTCGCCGGCATCATCGGCTTCGTCGGGCTGATCACGCCCCACGCGGTTCGCATGGCGTCCGGCCCGACGCACGCGCGGCTGCTGCCGCTGGCGTTCCTCTGGGGCGCAGCGTTCACGATCCTAGCTGACCTGCTGGCGCGCACGGCGCTGTCGCCGGCCGAGGTGCCCGTCGGCATTGTGACGGCGCTGGTCGGGGGACCGGTGTTCCTGGTGCTGTTGCGCCGCCGCGGGGAGGAACCGTGAGCGTGACCCTCACCGGCGTCCGCGCCGGCTACGGAGCGCCGGCGGGGAGCGCCCGGACGCGCGCGTGGCCAGACGCCGAGCGGACCGCCGGGGTGGTGCTGCACGACCTCGACCTCGAGGTACGCGGCGGCGAGGTCCTGGGCGTGGTGGGGCCGAACGGGGCAGGCAAGACGACGCTGTTGCGCGTCGTGACGCGCCGCGTTCCGGTGCTGGCAGGATCGGTGGCGGTGGACGGCAAGGCGGTGCGCCGCTACGGCCGCTTCGAGCTGGCGCGCAAGGTCGCGCTCGTGGCCCAGACCCCCGAACTCCCCGACGGCTTCGAGGTGCGCCAGGTAGTGGCCATGGGAAGGACGCCGCACCTGGGCCTGTTCGGCACGGTGCGCCCGATCGACGAACGCAGGATCGACGAGGCGCTGGCAGCCACCGGCCTGGAGGCGCTTGCCACGCGACGGGTCGAGACGCTGTCGGGGGGCGAGCGCCAGCGCGTCGCGTTCGCGCGCGCCCTGGCGCAAGAGCCTCGCTACCTGCTGCTCGACGAACCGACCAACCACCTCGACTTGCGCTACCAGTTGACCGTCCTGCGGTACGCCCGTGAGCAGGCCGCACGGGGGGTGGGTGCGCTGGTGGTGCTGCACGACCTCAACCTGGCCGCCCGCACCTGCGACCGGCTGGTGGTCGTGGCCGGCGGGAGGGTGGTGGCACAAGGCAGCCCCGCCGAGGTCCTCACCGAGGCGCTGCTCGGCCGCATCTACCGAGCCGACGTCCGGGTGCTCGACGATGGCGGCACGCCGGTGGTGGTGCCGCGGGTGTGACACGCCGGAGCCGTGGCGAACCGCCCACGGCGGAGCGAGTCAGAATCGGCTTGGCGGGTCGAAGCGTCGGTGCACGCGGATGGCGGTGCGGTAGAACTCCACCAGCGCTTCGGTGGCGGCGCGCCACCCGTGGCGCTCCATGTCCGCGCGCGCCCGCCTGGCCATGCGCTCGCGCAGCGCGCGGTCGAACAGCAACGTCCGGAGCTTCTCCGTCAGGTCGCCCAGGTCGCCCGGCGTGAACATCAGACCGTTCTCGCCCTCGAGGATGACGTCGGGGATGCCGCCCGCGCGCGCGCCCACCGCAGGGACGCCGCTCGCCATCGCCTCCATCGCCACGAAGCCCAGTGTCTCGGTGTCCGACGGGAAGGCGAAGACGTCGGCGCTGGCGTAGGCCGCCGCCAGGTCCGGCCCGGACATGTAGCCGGTGAACACCGTGTTGGTACCGGCGAAACGCTTGCGCAGGTCGGCTTCGGCGGGTCCGGCACCGATCAACGCTAGGCGCACGCCGGGCAGCTGCGTCACGGGCGCGTAGAGCCAGTCGATGCGCTTCTCGTAGCTGAGGCGTCCCACGTACACCATCAGCGGCGCGTCGGGGTGCCCGTCGGTCAGACGTTCCCGCATCGCCTGGGTGCGGCGTTCGGGGCGGAACAGGTCGGTGTCGACTGCCTTGGGCCACAAGCGCACGCGCTGGATCCCCAAGCCGCGCGCCGAGTTGACCATCGGCACGCTGGTGCAGAGGTTCACGTGGGCCTGGTTGTGCACGCCTTGCAAGAAGCGCCGCGACGGTTCCTGCAACAGCGGCAACCTGAGGTGGCGGGCGTACTGCGTGATGTCGGTGTGGTAGCTCGCCAGCAGCGGCAGGTTGCGCTGCTTCGCCAGCGCCGTGCCCCACAACCCCAACACCACCGGGTTCACGACGTGCACCACGTCGGGTCGGAAGCGATCGAGCTCGCGCCCCAAGCGCGGACGCGGCAAGCCCAGGAAGAGCTCCGGGTACCAAGGCCGGAACGGGAGCGCCGGCACGCGCACGACGCGGTGGCCGGCGTAGCTCTCGGGCGGATCGTGCGGTGCGAACACCAGCGCCTCGTGGCCGAGGGCCGCCAACTGCTCCAGGCTGCGCACCTGCCGCGTGACGACGCCGTCGATCTTCGGCAGGAACGTCTCCGTGAAGAAGGCGATCCTCATGGGAGCGCGGGCCGCGGCTGGCTCAGGCCCGTTGGACCGTCTCGCGCCGGGCGAGGGCGGGGTCGCCGGGTTGCTGGTCGGAGGTCCAGGTGCTGGTGCAGGGGATCTTGCTGGTGTCGGCGCGGTGGGCGTACTTGCGGGCGATATCGGTGACTTCTTCGAGCAGGCCGGCTTGGAGGGTGGTGGGTTCGAGGCCGAGGTCGAGGAAGGTCTCGTTGGTGACGTGGAGGTCGTTCTCGGCGTCTTCCTTGCGCGGGTTGGGGACGTTGGCGACGGCGGCGCCGGTTAGGTCGGCGACGAGATGGGCGAGGTCGCGCACGCGGTGCGTCTCGGTCATCTGGTTGAGGATGTGGACTTTGTCGCCGCGGGCGGGAGGGTTCTCGAGGGCGAGTTGGATGCAGCGGACGGTGTCGCGGATGTGGATGAAGGCGCGGGTCTGGCCGCCGGTGCCGTGGACGGTGAGGGGGTAGCCGACGGCGGCTTGCATCAGGAAGCGGTTGAGGACGGTGCCGTAGTCACCGTCGTAGTCGAAGCGGTTCACCAGGCGCTCGTCGAGGTTGGTCTCGGGAGTGGTGGTGCCCCAGACGATGCCTTGGTGGAGGTCGGTGATGCGCAGGCGATCGTTCTTGGCGTAGTAGGCGAAGAGGAGTTGGTCGAGCGTCTTGGTCATGTGGTAGACGCTGCCGGGGTTGGTGGGGTAGAGGATCTTCTGGGGGATGGTGTGGCCATCGTCGGTGGTGACGTGGATGTCGAGGTAGCCTTCGGGGATCTTCATGCCTGCGGTGCCGTAGCCGTAGACGCCCATGGTGCCCAGATGGGCGAGGTGGATGTCTTGGCCGGACTCGACGATGGCGGCGAGGACGTTGTGGGTGGCGTTGACGTTGTTGTCGACGGTGTAGCGCTTGTGGGCGCTGCTCTTCATGCTGTACGGGGCGGCGCGTTGTTCGGCGAAGTGGACGATGGCGTCGGGACGCTCGCGTTGGATGAGGGCGAGTAGGCCGGCGTAGTCTTGGGCGATGTCGATGCGGTGGAAGCGCATCTGGTTGCCGCTGACCTCGCGCCACGCCTGGAGGCGTTCGCTCATGGGGCGGATGGGGGTGAGGCTCTCGGCCTCGAGTTCGTTGTCGATGTTGCGACGGGAGAGGTTGTCGACGATGTGGATGTCGTGGCCGAGGTTGCTGAGGTGCAGACTGGTGGGCCAGCCGCAGAAGCCGTCGCCACCGAGGATGAAGACCTTCATGTTCGCCTCCGGGCGCGGGCTCGACGCCCGCGAAACATCGTAGTCTAGCACGCTCTTCCGAGCGTTCCGCGCGCCATCGTGGCCGGTGCGAACGCCGTCCCTGACGCGCTTCAGGCGCGGTACGCCAGCTCAGGACTGGAGCAGTTGGTCGCGCAGCCGCCGGCGCCAGGCGCGCACCCGTCGACGCAGGAACTGCCGCCGGTAGGAAGCGGCACCTGCGTGCCACGCACTCGGCTTGAGGAACGACCCGATCACCGCCGCCGCGATGAAGAACGGGTGTCCCAGCGCCCAGAGCAGCGTCGTGCCGCCCCAGAGGTCGCCCCGGTCGAGATCCGCCGTGCCGAGCTTCATGCCCACCAGTTCGATGGAGACCTTGGCGACCCATAGACCGATCACCCACGGCGCCAACCCCGGCACGAAGGGCGACAGGACCACCGACAGCGACAACGCCACGCTCTGCATGCCCAGCACCGCGATGCCGGCGAGGAACGCCGGATGGTAGTGCAGGCCGTGGTGGTAGCGGCTCACCCAGCGGCGCCGCTGGCGCAGCAGCGCTGGGCCGGTCGGCGCCGGCTGGGTAAGCACCCGCGCTTCGGGCGCGTCGGCGAACACCACCCGCATGGCGGGCAGACGCCGCATGGCCTGCGTCAGCAGGTCCTCGTCGCCGCTGGGCGCCCTGCCGGCACTCCCGAACCCCCCCACGGCCTCGAACGCACTGCGTCGGTACGCGAGGTTGTTGGCGCTGCTGGCGAACTTCCAGCCGAAGCGGGCGAGGCTGCGCGAGGTCAGCATCAAGGTGAACCAGTCGGCGCTCTCGAAGCGCCGCAACCAGGAGCGCGCGTCCCCCTTGCGGCTGGTCTCGACGTACCCCACCACCATCGCGACGTCGGGAGCGAAGTAGGACACCATCGCATCGACCCAGCCCGGGTGGTAGCGGCAGTCCGCGTCGCTCGCCAGCACGATCTCGCCTCGCGAGGCGCGGATCCCGTGATCCACCGCGTTCACCTTGGGAGACAGCCGGCGGCTAGGTCGGGTCACGGCCACCAAGCGGAAGCGACGGTCGCGCGCCGCGAAGCGCTCGATGACGGCACGCGTGCCGTCGGTCGAGCGATCGTCCACGATCACGAACTCGAGCTCGCCCGCGTACCGCACCGCCTGCAACGACGCCAGCGTCGCCGGTAGGTCGCGCTCTTCGTCGTGCGCGGGGATGACGACGCTGACAGAAGGAGCGTCGCGTCGCCCCCGGGCAGGCGCAGGGCGGAACATGCCCGCGATGACCAGGAGCATCAGGCCCAGGTACGGCACGCCGACGAGGTACAGGAAGACGATCCAAGCGGTGGCCATGTCGGTAGGAGGGCCCGTCGTCCGCGGCGCCGCAACGACGGCGGCCGCGCCAACGGGTGCCTTCGGGAGTCTACCACCGTGCTTCGCGCCATCCGGAGCGCCGTCGCGGCGACCGCGGCGCCATCCGGGCCGCGGTACCCTGACCCAAGGTGCCGCGCGACCCCAACGAGAGCTTCCACGCCTTCCTGACCCAGCTGGATGGTTACCAGGGCCAGATCGCCGCCTACCACTTCTTCCCGCCGCGACGTGGCGTGGACGTTCCCGACTACGACGGTCCGTTCGCCGCGGAACTGGCCGCGCTCGGGATCCGACCGTACCGCCATCAGGCCGAGGCGCTACGGGCTGCGGGGGACGGGCGGGACGTGGTGGTGGCGACGCCCACCGCCTCCGGCAAGTCGCTCACGTTCCAGCTGCCGACGCTGGCGGCGGCGACGCAGGGCGGCTCCGCGCTCTTCCTCTACCCGACGAAGGCCCTGGCGCACGACCAGCTGCTTCGACTCCGCGCCCTGGCGGCCGCGCTGGGGCTGGCCGACACCGACGGCGGCGGCGTGCCCACCGTGGCGGCCTACGATGGCGACACGCCTGCGGAACGGCGCGCCGGCGTGCGCTCCGGCACCCGGCTGGTGCTGACCAACCCGGACATGCTGCACTACGGCATCTTGCCGCACCACCGCTCCTGGAGCGCCTTCCTGGCGGACCTCCGCTATCTGGTGCTGGACGAGGTCCACGCGTACCGCGGGGTGCTCGGCACCCACGTGGCGAACATCGTGAGGCGCCTCCTGCGCGTCGCCGGCCGCTACGGCGCGAGCCCTACGGTGATCGCCTCCTCCGCCACCATCGCCAACCCCGGGGAACACGCCGAGCGCCTCACCGGGCGGCGCTTCGTGGTGATCGACGAAGGGGACGCCCCCAGCGGCGCGCGCGAGTTCGTGATCTGGCGTCCTCCGCCCGTCGGCGGTGGGGGCGCGGGGCAAGCGGGTGCCGAGCGCCGACGCTCGGCCAACGGCGAAGCCGCCACCTTGGCGGCGAGGTTCGCGCGTGACGGCGTCAAGAGCTTGTTCTTCTGCAACTCGCGCAAGGCCGCCGAGCTGGTCCGCCACTACGCAGCCACCATGGTCGACCCCGAGGTCGCGCCGCGCATCCAGAGCTACCGGGCGGGCTACACCGCGGAGGACCGCCGCTTGCTCGAGGCGGGCTTCAAGAGCGGCGACATCGAGGTCCTGACCGCCACCAGCGCGCTCGAGCTGGGCGTCGACGTGGGGGGCGTCGACGCCGTGGTGCTGGTGGGGTACCCGGGGTCGAAGATGGCGCTGTGGCAGCGCTCCGGCCGCGCCGGTCGCGAGGGAGGGCGTTCCTTGACGCTGCTCGTGCCCGGCGCGGACCCGCTCGACGAGTACTTCTTGCACCATCCCGATGCGCTCGTCGACGGCCCGGTCGAGAGCGCCGTGGCAGACCCGTTCAACGACGAACTGCATCCCTTGCACGTGGCGTGCGCCGCTGCGGAGGTGCCGCTGTCGGCGTCCGAGCCGTGGCTGGCGCCGTGGCTCGACCTTGGCACCGTTCCCGGCCTGCTGCGGCTCGGCGACGAGTACCGACCCAGCGGCCGCTACCCGCAACGTCGGGTGCGCGTCCGCGGTGGAGGCGGGCGCACCATCCGGCTCAAGGACGGGATGGGTCGCTCGCTCGGCAGCACCGACTTCGCGACCGCCCTGCGCGAGCTCCATCCCGGCGCGGTCCACCTCCACCAGGGGGAGGCGTACCTGGTCGCCGAGCTCGACTTGGAGCGCGGGCTGGCCCGACTCCTGCCGCACATCGAGGCCTACTACACCCAACCGCGCTCCGAGACGGACATCGAGGTGCTCGGACCGTTGCCGGCGCGCCCGCACCAACGCGACGTGCTCGACGCGCCGCAAGCCGGCGTGCAGGTCGGGCGCGTGCGGGTGCGCCACGTCGTCACCGGGTTCGTGAAGAAGCGCTACGTGAGCGAGGCGGTGCTCGGCGAGCAGCCGCTCGACCTACCGGAGGTCAGCTACGACACCCAAGCCGCATGGTTCGAGGTGGACGACCTGCCGGGGGCGCCGGTCGGCGAAGCGCTGGCCGCGGCGATGCACGCGCTCGAGCACACGCTGATCCAACTGCTGCCGGCGTTCGTGCTGTGCGAGCGTGCCGACGTCGGCGGCGTGTCCTACCCGGTCTACCCGACCACCGGACGCCCCACGGTGTTCGTCTACGACGGCCATCCTGGTGGTGTCGGCTACGCGCGCGCCGGTGCGGCCACCTTCGTGGCGTGGCTCACCGCCGCGCGCGACCTGCTGGCGGCGTGCCCGTGCGCCGACGGCTGCCCGCGCTGCGTGCTCTCGCCCAAGTGCGGGAACGGCAACCAGATGCTCGACAAGCACGGCGCGCTGCGCCTGGCGAACGCCCTGCTCTCCCGGAGTTCGGCGCATCCGTCCGTGGCGGTGTCTGCTTGAGGCCGGTGCCGGAGCCAGGAACGGAGTGCTAGACTCGCCAGCCGTGCGCATCGGATTCGTCACGCAACTCCTCTGGCGTCGCTACGGCGCGTTCTGGTGGTCCCTCGCCGAGGCCGCGGGCGGCGAGCCGTGCCTGCCGGCGCCGGCAGCGGTGCGGGCGCAGGTGGAGGCACCAGCGGTGGCCGCCGTTCCGGAGCTGGCGTTCCGCCTCGCGGCGGCACAGGCCGCGTCCATGGCCGACTGCGACGCCATCGTGGTGCCGGAGCTGGTGCGCCCCACCGACGTCGAGCGCGGTGGAGCGCAGGACCCGTGGATCGCCGACTTCCCGGCGTCGCTCGCCGCCGCCGTGCCCCACCTTCCGCCGCTCATCGCGGTTCCCTCGAGGCTCGACGACGCCATCGAAGGGCGGGCGGTGGCGGTCCTGCAAAGCCTGGTCCGCGACGCGACCCAGGTGGGCCTCGTCTGGTCGCGGGTGCGGGCGCAAGCACGGCCGCCACGCCAAGCAGCGGTGCGGTGGTCGCGCCGACCGGGTCAGACGCGCACCGTGGGGCTGGTGGGCCAGCCGTGGCTGCTCAACGACGCCTTGGCGGCCCGCCTCGCCGGCGACGACGAACTGCTGGTATCGCAGCACCAGCTCGACCCGGCGACGCTCGAGCAAGAGGGGCGGCGCGTCGAGCCGCGGTTGGTGGACAGCGACGCCGAGGCGCTCGGGGCCGCGCGGTACTTCGGGCGCCGCGGCGGGGTCGAGCAGGTGCGGCTGGTCGTCGACGCCTCGTCGAGCGCCGACGCCTGGCTCGAGCGCCGCGTGGCGCGGCTCGCCCACCGCCCGGTCGACGTGGTTGTCGTCCAGGACGTTCTCCAAGGGGACCTTCTGCTCGACACGCTGACGAACCTGCCGGTAGACTGAACCCCGTGCACCTGCTGGTGATGCTCGTCGCCTTCGGCGGCGTCGCGGTCAACGCCTTCGGCGCCTGGGCGGTGAGCCGTCGCCGACCGTTGGTGGCGCGCTTGTTCCTGTTGGCGGCGATGGTGCTGACAGTCGCGGGCGTCGCCTACGGGTACCGCGCGTCGGGCGCCTGGTGGGTGCTGCTGGCGGGCGCCCTGGTCGCGTACCTGGCCTCGTTCCTGCACGCGCGTCTGGTGCTCGGCAAGGTGGTGTGGAGCAACCACGTGGCGCGCGGAGCTGCCTTCGCCGCCGCGCTGGCGCTGGCGTGGTGGCTCGGGCCGTGAGCGCTGCCGAGCGTGTCGAGTGCGTCGCTCACGACCTCGTCGCGCTGGATGGGGTAGGCTCCAGGCGGAAGCACGCCCCCGGAGGGAGACCGACGTCCATGAACCGCTTGCGCATCGTCCTCGCCATCAGCCTGCTCTACGCGAGCTGGGCTGCCGCGTTCACCTGGGATCCCAGCACCTTCCCTGCAGGGAACCAGCGCTACACCTTCGAGATCAGCGTCGAGGGCGAAGACGGTCCAGCCGTCAGCACGCTCGACTACCAGGTCACGCAGAACGGCGACACCTACGACACCGTCAGCACGTTGACGGTCCGCAACGACGGCGTGTCGCAAGACGAGCTGTCCGACGCCATGTTCGGCGGCGACGCGCTGATGACGTTCGGGTTCGGCCCGATGATGGCGTTCTACGGCCCCGCCATCTTCCTGCTGCCGATGATGCTCGGCTCCGAGGACATCCACGTGCGCAGCGAGCCGGTGCGCGTGGCCGGGATGGGCAGCATCTACATGGACCGGAGCGAGCAGATCGCCGGCCACGAGTGCGTCGTCTTGCGCTTCGTGCCGGACGACGGCAGCAGCGAGATGGAGTTCGCCCTGGCCGAGGGCCTGCCGTTCCCGTGCTACAGCAGCTACGGCGACGAGGGCTCGCGCACCACCATGCGCTTGATCCACGCCGAGTGACCGCCGGCGGGGGCCGACCCCGCCGATTCGACGACCGTGACCAAGCGCCCGGACCGGCAAGACGGTCCGGGCGCTTGGTCACGGTCAGAACGCGTTGTGGCCGGTGATCTCCCTACCGAGGATGAGCGTGTGCACGGTGTCGGTGCCCTCGTAGGTGGCCACCGTCTCGAGGTTGAGCATGTGCCGGATCGCGGCGTACTCGGTGGTGATGCCGTTCCCGCCGAGCATGTCGCGTGCCCAGCGGGCCACGTTCAGCGCCGCGCGGCAGGTGTCGCGCTTGGCGAGCGACACGCGCGACGGGTGGTCCTTGCCTTCTTCCTTCAGCCGTCCCAAGCGGTACGCCAGCAACGTGCCCTTGGTGATCTCGCTCAGCATGTCCGACAGGCGCGACTGCACCAACTGCTTCGCGGCCAGCGGCTCGCCGAACGCCGGGCGGTCGCTAACGTAGGCGGTCGCTTCGTCGAAGCACGCCTGGGCGGCGCCGAGCACGCCGAAGGCGATGCCGAAGCGCGCCTGGTTGAGGCACGACAGCGGCCCCTTCAGGCCCTCGACGTCGAGCTTGTTGGCCGCCGGCACCGCAACCTCGTCGAGGTAGAGCTCCGACGTGACGGAGGCGCGCATCGACGCCTTGGTCTTGATGTCCACCGCCTGGAACCCCGGACGGTCGGTCTCGACCACGAACCCGAGGATCTTGCCGCTCGCTTCCTCCTTGGCCCACACGATCGCCACCTGGGCGCGCGAGCCGCTGGTGATCCAGCGCTTGACACCGGTGATGACGTAGTCGTCGCCTACCCTGCGCACCCGCGTGCGCATCGCCCCGGGGTCGGAGCCTGCGTCCGGCTCGGTGAGGCCGAAGCAACCGACCGCCTCGCCACTGGCCAGGGCAGGCAGCCAGCGGCTCTTGAGTGCGTCGGAGCCGTAGCGATGGATGGGGTACATGACCAGGCTCGACTGGACGCTGACGAACGAGCGGAGTCCGGAGTCGGCGTACTCGATCTCGCGGCAGATCAGTCCGTACGCGCTGTACGACGCCTCCGCACCGCCGTAGCGCTCGGGCAGGGTCACGCCCAGCGCCCCCAGCTCGCCGAACCGACGCGGCAGGTCCTCGGGGAACACCCCTTCGAGCCACCAGTCGCCGACGTGCTCCAGGAGCTCGCCGCGCACGTACTCGCGCACGCTGTCGCGGATCATCCGCTCCTCGCGCGTGTACAACGCATCGACGTCGTAGAAGTCGTGCAGCGACAGAGCGCTGCCTGGCGTCGTGCTCGTCATCGACCGCCTCCAGACCGGGTCGGCGTCAGCTCAGCCGTCCCCGAACAGCTGCTTCAGGGCATCTTCCTTCGACCTGCGCTTGGCCGGATGGTAGCGCTGGCCGTCGAAGGTGATCCGCTGGGTGTCGAGCAGCGCGGCGATGGACGCTTCGAGGGTGTCGATGGCCAACTCCTCGTAGTGCCTCTCGTCGATGAAGCGCTGCACGTCGCGGACCGACGCCCCTTTGCTTCCCGCCGATTCCACCGCTTCGAAGACCCAGTCGTCAACCGTCATACACCAGTGTACGCCGCGTTACGACGGCCTCAGCGGGGCTCGGAGCCCTCGGCGATGCGCGCCCGGTAGGCGTCTTGCCGGCCGCCGGAGAGCTCGCCCCAGGTCACCGCGTCGTCCATGGTGATGACGTGCACCGGGCAAGCATCGACGCAGGCGTCGCAGCCGACGCAACGCTCGGGGTCCAGCTGCAACACCGCCGGATCGGCGTTCATGTCGCGCGAGAAGGCATCGGTGGGGCACGCCCGGGTGCATGCCGGGCACAGGATGCAGCCGTCGGCCACGCGCGGCAGCCGCCACGGCACGGCGGCGTCCGCCGGCAGCGCAGCGAGCTCGAGCACGTGGTACTGGCGCACCAGCTCCTTCGGGAGCTCGCCCATCTCGTCGTCGGAGGGTGGGGTAGGAAGGAGGCGTTCCAGCGGCTCGAGGGCGGTGCTGGCGCCACGCTGCGCGCCGCGCAGACTTCCCGTGAGCAACGAGCGTCGGCTGACGCGGTCGGGCCTGCGGTCGCCGTCGAAGCGCTCGGCGCGTTCGACCCGCACCTCGAGCGGGCGGCCGCGCGCCGCCGCCAGCGTCAGCGCTTCGGCGGCGACTCGCCGCGCCGCCTCCGGCACGGCCGCCGAGCCGATGGCGCAGGAAGCGCAGTCACCGTGCGCCAGCAGCACGTCCGGGTGGCGACCCGCGAGCCGCAGCACGTCCGTCGGCGCCAGCCGCGCCAAGCACAGCACGCTCTGCCCGTCGCCGGGCACCTGGGAGCAGCGCAGCGACGCCCCCGGTTCGTAACGCGGGTTGGCCTCCAGCGCCTGCGAGGGGCACGCCCGCACGCACAGCCCACAACCGGTGCAGTCCACCGGGTCGATCTCCACCCGACGGCCGATCTTCACGGCGTCGTGGGGGCAGGCGTCGAGGCACGCGCGGCAGGCGTTGGCGCCTCGCGTCACCACCAGGCAGCGCTCGGCTTCGTAGGCGGGCGCCACGTCGACGGCGCGGAACACGAGGTTGAAGAGGTCGCTCAATCCGGGCATGGCACCGTCCTAGAAGCTGTACAGCTCGACGCGCTTCTCGCTGAGCTTGGTGTGGTAGCCGGTGTCCTCGAGGTAGCGGTCGAAGGCATCGAAGTCGATCTGCTGCTTCTGGTCGGAGAGCGCGACGGCCGGGTTGGGATGCACCTCCACCATGATGCCGTCCGCGCCGACCGCCAGGCCAGCCTTGGTGAGCGCCACCAGCAAGTCGCGGCGCCCGCCCGAGTGGGTGACGTCGACGAGCACGGGAAGGTGGGTCTCGAGCTTGGCGAGGGCGACGGCGGACACGTCCAAGGTGTTGCGCGTGTAGCGCTCGAAGGTGCGGATGCCGCGCTCGCACAGCACCACGTTCGGGTTCCCCTCGTGCAGCAGGTACTCGGCCGCCATCACCCACTCCTCGATGGTGGCGGAGAGCCCTCGCTTGAGCAGCACCGGCTTGCGGCTCCGCCCGACCACCCGCAGCAGGTTGAAGTTCTGCATGTTGCGCGCGCCGATCTGGATCATGTCGACGTACTCCTCGAAGAGGGGGAGGTCGACGGTGCTCATGATCTCGCTGACGAAGAAGAGGCCGTGGTGGTCGCAGGCCGCGCGCCCGAGGCGCAGCCCTTCCTCGCCCAACCCTTGGAAGCTGTACGGGTCGGTGCGGGGCTTGTAGGCGCCGCCGCGGAACAGCCGCACGCCCTGGGAGGCGACATGCCGCGCCACCATCTCGACCTGCGCCTCGGACTCGATGGAGCACGGCCCCGCCACCAGCACCGGCGAGTGGTGGCTACCGATCGGGACGTCGCCGACCATCACCACCGTGTCCTCGCGGTGCGCCGCGCGCGAGGTGAGGTAGCGGCGTTTCTCCTCGGTCTCGCCCAGCTGCATGCTGGCCTGGAAGATCTGCTTGAACAGGCTCTTGACGGTCGCGGCGTCGAACGGACCGCGGTTGGCCGCGACCAACGCGTCGAGCATGGCCTGCTCGCGCACCGGATCGTACTGCGACTGGCCCGCCTTGGTCTGCAGCGCACCGATCTCGCTTGCCACGCCGGCACGCTCCGACAACAACTCGAGCAGCCGGAGGTTCAGGTCGTCAATGCGAGCCCTCAGGCTCTGGATTCTCTCGTGCATGGGCCATCCTACGTTGGGAGAGGCGCACCACCACGACCGTCATCTCGTACAGCACGACCAGGGGCACCGCTACCAGGGCGAGGTTGAACGGGTCGCCGGTGGGCGTCAGCAGCGCCGCAGCTGCCACGCCGATGACGATCGCCCAGCGCCGGTTGCGCACCAGCGGCTCCGCGCGCAGGATGCCGATGCGGGCGAACAGGTACCCGAGCACGGGCATCTCGAACATCAAGCCGAAGACGCCCATCAGCATGAGCAGCGTGGAGATGTAGCGGCCGATCGACAGGAGGCCTTGCGCCTCGCCACCGAGGAAGCCCAACAGGATCGGGATGGTGATGGGCAAGACGGCGTAGTAGGCGAACACCACGCCGGCCGCGAACGCGAGTGCCGCGAACAGGATGAAGGGAACGGCGTAGCGGCGCTCCTCGGGGTACAGGCCGGGAGCCACGAACCCCCATACCTGCCCGATCAGCACAGGCGCCGACAACACCAGGCCGAAGAACGAGGCGATCTGCATGGAGACCGTGAACGGCTCCAAGACGGAGAAGAAGCTGAGCGTCATGGACGGCGGGAGCGGCTCGCGCAACCACGCCAGGATCTGGAAGCGGAACGCGAACGCCACGCCCGAGGCCACGATCCAGGCGGCGAAGGCGATGAAGATGCGCTTGCGCAGCTCCTCGAAGTGCTCGATGAGGGTCATGGCGAACCGATGGCGTCAGATCGAGGGGAGCTCAGGCGTCGCGGCCGGCCGGCGCCGCTTCGGTGGCGCCGACGGACGCCTCGGTGGCCGGTCCGCTGGCGGCTGGTCCGCTGGCGGCGGCTTCGCTGGCGGCGGGTGCGGCCGGGCCGACCGGCGACGCGCCGCTCGGCTGCACCGTCGCAGCGGCGACGCTCGGGCCCTTGGCGGTGGTGCTCTGAACACCCTCGTCGTCGAGGTCCTTGCGCATGTCACGCAGGCCCTTGCGGAACTCGCGCACCGACTGCCCCAACCCCTTCGCCATCTCGGGCAAGCGACGCGGCCCGAAGATGAGCAGCACGACCACCAAGAGGATGAGGATCTCGGGGAGTCCTAACGAACCGATTTTCATGGGCGAGCCTCCAGACGGCCCCATGGTAGCAGGGACGTTGCGGGACGCAGGTCCCGCGATACGACGGAGCTGCGTCCGGCCTCGGTTCCGGTCGCCGGCGCTCGCTTCGGCCCCCCGGAAGGCGGCGGGCAGCGCCGGCCTAGGAGTCTCGTCGTTGCCGTCCTGGACGGCGGTTGACACACTCTGCGGGGCATGCTAGCTTACCTATTCGGGTCCGTGGCTCAAGCTGCCACCCTAGCTCAATCGGTAGAGCATCCGACTTGTAATCGGAAGGTTGTCGGTTCGATTCCGATGGGTGGCTCCACGCTGCGGCTCGCCGAAGGCGTCGGACGCGGGTAGGTGCCCGAGTGGTTAAAGGGGACGGACTGTAAATCCGTTGGCTTATGCCTACGCTGGTTCGAATCCAGCCCTGCCCACCAGACGCGGCGGTCGCGGTCGACACGGACCCGTCCGTGCTCGGCCCGGCCGGGGCGGTCGCAGCCGCGAAGCCCGAGGGAACCTCGGTTCCCTGCGCGCGGGAGTAGCTCAGTTGGTAGAGCGTCAGCTTCCCAAGCTGAATGTCGCGGGTTCGAATCCCGTCTCCCGCTCCAGTTGCGACACCGAGCCGAGGCGCCGTGCCGCAGGCGAGGGTGCACCCGAGAGGGTGCGCGCACCCCAGCAGGGTGCGGCAACACCAGGGCCGGAACCGGCTCGTGTAGCTCAGTGGTAGAGCACTCCCTTGGTAAGGGAGAGGTCGACGGTTCAATCCCGTCCACGAGCTCCAACGACGTTCCCGGCACGCCGGATCGGTCCGTGGGCGCCAACCTGGCCTCCACGGCTCGGTCCGGCTGCCGCGACGAGGCGCCCCTCGATCGACGCGCGCAGGCGCACGAAAGGATGCCACGACATGGCGAAGGGTGTTTTTCAGCGTACGAAGCCGCATGTGAATATCGGGACGATT